>JBKQHM010000199.1:0-46873 GCA_052148775.1 Isosphaeraceae bacterium | reverse complement strand
CTGAAGAACTGGACCAGGAACGTCGTGCCGGGGACGGACGTGAGGCTTCCTTCCAGAATCGTGGTGGCGGCGGTAGGGACAGCCGCCGCGAGGGTCGGGGCCGCCTGTGCATCGTTGCCGGTCCCGCTCAGGACGATCCCGAGCTGGGCATTGGACTTGATCGCGTTCGAGAGGATCGTGTTGCCCGTGCCCGAGCTGATCCCGACGCCCGCTCCGGCGTTGAACGCGATCGTATTGCCCGCGCCGGCGAGCGTGCCGCCGATGGTGTTGTTCGACGCGCCGGTGTCGATCGCAACGCCGTCGCCGGAATTGCCGAGCAGGTCGGCGCCGTCGGAGTTGGTGCCGATGGAGTTGCCCCACAGGACGTTGCCGGTCGCGTTCGCCCCGCTGAGTTCCACGCCGTTGCCGTTGCCGGTGCCCGCGATCACGTTGCCCGAGCTGGAGGTCGTACCGCCGATGATGTTGGCGGGGGAGTTCAGTATCGAGACGCCGTCGGTGCCGTTGCCCAGCGATGATGATCCGCTCGACGTCGTCCCGATCACGTTGGCCGCGACGAGGTTTTCCCCGCCCAACTGGATCTCCACGCCGTCGGCGGTATTGCCCGAGATGACATTCGCCGCGGCACTGGTGCTGCCACCCAGGGTGTTGTCGGCGGCACCATCGAGGAAGATCCCGTCGGACCTGTTTCCATACTCGTCGCTACCGGATACCGTCCCGATGAAGTTGCCCTCGACGACGTTCGAATCCGGATTCGCGTTCGGGATCGCTCCCACTTGATTGTTGTAGGCGTCGAGCGACACGCCGGCGATCGTGATCCCGTTGCGGAGGTTGGCGACGATGAGGTTCTGGGCGGCCGTCGCGTTCCCGCCGACCAGGTTCCCCGACGAGGCGATGAACACACCGTCCAGGTTCGGGATCGTCTGGACCGCGCTGTTGCGTTCGTTGAACCCGACGTCGTTCCCCTGGACGATGTTCCCGGTGCCATCCGTGTTGCTTGTGCTCGTGGGCGAGGGGATCACGATGCTGGGGATGGTCCCGTTGACAGAGTTCTCGATGACGATGCCGTCGCCGGTGTTGCCGCCGATGACGTTGCCGGAATCGGCGATCTGACCGCCGACGACGTTGGCGGGCGCATCTTCGATCAGGACGCCGGCGCCCGCATTGGCGCGGGCCTGGGTCCCCAGGATCGGGACGCGAAGGCCGGCCAGGCCGATTTGCACGCCGATCTCGTTGTTGGCGACGGCATTGCCCCGCGCGGCGGGGTCGAGGATGTGGACGCCGTTTCCCTGATTGCCCGAGATCACGTTCCCGGCGCCGGCGGGCCCCTGGCCGCTCGCCTCGCCGACCTGGTTGTCGGCCGAGAGCAGCAGCACGCCGTCTCCCCCGTTGTCCAGGATGAAATTCGACGCGATGGCATTGCCCGTACCCTGGGAACCGTAGACGATCACGCCGTCGCCGGTGTTCCCCTGGATCAGGTTGCGGTCGAAGGGACTCGTCCCGCCGATGACGTTGTTCGGGCTGTCGATCAGGATCCCAACGCCATCGGCGTCGGAGTTGTTGGCGGGATCGACGAGGTTGAAGTTCCTCGGGTTGAACTGGCTCACACCGATGAAGTTGCCCCAGACGGTGTCGCCGAGCGACCCGGTGATGGTGGAACCCACCGGCACGGGCTCCAGGGCGATCGCGGCGCCGCCGAATCCCGTGATGCTGAGGCCGTCGATCGTGCAGCCCGGCGCCGCGACCACCAGGCCGTCGACGCCGCTGCCATCGATCTGCGAGCCATCGAGCTGCACGGTGATCGTCGCGATGTCGGTTTCCTGGTCGTCGTCGGTGTCGGGGGACAGGAACTCGGACGAGTTGTTGGTACTGGATCCGGGCTGACTGTAGCCGTCGATGACCAGCGGACTCGCGATGGTCGGCAGGATCGAGGTGAGCTCGATCGTCTGCAAGCCGCCCCCCGGGATCTGGAACTCGACCTGGTTGGGGGTCGAGGCGCTGGGGCTCGGATTGGCGTTCGAATAGGTGATCGCATAACGAAGCGTACCAACTGAGTCGGTATCCGTCGTGCTGGTGACGAGGAAGGGATTGATGGCTTCAGATGCGGCGGAGAACGGCGACGTGTCGCCGCCCGTGAAGCCCGACGGGTCGGGCGGGGGGGAGAGGAAGGTCACGGTCGCGGTGATCCAGGAGCCCGCTGCGACGACCGTGCCGAGGTCCACCGAGAAGGTACCGGTCGGGTCGCCGACGATCTGACCGCTCGCGTTGGTCTTCAGCGTCGTCGAGCCGATGAAGGTCTGGCCCTCGTACTTGCCCGACGGGTCGGCCGCGGTGTTGCTGAAGAACTGGATCAGGTACGTCGAGCTCGGTTGGCCGGTATAAGTCCCCTGGATGTCGGTCGAGTTGAGGGAGGTGTCGGGGAGTGCGGCAGTGAGCGTCGGGGGCTGGATGGAATCGTTGGCCCCGTCGCCCAGGGCGATCCCGATCAGGCCGTTGGAGAAGATGGCGTTCGTGAGGATCGCATCGCCATCGCCGGAGACCACCAGGACGCCGTCGCCGGTGTTGAAGGCGATGGTGTTCGCCTCGCCGGACCCAGTCCCGCCGATCGTGTTATTCGAGGCGCCGGCGTCGATGAGTACGCCATCGCTGGTATTGCGGACCGGGTCCGTCCCCTGGGCGTCGGTGCCGATCAGGTTGCCCCAGAGGACGTTGCCGGACGAGCCCGACTCCGTGATGTGAACGCCGACCTTGTTCCCCGAGATGACGTTACCATCACCCGGGACCGCCCCGCCGATCGTGTTCGCGGAGGAGGCGGCGATCGCGATGCCGTCGGTCGCGTTGGGCAGGGGTTGCGAGCCGTCCGAGGTCGTGCCGACGTCGTTGCCGATCACGACGTTCGCCCCGCCCGACTCGATCGCGATCCCGACGTTATTCCCCGAGATGACGTTCAGACTGCCGCTCGCCGATCCGCCGATCGTGTTGCCCGACGCCCCGTCGAGAAAGACGCCATCGAGGGTGTTGCCGTAGCTGTCGGCGCCACCCTGGGTGCCGATGAAGTTGCCGGCGATCACGTTTAGGACGGGCTCGGCGTTCCGGATCGTGCCCAGCGAATTGTTGCCGGAATCGAGCCGGTCGCCCGAGACGACGACGCCATCGCGATCGTTCGCGATGATGATATTCTGGGCCGCGGCCGTAGTACCACCGATCGTGTTGCCGGACGACGCGATGAAGACGCCGTCGGTGTTCGGCAGCAGCTCCAGTTCGCCGTTGGAGTCGAAGCCGATCCAGTTGCCCTGAACGCGGTTGGCCGTCGCGCCGTCGGGCGAGGCGTCGACCGAGTAACCGGCCTCCGCGAACGCGTTGGTGACCTGGCTCGGGACGTCGGGCAGGGCGTCCCCCTGGTCGTTCTCGATCATCACGCCCTCACCGTCGTTGCCGGCGATGACGTTCAGCATGTTCGCGGCCGTTCCCCCGACGACGTTCCCCGGCGCATTCTCGATCAAGACGCCGTCCCCCTGGTTGCCCAGGCCCTCGGTGCCGTCGGGTGTCGTGCCGATCAGGTCGTTGGCGACGATGTTGCCCTGGGCCGCGGAACCCAGGATGAACACGCCGTTGGAATGGTTGCCCGAGATGACGTCGCCACCTCCCGCGGTCTGCGAGCCGACCGGCTGGCCGACCTGATTGTTGCCCGAGAGGACGAGCACGCCATCGCCGCCGTTGTCGAGGATGAAGTCGCCCTGGACGAGGTTTCCCGTCCCATCGGTACCGTACAGGATGACGCCCGCCTCGCCGTTCCCCTGGATCACGTCGCGGCCGCCAGGCAGCGTGCCGCCGATCTTGTTGTTCGAGCTGGCCACGATCACGCCGGCCTCGAGATTGGCCTGGACTGAGCCCGCCGGGGATAGCCCGATCCAGTCGCCCCAGACGTCGTCGCCGATGGCGCCGAACGGCGGGACCGGATCGGCGGGCGGCTCCAGCGCGATGCCCGACCCGCTGAAATCGGTGATGCTCAGGCCATCGACGGTACAGTTGTACGCCTGGATGTCCAGGCCGTCGGCCTCGGGATACGACGCTGAGGGGATCGAGGAGCCATCGATCTGGATCAGGATCGTGGCGTTATCGGCGGCGGCCTCGGTGTTGTCGACGGAACCGGACTGACTGTATCCGTCGACGATCGCGGGCGAGGTGATCGCCGGGAGCGGGGATTGCAGCTCGATCGTCTGCGGACCGCTCCCCGGGATCTGGAAGGCGATCTGGTTCGGCGAGGCGATGCTCGTGCCGGGGTTCTCGTTCGACTCGGTGATGGCGTAGCGGAGCGTCCCCGGCGCCATGGTGTCGCCGGTGCTGGTCACGATGAACCGGCTGACCGGCTCGGCGATGACCGCGTCGGCCGTGAACGCGGAGGTATCCCCGACATGAAGCGAGGGACTGCCCAGCGTGGTCACCAGGTACGTGGCGGTCGACGTGATCCAGGACCCCGAGGCGACGAGCGTCGACAGGCTGACGGAGAAGTCCCCGGCGACGTTGCCGGCTTGCTGGACATCGCCGTTGGCCCCGGTGCTGACGTCGATCGATCCGATTAAGGCCTGACCCTCGTAGACGCCCGAGGAGTCGGCCGAAGTATTGCTGAAGAACTGGATCAGGAAGGTCGAGTCGGGCTGGGCGAAGTAGGTCCCCTGGATGTTGGTGGAGCTGGTCGCCACGTTGGGCATCGCGGCCGTTATCGTCGGGGCCGCGAGCTGGTCGTTGCCGGATGGAGTCAGATCGATGCCGGGACCGCCGTTGGAGAAGATGCTGTTAGAGAGGATCGCGTCGCCCGTCCCCGACTGCACCTCCACGCCCACCTCCGTGTTGAAGGCGATCGTGTTCGCCGCGTTCGCGCCGGCCCCTCCGATTGTGTTGCCGGAGGCATCGCCGCTGATCAGCACGCCGTCGATCTCGTTGCCGAGCGGAGTTTGCCCGCTGATGTCGGTACCGATATAATTCCCGAGCACGAGGTTGTCTACCGAGGGAACACCGTCGATCTGGATTCCCCAGTGATTGGCCGAGATCAGGTTCCGGCTGGTGGTCCCGGTGCCACCGATGGTGTTGCCGGCCGCGCCTTCGATCAGGACGCCTTGCTGTGCATTGGGCAGCGGGAGCGAGCCGGTCTTGTCCGTTCCGATCAGGTCGCCCGCGATGAGGTTGCTCGCGGCGTTCGGCCCGAGGATCTCGATCCCAACCGTATTGCCGGAGATGACCTGCGAGCCGTCGGCATTCCCCTGGATCGTGACCCCGCTGGCGCCGTCAATCAGCACCCCCTCGAAGGCATTGCCCAGGTCGAGCTCGCCCGTGCCGTCGGTCCCGATCAGGTTGCCGGTCACGGTGATTCCGGAGGTCGTCGAGCCCGTGATGTCCACCCCGACCTGGTTGGCCGAGATGACGTTCCCCGGCCCGATCTGAGTCTGCGACGACGAGACCGCGAGCCCGTCGTCGGAATTCCCCTCCGCCTGGCTCCCATCGTAGGTGACGCCGATCAGGTTGTATGACACGATGTTGCCGGTCGCCGAGCTACCGCCGATGGCGACGCCATCACCCTCGTTGGCCGAGATCGCATTGCCGGCGCCGGCCGAACTGCCGCCGATCGTGTTATCCGCGGCGCCGATGATGTCGACGCCGTCACCGTGGTTGCCGGGCTTCGGGTTGCCGAAGAGGTATCCGCCGCCGGGGGCCGTCCCGATGAGGTTGGCGGCGATCTGGGTCTGGGTCGCGCCCTGGTCGACCTGGAGACCGTCTCCATCATTCGCCGAGATGATATTCCCTGCTCCGTCCACCCCGATCAGGTCGCTCGACGACTGGACGAGTACACCTTCGGAACTGTTGGCGACCCCCCAGTAGACGCCGTATGCCGACGGGCCCAGGACGCCGACCTGGTTGCCGAGGACCTGGCTGCCCACGGCACCGGCCTGGAGCCAAACGCCCTCCGCCCCATTGCCGCCGATGACATTATCGTCCTGCGGCGCCGCGCCGCCGAGCGTCGTATTGGCGCCGTTGATAATGAGCCCTTGCTGCGAATTACCCGTCCGCACGATCTCCTCGCCGTCGGGCGATGGCAGCGCATCGCCCGTGTTCGGATCGACCGGGTAGAGGAGATAGTCTCCGATGAAGTCCCCCTGGATCGAATCGCCGACGTCGATGGAATCCGGGATATCGACGCCCACGCTGAATCCCTCGATGATCAGCCCCCGGAGCATCGAGCCGGAGGTGTCGATGACGAAGCCCGTCGCTCCGGACGCGTCGCTGCCGTCGATGATGATCCGCACCTGGGCGTTGTTACCGTCGATAGCCTGTTCGGTGTTCGTCGTCGTGGCGATCTCCGTCGGTGTCCCGACGACCCCGCCCACGACGGACGTCGCGACCTCGACGGTCGGGCCGTTCGTTCCGGTCAAGTTACTGCCGTCGGCGACCAGGTCGGGAATGGCCTCCTCGCCGTAATCACCCTGGAAATCGATCACGACATCCGAACTACCCAGCGGCCCGCCGGTGACGGAAACATTATTCGCACCGATGATCGCCGCGAGTGCCGCCTGGACCTCGTCGGCCGTGGCGTCATAAGGGATCGCCGATGTCGTGCCGGCCGGCAACGGCGACGCGGTCGTCAAGGTGAACGTACCGCCGGTGGCACCGCCGACCTGGAGCGTCTGGGACGCGGAGCTGATCTCATCGGGGTAAAGGTACGGGACGCCGACGTTGGCTTCGGTGAACCCGTCGATATCGACGGGGGTCGTGATCGTGGGCAGCGCACCGTCCGGCGTGATCGTCCAGGTCTGGGTATCAGGGTCGAAGCCGGCGACCGGCACGTTGTCTTCGGCGGCGGTCGACGCGTCGATGGCGAACACGATGTTGTTCGGGCCGGGAGTCGCCTGGTTGGAATCCACGATCGCCGCGCGGAGCGAGCCGGGCGTCGGGTTCGAATTGCTCCCATTATCCGCCGTGTCGGTCACGGTAAACGTGGCCAGGAGCCATCGCGATTCCAGCAGCTCCAACCCCGGCGCGACCCGCTGCCGACGTGACCTCGCGTGCCGGGGCCGAGGAGACGTGTGTCGACGGGCCTGGATCGGGAAGCGACGGCGTGAATACCACATAGCAGCATCGGTCCTTGAGCAGCCTGGCCGGCCCCGCGCGGATCGTCCCCCTCCCTGGCACGCCACGCCGAGCGAGCCGAGCACCATCCCCGCGGTTGAGCCCGAACGGATCGACGACCCCGACGCGAACGTACGACATCGAAGCCCGCGACCTCCCAAGAGAGAAGATAGAACGGCGCGCCGGCGATGAGACCTGGATCGGGAAATCCTCTCGCGAGCTTCCCGTGGGGTAAACTATTATCAGGTGGCGTCGGTCGGAGCACGGGTCTGGGTGGCGAGTCTTCCGGGGCGTGGGACGGGCATCCCGAATCCCATGTCTCAGAAGTCGCGGATGCCTGCCACGTTACGTCGAGATCGCCCGAACCTTCGACGACGCCCCGCGCGACGACGGTACTCACTTTGAGGTGCATCGATGGTGGTTCGTCCGCAGACGCGGCGCCGGGTGATGGCGCTGGGGTTCCTGGCTGCGCTGGTCGTGCTGACATGGAAGAGCTGGGCACAGGCTCCGCTCCTGCCGGATTTCCCCAAGCCGAAGCCGGACCTTGCGAATATCCGATACGGTCCTCACGAGCGTCATGTCCTCGACTTATGGACGGCGAAATCGAGGGCGGGGAAAGCGGCACCCGCGCCCCTGATCGTCTTCTTCCACGGCGGGGCATTCCGGCTTGGGGACAAGTCGAGCGTCCCCGGCTGGCTGGTCGTGAGGTGCCTGTCCGAGGGGATCTCGGTGGCCTCGGCGAATTATCGGCTGTCGGATACGGCCGCGTTCCCCGGCCCGATGCTCGACGGTGCGCGGGCGATTCAGTACCTCCGGTCCCGCGCAAAAGAGTTCGGGATCGACCCGGCCCGGATCGGCGCCTCGGGCAGTTCGGCCGGCGCGGGGATTGCGCTCTGGATCGGCTTCCACGACGACCTCGCCGACCCCCGGAGCCCCGACCCGGTCGCCCGCCAGAGCACCCGGCTCGCTTGCCTGGGCCTCGACGGCGCCCAGACGTCGTATGACCCCCGGTTCATCAAGCAGATCATCGGCGGCCGCGCGCACGAGCACTCGGCGCTCAAGCAGTTCTACGGCCTGGCGGATTCCGAGCTCGATTCACCCCGCGCTCACAAGCTTTATGAGGCGGCGTCGCCGATCAACTTCGCCACGGCCGATGACCCGCCCGTGATCCTTTTCTACGCCGAGCCCGATGGCCCCCTCCCCGCCGACGCCAAGCCGGGGCAGGGGATCCATCACCCCCGCTTCGGCGCGGCGCTCAAGGCCAAACTCGACCCGATGGGCGTCGAATGCCTCGTCCGCCACTCCAAGGATTTCCCCAAGCACGAAGATCCCCGGGAACGGGAGTTCCGCGAGATGACGGAGTTCTTCGCGAGGCAGTTGATGAGTCGGGACTCAAAACCCTAGCGCCCGCCAGTTGGTGCGCGGTCAGAGGGAGATTGCACAAGATAGGAAAGGAGCGATTGGGAACGATCCGGGAGTCGCACCAACGAGTGGGCTGTCAATCGTCGATTGATTAGGTTGGAGTACCGCCTTGAGGCGGAGAGGACCGACTGAAGCCGGGACTCGCAACTTCTCAAATCACGATTGACGAGGCACTAGCGGGCGCTAGGGGAATACCGCACCGCCCCGATCTCGGCGGCCGTCACCGGGCAGATCGACGTTCGCGGCGAAGTAGAATGACGACAGAGGAGGAACCGACATGAGCAGCATCGTAATTGAAGCCCGGACTGGCCCCGATGGCACGCTGCATCTGGATGTGCCGATGGGCATCGACAAGGCCAATCAGCCCGTTCGGGTCGTCATCGAATCGCCACGCAAGGCGATGACGGCGGAGGAGTGGGCGGCCTGCGTGCAATCGGTGGCGGGGAGCATTACCGATCCGACGTTCGAGCGACCGCCCCAGCTCCCGCTGGAAGAACGGGAGCCGCTGTCGTGACGTATCTGCTCGATACCAACACCTGCATCGGCTGGCTGCGGAACAACCAGCCGCAGATCGTGGCCCGGATTCAGACCCACGCCCCTACGGACATCGTGTTGTGTTCGGTGGTGGTCGCGGAGCTGTTGTTCGGTGTCGAGCACTCCGATCCGGCACACCGGGCCAACACGGCCTTGCGAGTCGAGGAGTTGCGGCAACTGTTCGCTTCCCTGCCGTTCGATGATGCAGCCGCCGAGCAGTACGGCACGATTCGGACGGACCTGACCGCACGCGGACTGATGATCGGTGGCAATGATTTGTTGATTGCCGCCACCGCCCAGGCAAACGGCTGCACGCTGGTCACGCACAACACCACCGAGTTCAGCCGCGTCCCTGGCCTCGTCATCGAGGACTGGCAGGTCCCATGAGCAAAGCCTTCTCCGAACAGGCGCTCGAAACCAGGATCATCGCCGACCTGACCGGGGCCGGGTACATCCAACGCACGCCGTCCGCGTTCGACAAGGCCCTGTGCTGCGGATCGCACTGGCCGCCCAAAGTCTCGGCGGCGTGGTCGTTGAGACGGCGAATAAACTCCAGGGGCTCGAGTTTGACGTGGTCGTCGCCTGGCATCCGCTCGCAGGTCTGCCGGAGCCGGACGGTTTTCATCTTGACCCAGGCAGGCTCTGCGTCCTGCTGACCCGCCACCGCCACGCCTGCGTCGTGGTTGGCCGGGCGGGTGATGAGGAGATACTGAGGCCGACGGCCTGCCGTGGATCGCGCGAAAGGTCCAGGCTTCCCGAGGCCAGAGGTCGAGACCGAACACGCGCTATGCCAGCAAGACCTCATCGACGAGCATGGCCACGCCGTCCTCGTCATGGCCGCCAGTGACCAGGTCGGCGACCGCCTGGATCTCGGGATGGGCGTGCCCCATGGCGACGCCCAGGCCGGCGTTGCGGATCATCGAGACGTCATTGGCGTCATCCCCCACGGCGCAAATCTCACCCGGCTCGATGCCCCAGAGCTCGGCCAGGTGCAGGACGGCAGTCCACTTGCTCGCATCCACACGTAAAATTTCGCACATTGTTCCGAGGTATCGCGAGGTGCGCAGGACGAACGTCTGGATTCGGCCGGCCATCCGATCCAGGGCCGCCCTTTCTAAGGCCAGCATCTGGTCGCGCGTGCCGATCGCGCAGACATGATACAGCGGCTCGCCGTCCGGAACACCGAGGGGAAGGCCCCCGATGGCCGCACCCCCGCGCCCGCTGGGATCGATCTCGGCGTGTTCGCGGTTCTTGGCGACGTAGTCGTCGAACGGCTTCCGGCCGGTGGGGAACGCCGGGATGATGAAGTCGAAGTCATCCGGGTCGCGATCGGTGAAGACGACCGAAGGATGATCGTGGGCGCGGAAGAGCTCGAGGACTTCGGCGGCCAACTCGGGGTCGAAGTCGGCGCGCCAGAGCGTGCGATGGTCGGCCGGCTCCTTGACGATGGCCCCCGAGTTGCACACCAGCGGGGCGTCCAGGCCGAGCAGCTCGGCGATCGGACGGGCGCGTCGATAGCGACGGCCCGTGCAGAGGACCGGCCGCATGCCCGCCCGCGCCGCCCTGGCCACCGCCTCCGCCGTGCGGGGCCGCAAGGTCCCGTCGGGATCGAGCAGCGTCCCGTCCACATCCAGCGCCAGCATCCGATATCGCGAGACCGCCATGATTTCCGTTCGACTCCCGCTTTCGAACCCACCGGCAACCGCCCTTCGGGTCGCGCAGCCCTTCCATTTGGACCTACCCATCGTAGGCGCCGCCCCTCCCGCCGTCCAATGCCAGTCGACAGGCCGACGGTCCATCACCTAAGATTGTCGCGGCCCTCGTCGATGTCGCCCGATAGGGGTTGAACGAATCCTATTCACCACAGAGTCACCGAGCACAGAGAGCATACCAACACGAATGCGAATCGAGTGACCGTGTCTCGGATCGCCCCTTGCGGCGGAACGGACCGAAACCGAATCCTGTTAAACGTTTCTGTCTTCTCTGTGTCCTCCGTGGCCTGTGGTTAGAAATCCGGACACTCACTTTGTAGAGTTCTCAGCGAGCACCGATCCGGGACGCATCTCTCGCCGGCCCTTAACACGGGAACACGATGACCACTCTCTTCAAATTCCTCTCCTGTACGATGGGTGTGCTGATCTGGATAGGGATCCTATGGGACTCGTTCGCGACGATCGTCCTGCCGCGCACGGTGGCCCCGATGCGGCGGCTCTCCGGCCGGTTCTACAAATGGAGCTGGCGGCTCTGGGCGGTGATCGCTCAACGGCTCCAGCCGCCGGACCTCCGCCTGAGCTTCCTGGCCTTCTTCGGCCCGCTCTCGGTGGTGCTCCTGCTGATCCTCTGGGGGTTCCTCATCATCTTCGCGTTCGCGCTGATCTATTACGGCCTGGGCGCCGAGTTCCATTCGACGATCGGTCCGGTGGGATTCGGATCGATGCTCTATATGAGCGGCTCAACCTTCCTGACGCTGGGGCTCGGCGACATCGTCTCCCCGGACCCGCTCGATCGCGGCCTCATGATCGTCGAGGCCGCGACCGGTTTCATCTTCCTCGGGCTAGTGATCACCTATATGCCGCTGCTGGACCAGGCGTATTCCGCGCGAGAGGTCGGCAACCTCCTGCTCCATTCGCGAGCCGGCAGCCCGCCCACGGCCATCCGGCTGCTGCACCGATACACCGACCCCCACCATTCCGAGATCCTCAGGGGCAGCCTGCGTGAGGGCGAGCGATGGATGGCCGAGGTCCTCCAGAGTCACCTGTCGCACCCGGTGCTGGCGTTCTACCGGGCCCAGCGATTCGGGCAATCCTGGCTCATCGCGCTCACGATCGTCCTGGATACCTGCTCGCTGCTGATGGTCGGCGGCGATGGAATCGTCAGGGAACAGGCGCGGCTCACCTATCGCATGGGCCTCCGGCTCCTGGCTGATCTCATGAACGCGCTGGCGCTCTCGGTCGAGCCGCCGGCCCTCCCGCGACTGACCGAGGCGGACCTGCCCGCCGTCCGCACGGCCGTGACCGACGCGGGACTCTCCCTGATCTTCGGGCCGGACGAGGGGGCCGAGCTGGTCCGGCTCCACGATCGGTATGATCTCTATCTCCAGACCCTCTCCACCTGGCTCCTCATACCGCTGCCCTCGTGGGTACCGCCCGACGAAGAACTGGAGGAGGCCAGGGCCGGGGAGATCCCGGGAGCCTCGGATCCGATCAACGTCTGACCGCCTCCGAAAAACCTCACAGGAGATTCGCCCCGATGCCGGTCGTCGCGCCCTCCCAGTATGAGACTCTCTCGGCCATGATCACGCCGGCGATCTTCTTGACCGCAAACGCGTCGCTGATCATCTCGACATCGAACCGGATGTCGCGTGTGGTAGACCGGATCCGCGTCCTCAACGACCTGTTGGACAAGCTCGACTGCGGTAAGACCGAACTCGACTACATCGCGGATCGCATCGAGCATCTCCAGGATCAATTCCGGCGGCTGGGCTGGCGAGGCGATCGCATCCGGTTCGCCCTGATCGCGCTTTACGTCGCCTTCGCACTGTTCGTGGGGACGAGCCTGACCCTCGCGCTGGACGCACTGGTGTCGAACCGGCTCGTCGCCTTGCCCGTCGGCCTGGCGGTCGCGGGTGTCGGACTGCTGCTCTTCGCCAGCGTCAACCTGGTGCTGGAAGCGCTCGAGGCGTTGCGGTCCAACCGGCTGGAAATCCGGTTCTACCTCCAGCTCCACGAGCGCCGCGTCAACACACGGTCCAGCCTCGAGGCCGGGTCGGCCCCGAAAACCTGAGACAGGACGACATCCGACTTTTTCGCCCCGCTGCCGCGCATCGTCTTCTCGATCGAAATGTTATCATCCCGATTGCCTGCGAATCTCTCTTCGGATGCCCGTCGCACCACGACGTGCGGAAACGGAGGAATCGACTATGATGTCCCTGAAGCAACAGATGCAGAGCTACGGGGCCTATCACAAGGACCCTCGGAACAAGATGACGCACTTCGTGGGCGTCCCGCTGGTGACGTTCTCCCTCTTCCTCGTCCTGGGCTGGTTCCGATTCGTCGTCCCCGACGTCCCGATCACCGCGGCCACGATCTTCTACCTGGGCGTCGTGATTTATTACTTGAGGCTGGACTGGACCGTCGCGCTGATGCAGCTCCCGGCCACTCTGATCCTCTTGATGGTCTCGGACTGGGTCGCGCAGATGCCCTTCGGCCGGTCCTTCTCCATATTCCTGGCCACATTCGTGCTGGGCTGGGTCTTCCAGCTCGTCGGCCATTACATTGAAGGCCGCCGTCCGGCACTGGCCGACAACATCCTCCAGGTCTTCAACGCACCGCTATTCTTGACGATCGAGGTGCTGGCGGCGCTGAAGATGCGCAAGGACCTGTACGAGTCGGACGCGCTGAACTACTCGCACGGCCCGAGCTAAGCTTGTCCGGACCGGATCCGGTTCAGGACAGGATGCGGGACGCCAGCCACACGAGCATCAAGGCCAAGGCCGCGAGGACGGTATAGCCGACCGTCCGTACGATCCGGGCACCTCGCTCGATCCGAGAGCGGAACTCGGCCGTATCGTTGACATGGGGGAAAGGCTTGCCCTCCGGGACCGGGACGCCGAGGAACGCGCAGAGGGGCTCCCAGCCCTCGCGGGCTTCGTAGACCAGCAACCGGTCGGCCGGGACATCGTGGCGGACCTGCTCGTTGTGCCGGTTGAAGACCTCGATGGCGAACGCTTTGTCTTCGAATCGACCCTGGAACATCCCGTCCCAGACCAGCCGGTCGAGCATCCGGTGGAATTCACGCATCCGGGAGTTGAAGAGGCGCAGCCAGCGTGGGAAGGCGTTTCGCACGTAGTAGATCGTCTGCCGCGCGCTGTCGTACCAGCGTCCGGGGTCGCGGACGGAGAGCACGACCTTCGCCTCGGGGTATCGGCGCATCAGCTCCGCATAGAAGGTGCAGCCGGGCCAGTCGACGGTCGCCTGGTAACCCTCGAAGAGGGCGTCCCAATCGATGGGCTCGCCGCGGGCGGCACGGTCCCAGGTGCGGACCTGGTCCATATTCCCGAGCAACTCGATCATGTGATAGCACTTGACGAACCCCAGTTCCTCCAGGGCCATCTTCAGCGAGAGGGTCCCCGTCCGGCCGAGGCCGGCTCCGATCACCTTGATGGGCATGTCATCCTCATCCGAATCCGCTCCTTGGAGTCGAGCCCGCTCGACTCACTCTACCCGACCCCCGCGCGGGTTGCCAGGAATGAGTCGCCGCCGGTCGGTCGGTCCGGCGGGGGCACCGATCGGATCGGGCCGTCGCCCGACCACGGATGAGGCCGCCTGCGCTCAACGCGGGGCCATGGACTCCCCGGCGGGCGAGGCGATCGAGGCCCCGCCTACCGCCGCGGCCGGTTCGGGCTGGGCCGGAGTCGCTTCCGCCCGGTCCGTCCAGGAATCGATCAACATCATCGTGATCACGAAGGCCAGTAACAAACGAAGGGATTGCATGATCTGCGATCTCCGGAGGTGAGATACCCGTTCCACCCGATTCGCGAGAGGCCGGCGGGGCACCTCGGAGGTACGATACCCAGGCCGGCCTGCGATCTCGCGGCGATAATCGCGAGGGACGCGGCGAACCCCGGAAGAACCGACGGCCGAGCCTCACCGTTCCCATGGGAACTCTAGGACGCAATTGCGGCCGTGTCGAATTGACGGTCCTCCCGATTATTCGTCCTGTTCCGCCATCTCACCGGCGTGGAGCGCGACGAAGGCGTCATCCACGGGTAGATACCCGAGCAGCTCGGCGGTCTCGGAGAGGTCCCAGCGCATGCCGTGGTTGCGCGACATGCCGTTGAGCACGACGAACGAGCGGTCCTCGATCTCGGCCTCGACGGCGCAGTCGAACAGTTGGACGAGGTCGGCATTCGACAACCACAACTTGCGGGACCAGTCGTCGGGGAGCGTCTCGGCCCGATTCTTCCCCGGCTGGACCCAGCCCAGCCGCAGGCCGATGAACGTCATGTCGAACGCCCGGGCCAGGCTCCGGCCCAGCCGCTCGCCGACCAGCTTCGTCACGCCGTAGGGGCCGTCGGGCAGGGGGTCCAGGTCCACGGTGATCGGGGCGTCGTCGAGATCCTTGTAGCCCCCCATGACGTGGTTCGAGCTGGCGAAGATCAGCCGCTCGACCCCGGCCAGGGCCGCGGCGTGGAAGACGTTGGCCAGGGCGTCGAGATTCGGGCCGACGAGCTCGTCCCAGGGCGCGCGATCGTCTGGATTGGCCGCCAGGTGGACAACCGTGTCGACCCCGTGGAAGTGGGTGATCCAGTCGTCGTCCAGGATCGCCAGGTCCGCCTCGATGATCTCGGGATCGTCGTCGCCGCCGTCCTTGTCGATCAGGATCAGATCGTAGACGTCGGTCCATGCCGCCCGGAGCTTCCGGCCGATGTTGCCGCACGCGCCCGTGATCAGGACGGTCCGTGGCTCCGCTTCGATCTCCTGGGCGAGCAGGTCGTCATCGAGCACGCCCCCCTCCTCGTCATCGTCCTCGTCGTCTTCGAGGTCATCGAAGTCATCGGCGTCGGGATCGACATCAGCGTCCTCGGGATCGACATCAGCGTCCTCGGGATCGTAGATCGGCAAGCGATACTCCGGCTTGTTCCTGACTTCTTCGGCCTTCTCTTCATCGTCGTCTTGATCCGACTCGCGATCGGGACGCATGATTCCAGTCCTCCGCCCTGGCCCGCGCAAACCGGCTCGATCGGTACGCTCATCGCGCACGATTGCCTGCTCGCACCCAGGGAATCCAAAGTGTAGAGTGAGGTAGTGGGTAGATTCTACCTTGGCCGGCTCGCTGCGCCGTCCGGAGACCTTCGGGAATTCGAGATTCCGGATTCCGGATTCCAGATTTCGGCTTACGGCCGAGTCGGGTGCTTTGCGAGCACCCGACCAATCCCGCCTCGACGATCAACGAAATCTCTCACGCCTCTCGCGATTTCCCCTCGCCGAGAACCTTGACGACGGCCTCCAGGAAGAAGAAATCGCCCCACATCACCGACTCGTCGACGCCCAGCTTCTTGTGGAAGTGATAGACGCCGTGTTTCAGGACTCCTTCCCAGCCGGGGGAGGACCAGCCCATGTAGCAATCGGAGCAGAGCGCGTCGAGGATGGTCAGCGTGGCATCGCGGTACCGTCGGGCGCGCGCCGGGTCGGACGGGGCGGTCAGCCGGGCGAGGTCCCACAGGCCCGATGCGGCGATCGCGGCGGCGGAGCTGTCGTCGATCCGGTCGAGGCCGTCGGGGACGTCGAAATCCCAGGGGGGGACGAGGCTTTCGGGGCATCGATCGATGAAGCAGTCGGCATTGCGCCGCGCGACCTCCAGGTCGGTCGGGTCGTTCGTGTAGGTGAAAACCGTGGCAAAACCATAGAGCGACCAGGCCAGGCCGCGCGTCCAGGCCGAGCCGGCACTCACGCCCTGCTGGGTCGACTGCCGCAGGAATGCGCCGGACTCGGGGTCGAAGATCCCCTCGTGAGCCGTCGAGCCGTCCGCGCGGACCAGCGTTCGCTCGGTGGTGCGGCAATGCGCGACGGCCAGCTCGTACAGGGCATGGTCGCCGGCCTCGCGCGCGGCGTAGAAGATCAGGGGCACGTTCATCATGATGTCGATGAACAGGCTGTCCGGCGCCACGAACGAGCGGAGATATCGACCATGCGGGTTGAACCGCAGGGCCAGGGTCCGCCCGGCTGTGATCAGGACCTGATGGAGATGCTCTTCGCCGGTCAGCCGATACCAGGGGAGATAGGTATTGAGGAAGATGAATCCCAGGTCGTGGACGTCCCGGTCATACTGGCGGGGTTCCAGCAGCCGGGAGTAATGCTCGGCTGATTGGCGCCACCAGGCGTCGCCGGTCCGCTCGGCGATCAGCCACATCATCCCCGCGTGAAACCCGGCGCACCAGTCGGTCCAGAGCTCGCCGGAGTGCTTCCAGCGGCCCCCTTCGGTATAGATCGGAAAGTAGTCCGGATAGCGCTCGATCGTGGCACGCACCTGCCCGGTCGCGAAGTCGAACGCCCGGTTCAACCGGGGCTCCAGCGCGTCGAGATCGATACTGCGGGGCTCGGCCATGGGGCTTTCACGTCCTCTGGATCAACCGGCATCCGTCGTGGTGTGCCGATCACGCCGTACCGGGGTTGTGTCATCGTGTTGGATTTCCTTCGCTCGGATTCGTGCATCGTCACCAATCCGGCCGCCTTCCGCAAGCACGCAGCCTGGTCCCGGCCTGCCAAATCGAGGTCGCATCTCGCCTCCTCGAAGGGCGGGTGGTATCATCCTCGGAAAGGAATCCCATGAATAACACCACGATCCAGGTTCCCGAGACGGCCGATGCACATCCGCCGAGCGTGCGCCAGTTGGCCCGGAATGTCGGGCGCGACCTCTGGCGTGCCCTCGTGCCGCTGATCGTCTTCGAAGCGACGTACAAGTCCGCGGTGTTCCTGATCGGAGTCCTCGGCGCCGGCTGGATCGTCGCTCCCCTGATCGCGCGCACCGGCCGGACCGCGGTCACCAACACCGAGATCGCGCGGTTCTTGCTCTCACCGACGGGGCTACTGTACCTGGTCCTGATCGCGCTGTCGCTGATGGTGGCGACCATGATCGAGCACGTCGGTGTAATCGCCATCGCCGCGGCCCAGCTCCGAGGGCGGGGGTTCACGATCTCGGGCACGCTGGCGGACCTCGGCGCGGTCTTCTTCCGGCTGCTCACGTTCGGGCTTCGCAGCCTGCTGACGCTGGCCTTCCTCTGCGCCCCGTTCGTGGTCCTCGGCGGCCTGGCGTACCTGGCATTGCTCTCGCGGCAGGACATCAACTATTACCTGGCGGACCGCCCCCCCCAATGGTACGCGGCGCTGGGGATCGGCGGAATCCTGCTCGCGGCACTCGTAGCCTTGCAGGCGCGATCGTACGTGGGGCTGATCTTCGTGATGCCGATCCTGCTGTTCGGCGAGCATCGCGGCCGCGCGGCGATCGACGAGAGCCGCGCGCTGGCCGCCGGGGCCCGGCTCCGGATCGGTGCCATCCTGCTGGGCTGGCAGGCCGTCGGCACGATCCTGAGCGTCGCGATCGTCTGGGGATTCGGCCGATCCTGCGCGTATCTTCTCGCGCCGGCCGAGGCGCGGCCGAGTCTGCTGGTCCCGCTCGTCGCCGGGCTCCTGGCCATTCAGGCGTTCCTGGTCGCGGCGCTGTCGTTCCTGCTGGTGGCGGTCCATTGCCTGCTGATCCTCCAGCTTTATTTCGAGCGCGGCGGGACGCTGAACGCCTGGGACGCCAGCGCACCCTGGCCGATCGCGACCCGGGCCATGAAGATCGTCGAGGCCGCCGGTCCCCGGTTCCGGCGATTCCTCCGCGTGCGGGTGGCGATCGCCGTGGTGCTGCTGGGCTTCATCGGGTATCTCGGCTTCACCGTGCCGGGCCGGCTCGTCGCCGACGTCCCGATCGTCGTCGTCGCCCATCGCGGCTGCGAGCGGCTCGCCCCGGAAAACACCCTGAGCGCGTTCCGCAAGGCGATCGAGATCGGGGCCGATTTCGCCGAGCTCGACGTGCAGGAGACCGCCGACGGCGTCATCGTCGTGTACCACGACCGCGACCTGATGCGCCTCGCGGGCGATCCGCGGCGGATCACCGATCTCACGTTCGCCGAGGCGCGCAAGATCGACCTCGGCCGTCGATTCAGCCCGGAGTTCGCCGGCGAGCGGATGCCGACCCTCGAAGAGGTGATCGCGCTGGCCCGCGGCAAGATCAAGCTCCAGATCGAGCTGAAGTATTACGCCAAGGATCGCGGGCTGGCCGCCAAGGTCGCCGAGCTGATCCGACGCGAGGACTTCGAAGCCCAATGCGAGGTGACGTCGCTCGACTACGACGGCCTGATGGCGGCCAAGCGGCACAACCCTCTGCTCACCGTCGTGGCCCTCGTGACCTACGCCGTCGGCGACCCCGGCCGGCTCGACGTCCAGGGCTTGAGCGTCAATACCAAGGTGCTATCGGACCGGCTGATCCGCGCGATGCGACGGCATGACAAGCTCCTCTACGCCTGGACGGTCGACGACGCCGGGACGATGGTCCGGCTGATCGAGCGCGGCGTCGGGGGACTGGTCACCAACGCCCCCGAAGAGGCGATCCGCATCCGTCGCGAACGCGCCATGCTGAGCGTCCCCGAGCGGCGAATCCTCGCGGCACGCTACCTCCTGGGGCTCGATTCGACCGACGCGTCCAGGTCCACAACCGAGGCCGAGATCGAGGCCGAGGCCGAAGCCGAGCCTTAGGTCGGACGCTACGCGCCCTAGCGGGAAACGGTATGAATTCCGTTCCACGGCCGAATGGAGAACGGAATTCATTCCGTTTCCCCGAAGCAAAGACTCTGTGCTACCTTGAAGCTCTCACGATTACCGATGCTCCGGAGGGTGGATCCGCCATGAATTTCGATCAACTGATCCGATTCGCCGTGGAGCAAGGTGCCTCGGACCTCCACTTCCAGACCGGCGCCGCGCCGCTGTTGCGGATCAACGGCCTGATCCGTACCGTGGAATCGCCGCCGGTCTCCGCCGAGGAGCTGCGCGAGTTCATGATGACGATCCATCCCGATTTCACCGCCGAATCGCTGGGAAAGATGCTGGTCCAGGGCTTCGACTTCTCCTATGCGATCCCCGGGCTATCCCGGTTCCGCTGCAACATCTACAGCCAGATGGGCACGCCTGCCCTGGTCATGCGCGTGCTCCAGCTCAGGGTTCGCACGCTCGAAGACCTGAAGCTCCCCCCGGTGATCGGAGACATCACGCTGTCGATGCGCGGGCTGACGCTCGTCACCGGGACGACCGGCAGCGGCAAGACCACGACCCTGGCGGCCATGATCGATCTGATCAACAATACCTACCGATGCAAGATCATCACCATCGAGGACCCGGTCGAGTACACCCACGCGAACCAGAAGGCCATGATCTCGCAGCTCGAGCTCGGCCAGGATACGCCGTCGTTCGAGCACGGGCTGATGCAGGCGTTGCGCCAGGACCCGGACGTCATCCTGGTCGGCGAGATCCGCGACAGCGAGACGATGCGCATGGCCCTGCGGGCCGCCGATACGGGACATCAGGTCTTCGCCACCGTGCATAGCTCGAATGCCGCCCAGACGATCGAGCGTGTCCTGGCAATGATCCCTCCCGACGAGCGCTCGATCGCCACGTCGCAGCTCGCCGGGTCGCTCGTGGCCGTGATCTCCCAGCGCCTGGCGGCCACGCGGGATAACAACCGACACGCCGTGATGGAGATCCTCCGCGGCGGCCCGGTCACGTCGAAGTACATCCTGGAGAATCGCCTGGGCGAGCTCAGCGATTACATCGCCACGCGCGAGCTCGGCATGCAGCGGTTCGACCAGCACCTGATCGACCTGTACAATCAGAAGGTCATCTCCGGCACCGAGGCCATGCGGCTGGCGACCAACCCCGAGGCCGTCGCGCTGGGCTTGCGCGGAATCCACTGACACGCTGGTTGCTCCAGGAGACGCGACCGATGCGACGTCCCGGGTTGCTCGCGAGCCGATGGATCCTCGCGATGGCGATCGTCTTGATCCTCATCGCGCTGGTGATCTGGACGGTCCGGCCGGAACCCCTCGATCAATGGCTGGGCGCGGAGGGATTGGCGAACCACGGCACCCCGCTGTCGATCCTCCGGACCTGGTTCGACGGCCGACTCGCCCCCATGACCCCGGGCGGATTCCTGACCCTCTTCCCGCGCTCCGAGCTCTTCATCCTCATCGCCCTGCTCGCATCACTGGGCATCCTCATGTTCCTGCTCGCGGCACAGGTGCGTCATCGACGGACGTGGGCCTGGCTAACCCGATCGATCCCTCGGCTTCGACTCCTTCGGATCGGGATGCGGGTCGGAACGACCATGATCCTGATCGCCATCCTCGGCCTCGACCTCGGCTGGGAGATCGTCGCATGGCGAAACTGGCGTCTCCGCGAGCGATACCTGGGATTGGCGAGTTCTTACCGGACCTCGGAGGCCGCCAACAGGGATTCGCTGCATCGTGCCGAGATCCAGATCGCCCGCCTCGACGCGGACAGCTCGATGGGGCCGGAGGAAGCGTCCTGGACGCCCGCCGCGCAGGCCGCCGTCAGGGCCTTTTCCCGCGATATCTGGCATCGGAATGCCGCGATCGCCACCGGCCAGGCTGCCCATTACGCCGACTTGAAGCAGAAGTATGAACGCGCTGCTGCCGATCCCTCGAGGCCGGTGCCGCCCGATCCGCCGCCCCCCGACGAGCCCCAACCGCACCTGCAGGGGATCTTCATTTGGCCGGGGAAATACGACCAGGCCCTCGCCGATTGCGACGAGATCATCCGGCGCTACTCCGACCTTCCCTGGGTTCACCGGGAGCGCGCCTGGATCCTGGCGACTTGCCCCGATGCCAGGATCCGCGACGGCAAGCTCGCCGTCGCCGCGGCCACTCGCGCGGCGGAGCTGACCAACTGGAAGGACTGGACCGTCTTCCCGTCACTTGCCGCCGCCTACGCCGAGGCCGGCGATTTCGCCAACGCCGTGCGTTGGGAGCAGCGCGCCTTGGAGGCCGAGCAAGAGTTCATGAAAGGATTACCCCCGAATCGTGGGGGCATAGGCGCTCCGGCTGTCGCCAAGGACCGGCTGGCCCTATACAAGGCTGGCAAGCCGTTTCGAATGGGGCGGTAGGTCCACGAGCCCAAGCCTCGCTGAACTTGAAGCCGAACAGCCACTGAAAAATGGCCCCGCCGGCCAGGGCTCTGAGCACGCTGGTCATCAACAGCAGGGCGCCGATCCAGCTCTTGTGCGTCAGGTAGAGGATGATCAGGATCGAGGCGATCACCGCCGAGAAGACGATCCGCAACGTCTTCTGGGCACGGACATGATGCTCGAAGGTCCCCGACCACTCGAGATACTGGCGAAGCTGAACAGGATCGCCATCGGCAGCGCCGTGGCGACGACGAACGCGTTGCCGATGTGCCCCATCACCAGCAGAATCGCCACCGTGCAGACGATCAGTTCCTCCTTCACGGTCCCGCCGACGGTCTCGATGGCCCCCCATGGGCAGGCTTCCCAGCCTGATTCTGCTCCGTCATTGTACCGGACGGCGTCTCGACGGTCGAACCGGAGAACGGACCGGAAGAGTTGATCGTCCATGGCGAGTAACATCTGGCGGAACAACATCCTCGTATCCGTCCCGGGTTCTCTGTATCATGGAGTTCAAGGAACACCTCTCCCCTCGCAACCCGAGGAGCCGGCCATGCGATTCCCCGTCATGCGGGCCACCTTGTGTCATCCAACGATCGCCCTCATCGCCTCGGCGGTCCTCCTGGCCGTCGCGTCTCCGGCCGTCGCTCAGGACAAACCCGATCGGCCGAAGATCGTGCAAGTCACGCCGGCCGACGGCACGACCGCCATCGATCCGGTCGCCGAGATTCGTATCCGTTTCGACCGCCCGATGGACCCGACCCGGATGGCGCTCGAATGGGATTTTGCCAAGGGCGACGCCGGATTCCGTCCCCGGGGCGAACCGCGGTACTCGGCCGAAACCCATGAGTTCGTCATCCCCGTGCAACTCACGCCGGGGGCCAGCCATCGGGTCACCGCCGGGAGAAAGCACCACTTCCGGCCAGGGTTCTTCGAGGGATTCGAGTCGGCCGGTCACGTCGCGGCGGAGCCGTTCACGTGGTCGTTTACGACGGCGAAGCCGGTCGCCAAGGACGGTCCACGACCGCGGTTGGTCTCCGTGAGCCCCCCGCCGGATTCCGAGGTCGCCCGGGTGACACTCCTCGACCTGACGTTCGACCGGCCGATGGATCCGACTGGCTACGGGCTGAAGCCGAGCGAGCCCGGTGAGAACGACCGGCAACTTGCGCTCATCGGTCCGGCCGATTATGACCCGGCGAAGCATCGATTCGCGATGCGCATCCAGTTGCCGTCGAACTGGAACGGCGAGATCGCGCTCAGAGGGTTCCGGAGCCGGGAGGGGGTCGAGGCGGGACCAATCGCTCTCAACTACAGGACCCGGCGACGGCTCGTCTCCGATTCGTTGCAGGCCGAGATCGACCGGGGCGGTCAATCATCGGACGCGTTGCGCCAGGTGGTCGAGAAGGTCCGCGAGGCTCGGCGGAAGCTGACCAGCGTCTCGGAAGAGGCCGTCACGACCGGCATGATGGGGCTCGCCTCGCCCGACTGGTACCAGCGCATCAACGTCCAGGGCTCGCGATTCGCGATGCAGGGCGACCGGAAATTCCTGGGCGAAGTGGACGCGGTCATGGGCATCCCCTTCCGGGTCGGCAGCGACGGCGCGAACTGCTGGTGGCGCGGACAGGACCATCAAGCCGTCGTCCCCTTCGATGCGGTGGCCGAGAAGAACGTCGCGATCTGCGACGCCTTCGACGCCAACGGGCCGGCCGACGCCGACACGATCATCCGGGACCGTAAGCTGCAATACCTGGGCGAGGTCGTCCTCCGCGGTCGGCGCTGTCATCGCATCCGGACATGGAACCTCGAACCCCTGGCGGCTCAACGATCCGGTCATCTCCTGGAGTGGTCCATCGACGCCGAGACGTTCCTGCCGGCACGGGTCGAGACCCTCCTGATCGCCCATCTCTTCGTATCCTATGCGATCGACTTCACCTATTCCCGCGTCAACCAGCCCATCCCGGACGAGGTGTTCCGCCTGGAGGTCGCCCCCGGTGCGCCGCAATCGAAGCGCGAGCCGGAACCGCTGGGCGGGAGCTATACGCGCCGATTCCTGAACGTCAAGGACGGCAGCGACGGGCGGATGTCGGTCCGATGGGGTATAACCGGGCCGAAGGGCAAGAAGAGCAGCGGGCTGAATTAAGGAACCGGATCGGGGGGTCCGACCATGAATTCCACCTGGTACGAACGGCATACGGTCTGGCGCCGGTCTTGCCGCGGGATTGCGGCCAGGGATCGGGCCGACCTGGGGGCCTCGATCCGGGTCCGGAATCCACGGGCCGTCGGGATGAACTCGGCGGCATTGTTGCTCGTCGCCGCGTCTTGCATAACGGCCCTCGCCATCATCCTGATCTTCGCGGCTTTCAAGACGCTGACGATAGGATCGATTGTGACTTCGATCTCCGTCCTCGCGCTCGACTTGCTCGTCGTCTACCAGTGGGTACGCGTGATCTTCAGCCGCGAACAGGTCCGCTTCGATTCGCGGGGATTGGAGTATCTCCGGGTTGATGGACTCGTGCGGACGCGCAGGCTCGTCCCGCTGGCGGAGATCCGGAGCGTCACGCCCTATCGCGTGATGATCGACGGCAACGAGAATCGGCCGTCTCACCCGGAATATGGCCTGGTGATCGAGACGCTCGGGCGACCGTTACGCGTGGGCCAGGGCCGCGATCCGGACGAGGCTGAGCGACTCCAGGAATGGATCGCGTGTCATCTCCGCGAATGGGATCCGGCCTGGGTCAATGCCCCGTGCTGCGACGATTGCGAGGTCATGGACGCGTCGCGCACGCGGCCCGAGGCTCCGTCGGACAGCGCCGTTGCTTGCCGCCGCGAGTGGGACCATACGATGTTCCGGAAATGCCTCACGGCTAAGGACTGGTTCGACGTCCTGCTGCTCGTGCTCCTGGTCATGAGCGGTTCGGCGATGTTCGGCATGCTCTTCCTCGACTCGCTCGGGCCGAGATTTGAGCGGTTCGACCTGCCTTACCTGATCCTCGTGGGATCGGCCGGCCTGTTCGTGGTGGTGCCCTGGGTTTCGCGGCGGATGGGGAATCGTCGATGGGTCGTGCGGCCGGGCGAGGTCACCGAATCCGTCCCCATGCTCGGCATCGGCTGGTCGCGGACGATCGAGGTGGAGTGGCTGGATCGGATCGAGTTTCGTCGGATCCGGGAGTCATCGAAGCGCTGGCTCGGCGACCGGGACGCGGTCGGCTCGTCGCCGTGGGGCTTCGAGCTGGCGCTGGTCGACCTGGATGAGCACGACCTGGCGAGCTTCGGCGCGTTAACCGAAGGGGAGGCGCGCTGGATGGCCGGCATCATCGCCGAGGTGCTCAGGGATGCCCTGCCCCGGAGCGGTCAGAGCTTCGAGCGGTGGAATGTTTCGGTCGACGCACCGGCTCAAGGCTCTCCGAAGATGGGCGATGTCTGGCTCGACGAGTTGAATGCCGATTCGAATTCGATCGGGCCGTCCAAAGTCGCAAAGAGGCAGGTGCCATGCGAATAAGAGTCCGGCTCGTTCTGCCGAGGCGATCATGACGCCTCACCGGGAATATCCTAGAATGGCCGGAGGCATTCAGAAGAGGCAGTCATTCCTTTCCCAGTAGGGTGGGCACGGCCCACCAATCGCAAGCCCGGTGGGCCGTGCCCACCCTACGAAAAGCAAGCCCGGTGGGCTGGATGCCGCCCAAGGGTTGCTAAAGACCAAGGATCGATCTGGTGGGCAAGAATCCGACGACAATGATGAGCTGGATCCAGAAGACCCCCGGCGTCTGCGGAGGGGACGCGTGTATTCGAAGCACGCGGTACACCGTCGCTGGCTTGGTTCAGTGGCAAAGGCTGGGTTTGTCGGATGCTCGCATCCTTGAACATTATCCCCATTTGACCGAACAGGATCTCCAGGCTGCCTGGTCGTATTATCGCCAGAACCTTGAGGAGATCGATCGGACGATCGAGGACGACGAGGAAGCCTGACGTTCGATCAACGGTTCTCACCCCCCTTGGCCGACCGGTCGCCGCGCATCAGCCAGGCCCACCGGAAGAGGTTGCGGGCGTCGGGGTATCGGCTGTCCGGCGAGCTGGAGCCGCCCAGGACGACGACGATCAGGTGGTCCTTGCCGCATCGGCCGCTGGCCACCAGGCAGCTCCCGGCGGCCTGGGTCGTGCCCGTCTTGACGCCGTCGTAGCCCTCGGTGTCGAGGAGGTGGTTGGTATTCGTCCAGACGACGTTGCGGCGCCCGCCCATGGCGTCGATCAGCGTGCAGCCGTGCTTCCGGGTCGCGACGACCGTGGCGAAGGTCGGCTGGGTCAGCGCGTGGCTCGCGAGCCTGGCCAGGTCTCGGGCGCTGGAGCGGTGCCCGGGGGCGGGCAGCCCGTTCGGGTTGGCGAAGTGCGTCTCGTGCAGCCCCAGCTCCTCGGCGACGCGGTTCATCTCGGCGACGAACCGGGGCAGCGGATCGGGCTGGTCGGGTGAGTCGGATGGCGGCTTCAATCGGCCGCCGAAGTGCTCGGCGAACGCCACGGACGCGTCATTGCCCGAGGGCAACAGCAGGCCATACAACAGCTCGTGCACCGGCAGATGCTCCCCCTCCCGCACGCCCGACGTCGAGCCGACCGTCCGGTCCGCCCGCCTCGAGAAGGTCAGGACCTCGTCGCGGACGGCCGGATCCTTCGCCATCAGCCGGACGACGATCAGGGCCGTCATGATCTTGGTCGTGCTGGCCATCTCCAGTACGTCGGCCTCGCGATGGCCCCAGAGCACCGAGCCGGTCCGGCCGTCGGCGATCGCCCAGGCCTTGCATGTGACGAACGGCGGCCCGTCGAGCGCATCCGCGGGCTGCTTCGGAAGCACCTCGGCGTTGACGACCTCGGGAGCTGGGACGGCACGCTCCGGGGGCGATTCCTTGCTCGCCGCCTTCGGGGCCTGTGCCTTGGCGTCGGGCCGCCGCTCCTGGGCCGGGGCCGATCGACCCTCGGCGATCGCCAGCACGCATATCGCGATCGACATGCCCACCATCCCGCATCGGCACCTTCTCCAGCGAACCCCATCCGGATTCTCGTCGAATCGAAGCATGAATCTGCCCCAATGAAATAGGCGATGACTCGCCCGAAGCCCGCGAAAGAGGAGTCTGTCCGCAGATCACCGCAGATTAACACAGATGGGGAGGGGAAAGAACGGGCATTCCCGCTTCTCGTATTCCATCGGAGAGGATCTTCGCGCATCTGCGAACGGACGAAATCGTTCATTCTCCCCTACGGGTTCCGGCGATTCCGCTCATCGTCAGGGATTGGGGCGGGGGATCTCCGGGGCTGCGAGCGAGTGGAGGAAGGCCAGGAGCTGGGCTTGGTCGCGGGGGGAGGATTGGCGGTATCGCTGGGTCGAGGCGGCGGCCTCGCCGCCGTGGAGGCGGATCGCCTCCTCGATGGTGCCGGCCCGTCCGTCGTGGAAGTAGGGGGCCGAGTCGTGCAGGCCCCAGAGCGGGGGCGTCCGCCACTCCTCCTCCGTGGCCAAGCCGGCGCGGCGGGCCTCCGGGCCTCCAGCCGGGTTGACGCGGGCGGGCGGGGCGTCCGCACCCGCCATGAAGGCGCCGTAGGAGGGGGTGTCGGCCAGCTCGGGGCTCATCGCGTGCAGCAGCAGGTCGCTGTAGATCCCTTCGACGTCGCCGAGCTTCTCGACGTGGCAGTCGGCGCAGCCGATCGATCGGAATACGGCCTTGCCCGCCCTGCGGGACCTGTCGTCGCGCGGATGGGCCGCGGTCTGGACCTTCGGCGACGGCAAGGACCGGACGAACGCGGTCAGCGCGTCGCATTCGTCGCGGTCGAGGTCCAGGCCAGGGGCCTTGAGCGGCGGCACGCGCGGATCCGCCGCCTGGGCGTGGCCGGGGACCTCGAGCCCCAACTCGACGGCCGCCGCCGAGAGGACGAAATCGCGCAGACTCGCGGTCTGGGCCTTCCAGCCGAACCGGCCGACACGGCCGTCCGCGACGCGGCCGACCCGCCCCTTCACCTGCGGCGAGCCCGGATGCCTGCGCCGCGCACCGGCCTCGATCGCCGAGTCGGGGATCGCGTCGATCAGGCCAACGCCGAAGAGCGGGGTCGGGTTCCGCTGCGACGATCGCATCGCGATCGATCCGTGCTGGCCGAGCACCCACTCGCGCCAGACCCGATAGTCGGGGTCGTTGCCGTATCGGTGCAAGACCACGCCGGGGGCGTCGCGGAAGCCCGGATGGATCCGCACCAGCTCGGCGACCTTCGGCGCGACGACTCCGGGGCGTCGGGCCTTCGACCCCGTCGGGTCGCCGATCCGATACTCGAAGCCGTCCGGCCCGTAGTTGAACGAGAATGCGTAGTAAAAGGTGGGCGAATCTTGGGGATTACCGGCGGGCGCGGGGGTGACGATCTCGATATTCGTCCCGGCCGATCCGCCGCCGCCCCCGGAAGGCCCCTGGTGGTGGCATCCGAAGCACGATCGCTCATTGTAGACCGGGCCGAGTCCGTCGCCGCCGTGGCTACGGCGGTCGTTGGGGGTCCACTCGCGGGAGAAGAGCTCGCGGCCCCGGGCGATCGCGGGGCCTTCGTTCGCCTTCGGGGCATCGGCCACATCGGCGGCACGCGCGGGTCGAAGCCATGGGGACTCGGAACATGTGATCAGGAAGAACAGCCAGCTCGCCGCGATGGTTGCACCGGTCCGGATCTCGAGGCGCATGATCGAAGTCTCCTGGAATCGGCCGAGAGGTGCGTGATCCCTGATCCCGCGCGCACTGCCGCAGTCTGGTATTCTATCTCCGAATCGGTTCGGAATGGAACGTTGCGGAGGACGGGCCCGAACGGGCTGCAACCCTCAGACGTCGCCGGTCGTGGGTGTATTCGCGCGAATTCCCAGGCCGCCTTGCCCGATCGGGCGATCTCGTGTAGGTTTCCGGTCCGAGATCAGTGTGCGCGGGTGGAGCAACTTCGCGAGCCAGCCGGCAAGGACGCCCGTTCTGGATGACCCGTTGACCCGGGAGGCCGGCATGGATGCCAGCAACCGCGATGTTGGGGCCGTTGCGCGCCTGCGCGAAATCCGTTCGGAGGCCGGCTCGCCGCTGGCCGGACTGCGCGTGGCCCTCGTGCACGACTGGCTGACCGGGATGCGCGGCGGCGAGAAGTGCCTGGAGGTGTTGTGCCGGGCCTTTCCCGATGCCACGCTCTACACGCTCATTCATAAGCGGGGCTCGCTCAGTCCGGCGATCGAGTCGATGTCTATCCGGACGTCGCCGCTCCAGAAGATCCCGGGCGTCTTCCGCCACTATCGCCACCTGCTGCCGATCATGCCCATGGCTGCGCGGGCCTGGCGGCCGAAGGATGTCGACCTGGTGGTCAGCCTGAGCCACTGCGTGGCCAAGGCAATCGTGCCGCCCGAGGGAGTCCCGCACGTCTGCTATTGCTTCACGCCCATGAGATACGCCTGGCAGGGGCGCGAGACCTACCTGGAGAGCTGGTCCGATCGTCCGGTCCGGCGCGTCCTGGCCCGGACGATGCTGTCGCGGCTCCGGCGCTGGGATCGGGCGACGTCGCGCCGGGTCTCGCATTTCGTGGCGATCTCGGAGACGGTCCGCGGCCGGATCACGCGCTGCTATCGACGCGACAGCCGGGTGATCCAGCCCCCCGTCGATGCCGCATTCTACACGCCCGACCCGATCGATCGGCCGCGGGACGACGGCTATCTCGTCGTCTCGGCGCTGGTGCCGTACAAGCGGATCGACCAGGCGGTGTCGGCGTGCTCGGAGTCGGGCCGACGATTGACCATCATCGGTGAGGGGCCCGAGCGCGCCCGGCTGGAGTCGATCGCCGGGCCGAGCGTACGGTTCCTCGGCTGGCAGCCGGACGAGGTGATCCGCGACCATTATCGGAGCTGTCGTGCTCTGCTCTTCCCCGGCGAGGAGGATTTCGGGATCGTGCCCATCGAGGCCCTGGCCTGCGGCGCGCCGGTGATCGCGCTGGGCCGCGGCGGCGCGGCCGAGACCGTGGACGATGCCGTCGGCCGGACTTATCCCGAGCCCACCACGGCCGGGTTGCTCGATGCGATTGTCGCCTGGGAACGCGCCGGCTGCCCCCACGACCCGACCCTGGCCCGACATCGCGCCGAGGCGTTTGCCCTGCCGCTTTTCCGACAGCGATTGCTCGGCTTCCTCGCGGAGGTCGTGGCGAGCTCCGGCCGGCATGCCGTGCCCCCGGCGCCGCACCTGGACCTGGGGTGATCGATAGGGATGGCTTCGCCATGAGGCTGCGAGAAAGAGTGTGTCGGGAGGGATTGTCCCACTTGACCATTTTCCCTCCTCGTGGTAGCATGCAACCCAGGAGGTTCACTTCCATGAATACCGAGACGAGAACGACCGATAAGAAGGCGCGAGTGACGTTACCTCGGGCGTTCGCGAACGCGACTGTGATCGTCGAGCAAGTCAGCGAGACGGAGGTTCGGATTCGCAAGGCGGTGGTGATTCCCGAAGACGAGGTGCGGTTTGTCGAGGAGATGCGGACGCCGCTCAGCGACCGAGACCGCGACATCTTCCTGGAGATGCTCGACAATCCTCCGGAACCGACTGAGGCCCTCCGTCGCGCAATTGCCAAGTATGCCAAACGAGAAGAGTAATTGGCGGATCGAACGACTGGGGAAGACTCACCGACGTGCCGAGTTCCGGTGCGGCCGCGCGCCGCTGGATGATTTCCTCCGCTTGCATGCCGGTCAGTACGAGAGGCGAAATCTTGGTCGAACGTATGTCGCAGTGCGCCCGGGCGAGAATACGGTTTATGGTTATTACACCCTGGCCTCGGGGGCTGTCTCCTTCCAGCATCTGCCCGATGAGGCCGCGCGCAAGCTCCCGCAGCACCCGGTCCCGGCGATCCTGCTGGCGAGGCTCGCGGTAGACGCGAGTGTCCAGGGACAGGGGCTGGGATTCGCGCTGCTCGTGGATGCCTTGAGGCGATGCCTGGAATTGGCGACGGCGCTGGGTGTCCACGCCGTCGAGGTGGATGCCATCGACCCACAGGCGGAAATGTTCTACCGGAAACACAACTTCATTCCGCTACGCGACAACCCATCGCACCTGTATCTTCCTATCAGCACGATTCAGAAAGCTTATGGAGGATGAGAGAAGACGTTGGAGCTTCTCTCGCTCGATGGGCACGGCGGGAGGCGCGGAGGACCCGGCACGGCGAGGCGCCTCTACGATGGTCCGAGGCTAGGCGTATCACCGCGAGGTTGCTTCGCCTTTCTCGAAGCGGCATCCCGGCGAACGTGGCCGGTGGAATGACCGGAGGGCGGGTCATCGAGACCCCACTCATCGCAACCTCAAGGGACGAGGGGCCTCGATGATCCAGAATGAACGCCAGGTATGGTCGCGATCGCTCCAGACCATCCGCATGTTCTTCTCATCCGAGGTCCGATGGACGGCCATCGGCTGGTTCGCCGCGCTACTGACGCTGCTCCTGTCGCTCAGCGGGCTGAACGTCGTCAACAGCTACGTCGGCCGCGACTTCATGACGTCGATCTCCCAACGCAACATGGGCGGATTCATCCGCTATGCCTTCGTCTACGCGGGGGTCTTCGCGGTCTCGACGGTCCTCTCGGCTTACTACCGATTCTCGGAAGAGCGGCTCCGGCTCCTCTGGCGCGGCTGGTTGACCCGCCTGCTGATCGATCTTTATATGTCCCGAGACCGCTTCTATCGGCTCAAGATCCGGGACGAGGTCGACAACCCCGACGAGCGGATCACCGAGGACGTCAAGTCGTACACCCAGACGACCCTCTCGTTCTTCCTGATGGCGCTCAACAACCTGGTCACATCCCTGGCCTTCCTGGGGGTGCTGTGGTCGATCACGCCGAAGCTGGTGCTCGTCGCCCTGGGGTACGCGGCGGTCGGCTCGACGTTGACGATCTGGCTGGGGCGTACGCTTGTACGGCTGGACAACCTCCAGCTCCAGAAGGAGGCGGACCTCCGCTACCACCTGATCCAGACCCGGGAGACGGCCGAGGCGATCGCCACCATGGACGCCGGGCGGACGGTCCGCGATTGCCTTCGCGCGCGGCTCAAGGACGTGGTGACGAACAACAAGACGATCATCAAGGTGACCCGGAACCTGAATTTCTTCGTCAACGGGTATAACTACCTGATCCAGCTCATCCCGCTGTTGATCGTGGCGCCGATGTACATCCGGAACGAGGTGGATTTCGGCGTCGTGACGCAGTCGGCGATGGCGTTCTCGGCGTTCCTGGGGGCGTTCTCGCTGATCGTGACCCAGTTCGAGACGCTCTCGACGTTCGCCGCGGTGACGGACCGGCTGGACATGATCGCCCAGGCGATCGAGAAGGCCCGGACCCCGGCGACCTCGGCGATCCAGGTCATCGAGGAGGAGGGCCGGGTCGCCTACGACGGGCTCACGCTCCGGGCGATGCACGACCATCGGCCCCTGGTCGAGGGCCTGTCGCTGGCGATCCCGCAAGGGACCAACCTGCTGATCACCGGGCCGGACCTCGCCGCGGAGACGGCCCTGTTCCTGGCGACCGCGGGGTTCTGGGAGAACGGGAAAGGCCGGATCGTCCGGCCCAGTTCCGAGGGGATCGCCTTCGTGCCCAGGTCGATGCTCACCGTGCGCTGCGGCTTGCGCGCCCAGTTGATCGGGACGTCTCCGTCAAGGCCGTTCCGCGACGGGGAGTTGCACGAGGCCCTGGAGAAGGTCGGGCTCGGGGCGACGGTGAGACGACTGGGGGGACTCGACGCCGACGTGCAGAGCCCCGGCGCCCTCTCGCCGGGCGAGCAGCGGCTCCTCATCTTCGCCCGGGTCTTGCTGGCGGCTCCCCAATTCGTGTTCATCGATCGGATGGGCGGCGAGCTGAACCGGGCACAGATCGCGACCATCTACGGCCTGCTCAAGCAATCGTCGATCACCTATTTGACCATCGGAGACCGCTCCACCCTGCTACCCTATCACGATCAGGAGCTGGAGGTGCAGGGCGAAGGGCGATGGCGGACTGGACCGGCCAGGGACGTCAATGCGGTCGGCGGCCTGACGGCACCTCCCTAGATCTTCCGGTTCGATCGCGACCCCGCGGGAACGCACGAATGAGCGACCTCCTCCACGACCTGGAATCGCGCCTGCAATATCGGATCGCCTACGGCGAGGCGGCCCGACTGGCGGAGATCGCCCGGTTCGACCACGCCTTCGGCCGGGACGCCGCGGCGAATGTCGGCGGCGGCATCGAGGCGATCCGCGCCGAGGTCGCCCGACGCCTCGGGCCCGCCGCCGTGCCCGAGGTCATCGCGCTGGCCGTCGACGACGCCTTCGAGGGCCGTCGGCCGCGGTGGTGACCGACGCGACGCGGGCCGGGTCGCCCCACGACGAATCGCCGCGATCGGGAGACTTCTCCAAATCGGCAGGTCCGCTCCTGCCGATCGAGTCGCGAGTCGGGGGCCTCCGACGAGGAATACCGAGAGGAAGTCCGGTCGCGATGTCATGTGCATGTCCTTTCGCGCGGTCGCTCAATGACCGTGCAAGTCGGGGACCACGGAGTCGATCAGACTCTGGATGATGCTCGCAACGGCCCCCTGGCTCTTGCTTCCATGCGCCCGGACGATCCGGCAGTCGGCGAAAGAAGGCCCCAGCGCCCGCTTGCGGGTCTCATCCAGGACGCGCCCGAGCAGGTCCTCGCCGGCATCGAAGAGCTGGCCGTGGATAAATAATGTCGACGGGTTGAAGACGTTGATCACCACGGCCAGGCCGATCGCCAGGTACTGGATGATATCGCGACAATCCTCGTCCGTATCGAGCTCTCCGGAGAAGACCAGGCGCAGGACCTCGTCGATGTCGACCGGCCGGCCGAGCCGGCACGAGACCCGACGGGCCAGCGCGGTGTCGCTGACGACGGTCTCCAGGCAGCCGCGATTGCCGCAGCCGCAGGGTCGGCCCTCGGCGTCGACCGTGATGTGGCCGATCTCGCCCGCGAATCCGCTGTGTCCGCGAAGCAGACGTCCCCCGCTCATCACGCCCATGCCAACCCCCGAGCTCACGTCGAGAATCGCGAAGTCGTCGAGCCCGCGCGCCTGGCCGAAATGGCGCTCGGCCAGGCAGAGGGCGTGCTGGTCCTGCACCATGACGAATTCAAGGCCGAGCCGCTCGCCCAGGTCGCGGCCCGGCGAACGGCCGTCGATCACGCGGAGGTTCGGCGAGAGGATGTCCAGGCCGCGGCGCAGGTCGATCAGGCCGGGCACCGTCACCCCCACGCCGAGTGTCTTCACGCCCGGCTGCATCATCAACGCCCGCGCATCCTCGACCAGGGCGTCGATCAGGTCGCCGTAGGAGCCCATCGTCTCGACCCGGCGCGTCCGCTCCTCGCAGAGATGGCCGTCCAGGCCGCTCGCCACCACCGAGCAACGGCCGATGTCGATGACCACGCCCAGCACCTGCGCCGAGGCGGTCGCCAGCCGGAGCTTCATCGCCGGCCGCCCGATGACCGGGGCGGAGGCTTCTACCTCCTCGATCAGGCCGGCCTTCAGCAGCGACGCCGCCGCCTTGGAGACCGTCGGCGCGCTCAGGCCCGAGTACCGGACCACGTCCGCCCGCGACGACGGGCCCTGGTCCCGGATCGCGCGCAGCACCTGACCCTCATTGATCTTGGCGAGATAAACATGCTGGGAATTGGATTCAATCGTCACCGAATTCCCTCGTCCTGGGGGTCATGGGGTCTCGTGGATCGTCCTGTTCCCTGAAAACGTCGTACCGATCTGATCGGCCGAACCATCCATCGGTCCTGCCTCGCCGACTCGAAATGCAATGGAAACTGGCTTCACATCCTCTTCATTCTACTCTCTCTTTTTCTTAAGACCACTTATTAAAAGAATCTTACTAAGTGGCCTTGACAAAGTAAATTGGTTCGGGTTCTAATCGCTGAAGTCACGTTCGATCTTCGGGAAGTCATCATCTTGAGCCCTGATCTCCAATCTGGCCGAGCCGGCTCGGCGAGGAGCGATGTCCACATCGGGAACCGATGAACGCGCTTCGGGTCTGTGCGTTCCGGATGCAAGCCGACGACGCCATCGAGTAGTCGGTCGGCGTCGGCTGGTGTGATGAGATTGCGACAGATGCTATGAAGGGGGAAACGGCCCCCAAGTACGACCGGTCGACTGGCCGGCAACCGAAGCGTAGCAATCGAGATCCCAACAGATTCCACTGGACTTGCCTGCCCTCATGCTTGACGAAATGCCTTGAGGGCTTAAGCTTCATTGGATCAGCTCGTTCTCGTTGTGGCCGCGCAGATTGCGGCGATCTCGTGACTCGGAACCTTGTAGGTTCGGATTGGAGATTCTCGGATTCCGGCTCCAGGCTTCATTCGACCTCGGTATATCTGGTTTAAAGACTCGTTTGCGACCTCGGATTTGTGCTTACGGCTCGATTCGTTCCCAAGTCTCTTCGTACTCGTTGAAAAAATTGGAATATCGTTCGGTGTCGTGCCCGGAATCTCGGCTCGGTACTCGTCAGGTCTCGTGTCGCGGGCGCCTACGGATTGCGTGTCGAGTGTGGCAACTCAGGAGGGTCAGAAGATCAATGACGATGACTGGTACATTGAGCATTCTCGGACGTGGGCGATGGGCTAGCATGATCGGAGCGGCGCTGCTGGCCGTGTCCGTAGCGGGTTGCGGTCCTACGGAGACCCCGCCCCCCTCATCAGGAACGCCGGCGCCTGCGCCGACCGAAACCACCCCCGAAGCGAAGACGAAGGGCGGTGCTCCGAAGGCCGACACGACCTCGCGCCGGGAACTCCAGAAGAAGCGCGCCGCCGAGCGCGCGAAGTCGGGGACGTCAGAATAGCTCCTCAATCGCGTCACATCCCACACAACTTCCCAGTCCGTCGGTTCCTTCTTTCACTTTAGGATCAACGCATGCGACATCATTCGCGATCCCTCCGGAAGGGATTCACCCTGATCGAACTGCTGGTCGTCATCGCCATCATCGCGGTGCTGATCGCCCTGCTCTTGCCCGCCGTCCAGGCCGCACGCGAGGCGGCGAGGCGGGCACAGTGCACGAACAACATGAAGCAACTCGCCCTGGCGTGCCACAACTATGAGAGTTCCAACGGCACATTCCCCATGGGCCGGAACACGCAGTCCTACTGGACCACGTCCGGATCATTCCAGAATTATCACGACGGCTGGGGACAGTTCGGAGCCCTGCTCCTCTACACCGAGCAATCGACCGTTTACAACGCGATCAATATTGGAATGGGCCCTTATCAGGTCCGAAACAGCACATTCCCCGCCATCGGGATCGCGACCCTCTGGTGTCCCAGCGACCCTCCGATCAATGGCCTGCGTTACTACGAGCAGTCGGCAGGCTGGGACGGGACGACGGTCGGCATCTGCTACACGAGCTATCGGGGTGTCATCGGGACGTTCACGAACGGCCCGAACAACACGGCCATCCTCCAGGCGGAGCAGGGTATGTTCCCCGACATCGGCGGCCCGACCTACTTCTACCCGACGAAACCGAGCCAGCCCCCCGTGAGGATTGCGTCGGTCACCGACGGGACGAGCAACACCCTCCTCTTCGGCGAGAGCGCACAGGGCAAGCTCAGCCAGGTCGGCTGCGACGCCTACGGGGACTGCGCCTTCCAGGGACAGGGTTGGTGGGCCGATGCGGATTTCGGCGACTCGACGATGTGCACGTTCTATCCGCCGAACTTGAAGGGTGCGGACGTCACCATCCTGGGGTCCGGCTGCGACCAGGCCTCGGTCGCCGGCGAGTCGGCCACGAGCTTCCATCCCGGCGGATGCAACTTCGCTTTCGCCGACGGTTCCGTCCACTTCCTCAAGGATTCGATCAGCTCGTGGAACTGGATGCAGGCACGGACCTGGCAGGATGCGAACTGCATCCCGCAGGTGCCGATGGGCAGCGCGCAGGGTGTCTACCAGGCCCTCACCACCCGAAACGGCGGCGAGGTCGTCAGCTCCGATTCCTATTGATCCTTCTCGATTGCGAATGCGAGGAGCCGTCGTGGGACCTCCACCACGACGGCTCGCGCGCATTCTTGGCCCGACGAAGATGATGACCCCGATCGTTCGCGACGCGCCAAGGAACTCACCATGCGATCGAGGTGGCTCGGGTGCGTCCTGGCGCTGACCGCCATTGGGGCGATCTGGGGCGGCTGGTCCTGGATTCGTTGGCGGGCCGATCGCGACGAACTGACCCGGGCCCGCCGCGATGTCGAGGCGGGCCGTTATCTCCCTGCCCGCAAGCGGCTGGCCGAGCTCCTCGGACGGCGGCCGGACTGGGACGAGGCGGTTTACCAGCTCGGGCTTTGCGAGGAGGCCGGCGGCCGGTCCGAGCCGGCACTGGCCGCGTGGTCCCGCATCCCGGATACGTCACCCCTGGCCGTCGAGGCCAAGCTGGCGCGCGCCCGCGTGCTCACGACCAACGGGCGGCTCGCGGCCGCCGAGGACCTCCTCGCGCCGATCCCTCGCGGACACGACGATCGAGGGACGCTCCTGCGCAAGTCGCTCGACATCCTGTATCGCGTGCAGGGGCGTACACGCGAGGCCCGCACGCTGATCATCGAGTCGTGGGCGGGTTCCTCCGATCCGGCGTATGTGCTCCGTCGGCTCTACTTGCTGGACGACTCGGCCTTTCCCGTCGACTACGTCAGGAAGGCACTCGAGTCGGGCGATCCGCAGGATGACCGGGCCTGGCTGGGCCGGGCGAATCTGGCGGTCTGGCTGGGGCACTTCGATGAAGCCAGGCGCTGGCTCGACGCCTGCGAGCAGCGACGTCCCGACGACCCGGCGGTCTGGTGGGCTCGCCTCGAGTTCGGCCAGGTCGTGCAGGACGTGGACGCGGTGCGTCGCAGCCTGAAGCACCTGCCGGCGGACGGGTTGTCCCCGGCCGAGGTCCTCCGGGTCCGGTGCTGGCTCGCCGCGCGGGTCGGCGATGATGTGCTCGAACGCTCGGAGTTGCAGGCGTTGACCGCCGAGGAGCCGGACAGTACCCGGGCCTGGGATCGTCTGGCCGAGCTGGCTTTCCAGACCGGCCACCGCGACGAGGTCGAGGCGTATCGCAAGAAGAAGGCCGAGATGAGCGCCCTGAGGGAGCGGTACGCGACGCTCACCAAGCGCGACGATCGAGCGAGTCACGCCGACGAACTCGGCCGGATGGCCGAGGCCCTGGGGCGTCGGATCGAGGCGAGGGGCTGGTCGCTGATCGCCCGGGGCCGCTCCTCGAGTGAGGGCCTGATGCCGCCGGAGGCGATGGCCTCGAAGGCGTCCCGCATTGATGTCCGGACGGCCGCCTCGCTGGTGGACGACCTGCTGGTCCGACTGAAACGCGACGCGGGCCGGCCGACATTGGCCCAGGGGGGTGCGAATGGTCCGGCCACGGCCGTGTTCGCCGACCGGGCCGAGTCGTCGGGGCTCCGGTTCTCCCACGACAACGGCCATATGCGACGGAATCCCCCGCCGCCCGAGGCCATGTGCGGGGGCGTCGGGCTCATCGACTTCGATGGGGACGGATGGCTTGACGTTTATGCCGTCCAGGGCGGGCCGTTCCCGCCGTATGGCTCGCCGCCGGAGCAGGGCGACCGGCTCTTTCGCAACCGGGGCGACGGCCGGTTCGACGACGTGACCGAACGCGCGGGGATCGCCGCGTTCCCGGGAGGATACGGCCATGGCGTGGCCGTCGGCGACTACGACAACGACGGCCGGCCCGACCTGTTCGTCACCCGATGGCGATCCTATGCCCTCTACCGGAACAAGGGGGATGGGACGTTCGAGGACGTCACGGCCGTGGCCGGGCTGGGGGGGGATCGCGACTGGCCGACGTCGTCGGCATTCGCCGACCTGGACGGCGACGGGGACCTGGATCTCTACGTTTGCCACTACCTGCGCTATGATCCGACCAATCCCAGGCGATGCGAGCATCCCGAATCGTCGGGCGACCACACGTGCAGCCCGATCTCATTCCCCTCGCTGCCCGACCACGTGTTTCGCAACGATTCGGGACGGTTCGTCGATGTGACCGAACAGGCCGGTTTCGTCGACCCCAACGGGCGCGGGCTGGGTGTCGTCGCCGCCCACCTCGACGACGACGATCGGATCGACCTTTGCGTGGCCAACTACATGACGGCCAACTACCTGTTCCACAACCTCGGCGGCTTCCGGTTCGAGGAAGTGGGGGCGATCGCCGGGGTTGCGGCGGCCTCGGACGGGGCGTTCCGGGCGGGGATGGGTATCGCCCTCGGCGACCTCGACGGCGACGGACTCTCCGACCTCGCCGTGACGAACTATTTCGGCGAGTCGACCACATTCTATCGCAACCTGGGTGACGGCGCCTTCGTCGACCACACCGCGACGGTCGGCCTGGCGGCGCCGAGCCGTCCGCTGCTCGGGTTCGGCGTCGCCTTCCTCGACGCCAACAATGACGGCCGGCTCGACCTGCTCAGCGCCAACGGGCATGTCCTCGACGCCCGGCCCCGGTTCCCCTGGATGATGCCGATGCAACTCCTGCTCGGCGGCCTCGACGGGCGATTGGTCGACGTCTCCGAGCGGGCCGGCCCCCCGTTCCGCACCTTGCACCTCGGGCGCGGGCTGGCCGTCGGCGACCTCGACCACGACGGACGGCTCGATGCGGTCGTCGTCGCGCAGAATGAGCCGCTGATCGACCTCCACAACGAGACCGAGCGGTCCGGGCACTTCCTCACGTTGGAACTCGAAGGGACGCGATCGAACCGCGACGCGGTGGGGGCCCGGGTGACGATCGTCGCCGGCGGACGTCGACAAGTGGCCCAGCGATATGGCGGTGGGAGCTATCTCTCCGCGGCCGATCCGAGGCTCCATTTCGGACTCGGGGAGGCGAATCGCGTCGATGCAATCGAGGTGCGCTGGCCGTCGGGGCGCCTCGATCGGTACCCGTCGCTCGCGGCCGATGCGGCCTATCACCTGCGGGAGGGATCGCCCGAGGCCCGACCGCTGAAGGGGTGGATGAGGCGACTGTGATTCTGACTCCGGCAAGAACGGTCCCTCTCTGCCGGCCGGATCACAGCCGCAGGTAGATCTTGTGCTTCTCCAGGTATCGCACGAACAGATACGTGATCCCGAAGAAGACGGACAGCCCCACCATGCCGTACCAGAGCGGTGCGTCGTCGGGGACGACGGTCAGCACCGCCCCCTCGACCATGTGGTGGATGATGTACGCGGCCAGTGGGTTCTGACCGAACGTACGGAAGAGCCCGATCTGGAAGTTCCAGACGTCGCATAACGGGATGAAGATCGCGTAGAGGGCCAGGGCGAATCCGGACGAGAACAGGGTGAACGGCAGGCTCACCATCTTCTTGTTCATCGACCAGTAACTGTGTGGGCGGACCTCGGTCGGCGGTGGCATCACGAAGGGAGGAGTGGCCAGGAGCGACTCCAGCGAGCGCCCCCGTGCATTCTCAAACGGCGGGATGACCGGCGACGCGGCGACGTCCTTGCCGATCAAGATCACCGAGTCCCCCTTGTCGGTGTCATACAAGGTCCCCAGGCTATTCAGGGCGTAACCGACGGCCATCAGGATGATTCCCGAACCGAGGAGACGCCCGGTCGCGGACCAGGGCGTTCGGCTCGAGACCACGTCGAAGGCCAGCGTGCCGAATAGCATCGGGATCGCCCAGCCGATCGGTCCGAAGAAGCCGCCGTCCCATGCCGATTTGCCGGTCAAGCCTAGCAAGCGATCCAACCCGTTCGGCTCGCCGTACACGAAGGCGAAGTTGAAGAAGTAGGAGATGATCAAGTGGACCGCGGCGCAGGCGATCCACGCGAAGGTCCGGACCCGGACGCTCGCGGTGACCACCGGGAGGATCAGGATCTGGGTCACCCCGATGATGGCCAGGACCTCCCAGAGATCCGACTTCAGCAACCCGCCGACGCGTTGCCAGATCCCCTCGGGCGTCGCGTCCGACCACGCCTTGACCTTGGCGATATCCTCCGAGGCGTACATCACCAGCGAGATCAGGACCAGGGCGAAACTGCGGATCAGGAAATGGGAGTAAGTCCGACCCTCGCCCTGCTGGCCCAGCCGTCGCAGCGCCACCAGCCGGTACGAGAAGCCGGCCGCGAACAGGAAGCTCGGCATGATCGTGTCGGCGTAGCTGAAGTACGGATGCCCGTTGTGATGCTTGAGCACCTCCGGGAATTCCCTCAGGCCGCCGACGAAATTCACCAGGAACATCCCCGCGACCGTGTAGCCGCGGAACTGGTCCATCGAGATAATTCGCGTGCCGGACGATGGCGTGGCCATGATCTCTCCGCGCGTTCCAGGGAATCAGGTGGAATGCTCGAAGAGTTTAGAACACGTCTTGCTCGAAAGACACGAAAAAATGAGGCATGATGCCGAAAAAATGCCTCGCTCGGCCTCGCCGCCGCGCGCATGGGGAGAAAGCGGGCGACGCGGATTGCCTATCCATTGAATTCGATAGCGCGTTCTATCCGGAAATGTCGATTGAGAGGCTTCGGATCCTCGTCGACGGGCGAGCCCCCGGGACGGTACCCGGGGGCTGCACCGATCGGTCGGTCGATCAGACGAGGTACTCGCGGTCGCGGATGATGCCCGGTTGAGGGAAGGGATACCGCTTGCTCTTGGTGTCGAGCTGGATCGGGGCGGCGCTGGCCAGGGTCAGCTTGTCCACGTCCGGCGCGAACTCGGACTTGCACTCCATCATGTCGGCGAAGGTGACGAGCTGCCCGGTGTGGGCGGACATCCGGCCCATGGAGGTGACCAGGCTCGCCTCGGCGCCGCGACGGACTTCGTTGTAGAGCTTATCCTTGCGGATGGCGTGGATGAGGTCGTCCCACTCGACCTGATACGGGTTCGGCTCCGGCTGGGGGAAGGCCCAGACGAGGTCGTTGCGGCTGAACTTCTGGCCCTTGTAGATCCGGCAGCGGGCCGGGCTGTGCGAGTTCGACGAGATGACCGCGCACCCCTTGGAGCCGTGGACGTAGCTGGCGAACTCCTGCTGGCAGCCGTCGATGTTCCGCCCTTCCAGGAACATCTTGGTGCCGTCGCCGAAGGTGTACTCGACCGAGTAGGTGTCGAAGTTCTGGTCGACGTAGTCGCCGCGATAGGTGCGTGCGCCCGTGCCCTTGGCCGAGACCGGCCAGCCGTTCTTCATCCAGCAGCACTCGTCGATGTTGTGGATCAGGAAGTCGCTGAAGCAGCCGCCGCTGGCCCAGAGAAATCCGTGGAAATTCTTGATCTGGTACATCAGCTCGCTGATGCCGTCGGGCTTGGGGCCGGTCAGCGCCGTGCCGACCGGGCCGGTCTGGCGATAGGCCCGGAGCATGATCACGTCGCCGATCTCGCCGTCCTGGATCCGGTTGAACAGCTCTTGCCGGGCCTCGCAGTGGCGGCACATCAGGCCGACGCCAACCTTGAGTCCCTTCTTCTTCGCCTCCTCGCCCAGGGTCAGCATCCGACGGGTCGTCGGCCCGTCGACCGTGACCGGCTTCTCCATGAAGGTATTGATGCCCTTCAGGATGGCGTAGCTGAACTGCACCCAGCGGAAGGCCGGCGGCGTCGTGAGGATGACGACGTCGCCCGGCTTGAGGCAGTCCATGGCCTTCTGGTAGCCGTCGAAGCCGATGAACTTGTGATCCTTGGAGACATCGACCTGCGAGCCGTGGCTCTTCTTCAGGGTCTCGTAGCTGTCGTCGAGCCGGTTCTGGAACACGTCGGCCATGGCCACGAGCTTGATCGGCCCTTGCGTGGTGCTGAGGGCGTTCGCCGCCGCGCCCGTGCCCCGGCCGCCGCAGCCGACCAGGGCGACCTGGATCGTGTTATTCTCGGCGGCGTGAACGGCTGGGATCACCACGCCCGACAGGGCCGATGCCGTGGCAACCGTCCCGGTGGTCTTGATGAAGTCGCGCCGCGACGCGATGGGGATCGAATCAGTCATGCTGTCGGCTCCTTGGGGAGAGAGGGCGCAAAACGCGGGGTGGGAATACGAGCAGGTCGCGATGGCCGTCAAGTCGCTCCAGCCGCCCGATCTCGGGAGGAATGCGGATCGGAGGCGTGGCAATCGAGCAACCCGCCTCCGACGCGGCATACCGTCAAGCCGGCCGATAGAGTGAAACTTTGACGTTATTCATTAGTTTAACACGCCGTTTGGGTTCTTCCAAGTAGCCAGCAGTGGGCGGTCGACCCTCGGGATTGGCGCGTCTTCACGACTCCGGGATGGTCCTCAGAGGGCGCGAACGGCGGCTAAGAGCCGTGATCATTCCGCGGAAACTCTCCAGGAACCGAGTCAAATCCGGGGGGAGACTCCGGTAAGAGATGGTAAGAGTGACATGGCTCGGGCCTGTCGCAAACCGGGATGGGACGACCTTCGCGGGCGATCCGCACAACTCCTTCGCCCAAGAGAAGGCCGCGAATATCAGCCCTCTTTCTCGAGGAGATCCAACCATGGCTCGCCGATACCCGAAGACCACGAACGACCGGAACGCGATCGCCCTGATGAACGACTCGACGCCGCTCGCCCTGTGGAGGGAGTTGAGCGACCACGAGATCGCCGCTGTGGCCGGAGGCCGCGGGTTTGCCGATCTTCACCACGGTGACGGGGGTGGCTCGGGTGTTCAGCTCCCCATCATCGTCGAAAACCGTCACTCCAGCAGGGGTACGCTGATCGGGGGTACGCCGATCGGCAGCTATGGCCCGCTCTGAGTCGTGTTCCTGACGCCTCCGTTCGGTCTCCCGAGAAATCTCCGGATTGACTCGAACAGATTGGGGACAGGCTTCGGGTCTCCCGGGAGCCTGTCCCCTCTTCTTTTCGCCTTCGCGTAAGTCAGGCTTTTCATCCTGACGGAGAGGACTTCAGGCCGGAGAGCCTGACTGGCTTTCTTGCCGAAGTCCTGTGCGTGTTCTGAACTTCCGCTCCTTCTGTAGGCGGCCTCTGTGAGGCCGCGGCTTCGATCGCAGGGTCACAGACCCCGCCTACAGCAAGAAATGCCAGAAACCGCGGGCTAACAGTTCATAACACGCTCGAGTGCCCGCTCTTTCTCGAGGAATGGCCCGGCCGATGTGCGGAACACTCCGCACGTAGACGGAGGACGGGGCCAACCGGGTATAATCCAGGTCTCCGATTCGTTCGAGCGGGATGGCGCCCGGCGATCGTCGAGGCCCCAGGGCCGTCCTATCGACCAGTGAACAATGACCGATGACTGATGACCAACGCATGCGAATCGATCAGATCGACCTCAAGATCGTGCGGCTCCCGCTGGTGCGGCCGTTCCAGACCAGTTCCAGCCGCAAGGCGCACCTCGACCATATTCTGGTCCGGGTCACGGCCGGCGGCCTGCGGGGTTGGGGCGAATGCGCCAGCCCGTCCGACCCGTATTACTGCCCGGAGACGACGGAGACCTGCTGGCACCTGCTCAAGGATTTCCTGGCGCCGTCCGTCGTGGGCCGGGACTGGTCGACGATCGAGGAGCTGGTCGGATTCTACCGCCCGGTGAAGGGGAATCGGTTCGCCAAGGCGGGGCTGGAGATGGCCTGCTGGGACCTCCTGGCCCGCTCTCGAGGAGTGCCGCTTCACGAGTTGATCGGCGGCACGCGGTCCGAGATCCTCTCGGGGGTCAGCCTGGGGATCGAGGGTCACGTCGAGGCGCTCTTCGATCAGATCGACCGATACCTCGAGGAAGGGTACCGACGGATCAAGCTGAAGATCGCGCCGGGGTGGGACGTGGAGGTGGTCCGTCGGGTCCGCGAGCGATACCCGACGATCGCGCTCCAGGTCGACGCCAACTCGGCTTATACCCTGGACGATATCCCGACGCTCCGGGCGCTCGACGCGTTCGACCTGCTGCTGATCGAGCAGCCGCTGGCCCACGACGACATCATCGACCACGCCAAGCTCCAGGCCGCGTTGAAGACGCCGGTCTGCCTGGACGAGAGCATCCACTCGGCCGACGACGCGCGCAAGGCCCTCGACCTGGGCGCCTGCCGGGTGATCAACATCAAGGTCAGCCGGGTCGGCGGCCTGCTCGAGGCCCGACGGGTTCACGATGTCTGCCGGGACCGGGGCGTCCCGGTCTGGTGCGGGGGGATGCACGAGTTCGGCATCGGCCGGGCGGCGAACGTGGCAATCGCGTCGTTACCCGGGTTCACCCTACCCGGCGACGTCTCCGGCTCGGATAAGTATTATGCCGAGGACATCGTCGAGCCGCCGATCCGGGCGCACGACGGCGCGATCCGGGTGTTCGAAGGACCCGGCCTGGGGGTCGAGCCGGTCGAAGATCGCATCGAGGCCCGGACCCTCCGCACTTTCACGATCAAGTCATGAAAGGATCGCATGGCCGAGACGTTGCGGGAAATCCTCGAGGAGCTTCGAATCTTGGGTCGAGACAACATGGCGAAAGACCTGGAGCTCCTCGTCGGATACGAGTCTCCCAGCCGCGACAAGCCGGCCCTTGATGCCCTGGGGGCCGTCCTGGCCGATTATTTGCGCATCCCGGGACTCTCGCTGGAGGTCATCGCCAACCCGGAGGGTGGCGACCACATCCTCGGTCGATTCCCCGGCCCAGCCGAATGTCGGCCGGCCCTGATGCTGGGGCACTACGATACGGTCTGGCCGAAGGGCACGATCGAGAGAATGCCCTATCGCGTGGAAGGCGGCCGCGCCTTCGGCCCGGGGACTTTCGACATGAAGGCCGGCCTGGTTTCGATCCGATGGGCCCTGACCAAGCTCCGGAGCTTCCACTGGCCGCTACCTCGTCCGATCTGGGTGTTGCTCACCTCCGATGAGGAGATCGGCAGCCCGACCTCTCGCCGCCTGATCGAGGACGTGGCGCTCCACTGCGCCTACGTCCTGGTCCTCGAACCGCCGCTGGCCGACGGAAGTCTCAAGACGTCGCGCAAGGGAGTCGGCCGGTTCCATCTCGAGATTCAGGGCAAGGCCGCCCATGCCGGCGTGGCACCCGAGGACGGCCGCAGCGCGATCGTGGAGCTCGCCCATCAGGTGCTGCGAATCCAGGACTTACAGGATCTGGCGGTCGGGACGACCCTCAATGTCGGCGTGATCCAGGGTGGGACGACCCCCAATGTCGTCCCGGCGCTGGCCTCGGCGGAAATCGACGTGCGGGTGGCCTCGATGGCGGAAACCGAACGGGTCACGCAGGCGCTCCGGTCGCTGAGGCCGGCGACACCGGATGTCCGGATCGCGGTGAGCGGAGGTTTCAACCGGCCGCCGATGGAGCGATCTCCCGCGATCGCCTCCCTGTTCGAACAAGCCCGGCGGATCGGCCGAGAGCTGGGCCGAGAGCTGACCGAGGGCTCGACCGGCGGCGGCAGCGACGGCAATTTCACCGCCGCGCTGGGCATCCCGACCCTCGACGGCCTGGGCGTGCGCGGCGCCGGCGCGCACGCCGACGACGAGCACATCCTGATCGACTCGCTCCCGGATTGCGTCGATCTCCTGGCTGCGCTCCTGGTCAAGTTGCAGGTGGAATCATGACGGAAACGACGGGGAGCTTGAAACTCGACGACGAGATCACGATCCGGCGGGCCGAGTCGGTCGCCGATTACCGCGCCTGCCAGGACGCCCAGCGCCGGGCCTGGGGGGTCACCGAGGACGGCTACCTGATCCCGGTGGCGACCATGGTTGGGGCCAACCTGCACGGCGGCCTGGTCCTTGGCGCGTTCCTGCCGGGCGGTGAGGCGGTCGCGATGTCGTTCGCCTTCCTGGGACGCATCGAGGGCCGGCTCTGCCTCTACTCGCAGTTGACGGGGGTGGTGCCCGGCTACCAGTCGCGGGGCCTGGGCTACCAGATCAAGATCCTCCAGCGCGATTTCGCCCGCGCCGAGTCCATCGACATCATCGCCTGGGCGTTCGACCCGCTCCAGGCGGGCAATGCCCATTTCAACCTGACCCGGCTGGGCGCGTCGGCCGGTCGCTACATCGAGAATATGTACGGCCTGCGCACCGACGCGCTCAACGCGGGTGTCCCGACCGATCGCCTGATCGCCGAGTGGGACACGACGGCGAATCCGACCGCCCCGATCGCGATCCCCGCCGACGCCC
>JBKQHM010000198.1:0-42805 GCA_052148775.1 Isosphaeraceae bacterium | reverse complement strand
TCTGGAAGATGACGCTCGGGATATTCGCCGAGGTATCGATCAAGGCGTCATTGATCTGACCTCCCGAATTACCTTCGTAATCGAAGTCCACGCCTCCTGAATTGTCCGCGATCAGGACATTGGACAGGACGGTATTAAGAGAGAACGGGCTGCCGCCGGGCGTGAAGGGGTTCGGCTGGTTCGACGCGGAGTCGTAGATGCCGCCTCCCGCCACGCTCGAACCCGACAAGAGGTTGTCGGCGATCGTCACGCCATCGAGGGACAAGGCGCCGGCCGTGTCGATGGCCCCGCCCGCGGCATGCTGATACCCAGAGGCACTATTGTCCCCAAACGTCGTCTCGATCGCGGAGAGATAGCCGCTGGTGCTGACATAGATGGCCCCGCCGCCCGCGACGTCATAGTAGTCGCCGACGGCCGTGTTATTGACGAACGCACAATTGGAGGCGTATACGGCACCATCGGCATAGATCGCTCCTCCATAGGCACCGTTGCCGTTGCCGATCTCGTATCCATTGCTCAGATTGAGGTCCTCGAGCTCGAGCGTCGATCCCATGGGCACGTAGAAGAGCCGCATATCGCCGCTCGCGGCGATCGTGACCCCCGGCGCGTTGCTGGCGTCCAGAACGACGGCCCCGCCGGGGATGCGGATGGCGCTGTTGCCGTCGTCGCTCGAATCGCCGACAGTCGTCAAGGTGATCGTCTGGCCGGCCAGGTCGGAGGCGAACTTGACGTAGTGGACGCCCGGAACTGACGCCGCCTCCTGGATCGCCACGCGGAGCGACGTCACATTACCGAACGAGGTCAGATCTTGCGTCGTGGTCACCACGATATTATTCGGGTCGAACGTGCCGAAGCTGCCACTGGCGGTCACCGAGCCGCCGTAATTGTCGGAGACCGTCAGGCTGACCTGGTAGACGTCCGGAACCGGGGCACCCTCCGAGCTCATGCTGGGCGTTGCGGGCGTGAACGTGTAGTTCGGGGTGTTGGCGGTCGCGAACGGCTGGCCGTCCTTCAAGATGGTCCACTGGTAATGCAGGCCGCCGGGCGCCTCGGGCAAGGGCGAATACACGCTAGGCGCCAGCGTGACCGATTGCTCGTCGGCGTAGCCCGTCTGGAGGTTGAGGCTGCTGACCGTCGGCGGCACGTCGGCAACCTGGATGGTCGACGTCTTGCTCACCGATCCCTCGTTCATGACGATCGTGTACGTGCCGGGGTCGCCGAGCTTGAGGTTCGGGTTGCCCCCGGTCTCCCGGGCATAAACCGCATTGTTGTAGTAGATCGTCCACTGGTAAGCAGAGCTGTCGCTGTCGACCGCATTGCCGCTGCCATCGGTCGCCGACGCATTGAGACTCATCGTGCTTCCGGCATTCGCGGTCGTCGGCACGCTATAGAAGAGCAGGGAATTCGGCGCGTTGGATGGCGTTGAGAGGCTGCCGATCTCGATATTGAAGCTGAAGCTGAAGATCCAGACCGACACCCAGGCACCGAGGTCGATCTCACCATCGTTGATCGACAGCCAGCCGCTGACCGACGCGACGTTGATCCCGAAAATCTGCGCGCCGCCCGAGAAGTAGCCGGAGAACCCGTTATTGCTGATCGTGATCTGGAGCGAGCCCCAGATGTCGTTGCCGCTCTGGCCGAGCTGGAACCCTAACGAGCCGGTCAGGCTGAACTGGCCGTTGGAATCGATGTAGCCGGAGATACTCACACCGCCTAGGCCGAAGAAGCTCAGTTGCAACGGACTGCTGGAGGGCACGTCGATCTCGAAGATGCCGTCGCTGACCCCGACGATCAGCGTGCCGCTGGCCTGGAGGCCGAGGAAGTTCATATCCGCGTTGTTGAGCTCGACCTCATAGGTTCCGGGAGCGACTCCATTCAGAGTCTGGCTGGTCGTGTTGATCAGGAGCTGGGGCGAAGCGGAGATCGACAGCAAGCCGAGGGGCAGGCTTTCATTCAGCGAAAGCCCGGCGTTGACCGCCAGCCCGCCCGAGGTGAGGTCAAACTGGGCGCTCAAGCCCAGGTTGAGGCCGAAGAAGCCCATGAGCGCGGCGTGGGCGTCGATCTGGACGCTGCTCGAGTTGAGCGTGAAATCGAACTGGCCCGCCACGTCGAACATGTTGACGATCGTGAGGTTGCCACCGGCGTCGAACTCGGTCGTGCCTGCGTCGATGTTGATCTGCTGGCCGGTCGTGATCTGGCCCGTGGTTTGATCGACCGTGAAGCCGGTCACCCGCTGAGGGGCGTTCGTGGTGTTGATCTCGAACTGGAAGCTCAGGCTGAGGCTGACGTCGGTGATGTCGGGCGAGGTGGCCAGCGCCGCCTGGAGGATGCCGTAAATGCCGGCGGATGAGCCGCTCTGGATCACTAGCTCGCCATTGACGTCGGCCTGGCCGAGCGGCCCCAGCGCCGCCTGCGCGGTCAGCGTGATCATCACGCCCGAGCCGTCGACCTCGAACACGAACGAGCCGCTCAGGTCGATCGTCCCGACATCGAGGTCGCCAGTGGCCTTAATCTCGGCGAATGGTCCCGCGGGGATGGTAATTCCCGCGATCGTGGGCGTCTGGCTCGTGGTGTTGACCTCGAGCAGGTATCCGGCGTTCAGGCTGAAGCCGTACCCGGTCGGGAGCCCGGTATTCAGGGTGAGCCGGATGGCGCCGTAGATCCCCTGGCTGCTGATGTCGATCCCGCCATTGGCCTGGAGGTCCAGGAGGGTGTTGCCCTGGACCTGGAGGAACAACTGCGCATCCGTTTCCAGCAGGAACTGGCTGGTGGTGACCTCGAGGTAGAACGAGCCGAGCACGGCGAAGGAATTGTCGAGCTCGAACCCACCGCTGCCTTCGACCACCATGTACGGCCCCGGGGCCGCCGTGCTGCCATCGGGCTGAGGGGCTCCCGCCGGGATGTTGATCGTCAAGCCCGATGAATCCCCGGTGAGGCCCGGGTCCGACGAGGTCAACGTCGGCGCGGTGAAGCTGACCGCCTGCCCCGAGGTGTTCAGCTCGAACTCGAACTGGTTGACGACGGGCTTGCCCGTGAGCGGGTCGATCGGCGAGGAGAAGTCGATGCCGGCGTCCTCCAGGACTGAGCTGTCCTGCGCGTCGAAGGTGACCAGGAACTGCGCGGCGACACCGCCGCTCCAGAGGCGGAGGAAGCCCGTGGTGTCGAACTCGACGATCGGCGAGTCCGGCGGACCGATGATCAAACTGGCATTCTCGAGGATGTCGAGCTCGGGCTGATTGTTCGGGTCCTGGAAGATTGCGTCGAAGGTGCCGCTGAGGCCGAACCACTGAGTTCCCTGGAGCTGGAAGTTGACGTCCCCTTGAATCATCAGACTAACCGCGTCGGCCTGGATCACGAAACTCTGGAGCGACGCCGGCTGGGTCGGGTCGCTGTTGGGGATCGGCAAGTCGATGGGGATGTCGCTCGGCGTGGTATTGAAGCGGAGTACGGCCATGCCGTTGACATTCAAGCCGATTCTGGAGAGCGTGTTGAAGAGCTGGCCGGTCTGGAGTACGAAGATCCCGTAGAACTCGGGCTTGGGGTCGGAGTATGGTTCGGGGCCCAGGTCGAAGTGCACCACCCCTTCGAGATCGAGGGCGTTGCCGAGAGGAGCGAGGTCGACCATGCCGCTGACATTGAGCTGGAGACTACCGGCGGAGGCATCGACGCGGAAGCTCGCCGTGCCGGTGATCTCGAGTCCCCCGGGTACATCGGGGACGGTCAGGTCGATGCCGCCGCTGATCGTGATCGTGAAGCCCTCGAACGCTGGGGTGGGGATGGTGGGCAGTGTCGCCGTGATCCACTGGGTGCCGCCGTTGATTGTGGCGTCGTGCCCGTTGCCCGAGCTGTCGGCCGCCGTGGTCCCCGTACCCTCGCTGAAGTTCCAGACGGCCAGCAGGCCGATCGTGGACGTGGGGGTGCTCGAAACCATGTCGCTATTGATGTCGGCCTCGGTGCGGACGACCGTCCAGACACGAAGCTGGGTGATGTCGCCGTCGAAGTAGTATGAGCCGGACTTGCCGATGAGGAACGCCGGAGTCGAACCCGCGATCGAAATCGGATTGGCGGTCGTGCCGGCAACCGGCACGCCGTCCTGGTAGATCATGAGCGTACCGGTCGTGGCGTCGAAGGTGACGGCCCACTCATGCCAGTTGTTGTCGTTGGTCGGGGTGGTCAGGGTTGTCCCGCCCATCGAGACGAAGAAGTTGTTGCTGGCGTCGAAGCCGATCTGGAGACCGCCCGAGGACGGAGGATCGCCCTGGTTGATGATGTATTCCAGCCGCGCGGTGTCGTTCTGCTTGGCCCAGAACTCGATCGAGAACGAGCTGTCGTTCAAGTTGATCCCACTGGCCGAGGCGTAGGCGTCGGTTCCGTCGAGCTCCACCGCGCTGGCGGTCTCCGCGGTAACCGGCCCCGCTGGCAACTGGCTGATACCGTCGATAACGGTCGGTGCCCAGGTCGCGCCGCCCGTCAGCGTCATAGTGTTGCCGTTGCCCGAGTTGTCGGCCGCCGTGGTCCCTTGACCTTCACTGAAGGACCAATCGGCGAGCAGGCCGGTCGTGGGGGAAGGCGCCTGGAGCGCCACGTTGTCCTCGACCTGGGCGGCCGTGCGGGCCATGGACCAGACCCGGACCTCGTCCACGCCGCCGCCAAAGAAGATCGAGCCCGACTTGCCCAGCAGGAGCGTGCTGCTGGCACCCTGGATCGGATCGACCTTGGTAGCGCTGTCCTCCAGGACCCCGTCGCGGTAGATCGAGAGCGTTCCGCTGGTCATGTCGAACGTGACGGCCCACTGGTGCCACGAGGTGTCCTGGCCCGCCGGGAAGCTCAGCGTCGTGCCGTCGGAATTCACCACGAAGTCGTTGTTGGTATCGAACCCGATCGAGAGCCCGGTCGTCGAGGTCGACGGTCCCTGGCCGATCACGTACTCCTCCTGCCCGGTCTGGCTCCGCTGGGCCCAGAACTCCACCGTGTACGAGGTGTTGTTCAGGTCGATGTTCGGAGCCGAGCCGTAGCCCGTGCTGCCATCGAGCACCAGCCCGTCGCCGAGCTGGGGCGTCGAGGAACCTGTCGGAGCCTGAACCGCGTTGAACACCGGGCCGTCGAACTCGAAGTCAACCGTGCCGTAGGCCGTCACGATCGGCGTATTGGCCGGCGCGTCCACGTTCAGCATGAGCACGGCCTTCCCCGAGGCGACCTGGGACAGGTCGATGAAGGCCGAGCCTTGCACGTCGACTGTGGCCCCCATGACCAGGGTGCCGCTGGCCAGCAGCTTGCCGGTCGTATCGAAGGCGATGTTGCCGGAGAGCTCGAAGGCATCGGGGGAGGCGTAAGCGTCGAATAGCGTGGCCCCACCCTGGATCGTCAGGAGAGTCGGGGGGTTGGTCCACGAGGCCCCGGAGCTGATCTGGCCGGCCACGTCGCCGGCCAGTTGCGACTCCCACTGCGAGAGCGTCGGGGCGAAAACGCTCTGGGCGACCTGACCCAGGTCCTTGGCCGAGTCGGGCGTCGCGAGCCCGCCGCCGAAGTTGATACCGGCGCTCAAACCGGTGATGGCCAGTCCGGTGTCGGGATCGAGGATGATCGGCGCATCGACCATCGCATAGATGTCCAGCGGCCCGAGCGATGACAGGCCCAGCATGATCTGGAATCCCGCGAGCCCCGCGATGGAGACACCGCCGTCGATTCCCCCGTAGAGGATCGTCTGGCGATTGGCGCCGGTCGTCGTCGCCAGGAACCCCTCGGCGTTGAACGTCACACCGGCGAACGTGCCGCCGACCTGGAACCCCGCGCCGCCGAGCGATGTCAGTGGGAACTCACCGTTGATGATGTCCTGGACGTTGAGGACCGCATCCTGGACATTGCCGCTGAGCGTCAGCCCCGCCAGGCTGGCGTTGATCCCCGCCGAGATGTCGATCGAGAAGTTGGACGGGTCATCGTTGAAGTCCGGCCAGGTCAGCGCGAGTTTACTGACATGGATCGGCAGCCAGGTCGGCCACTTGAACGCGCTGGCCGCATCGATCCCGCCGGCCGCGCTCGCCGAGGCCTCGATGCCAAAGCCCGTCAGCGCGACGAAGTTGCCATTGGAGTCGATGCCGAAGTCCTGCCCCGTCGCGGAGACCGACAGCGGGCCCGCGTTGAGCTGGGCAGTCACGGTCCCGAACTGCACGATGTCCTGGCCGGATGTCGCCGCCGTGTTGAATTCGAGCGGCACTGCCGTAGTGCCGGTCGCCGTGAGGGTGAGGTAACTCCCCAGTGTGAACGAGGCCGAGTTGGCCGTCACCAGGAACTGGCCATAGTCTTGCGACGTCAACCCGAGCGTGACATCCAGGCCGGAGACCGACGCACTGGCCGCTCCACCCACTTTCAGGCTGGCGGAAAGACCGAAGCTGATATCGCCGTTGAACTGCGCGCCGCTCTGGATGCTATAGCTGAGCCCGCTGATCGACGCGCTGGGGTTGCTGATCGTGAGCACGCTGCCGAGCGTGATGTTGCCCGTGAAGCCCAGGGTCGCTTTCCCGATCGAGAACCCGTCCGAGGTGATCGCGAGGACCTGGACCGAACCCTGGAAGCCGGCGAGCTTGGGCACGCTCACCGTGGCGGAGCCCACGGTCATCCCGAAGGATCCCGGCGTCACATCCACCGAAACGCTATCGGCAGTGACGTCAAAGAGGTCGCTGACCTGGATCTCCACCTGGTCGAGCTGGAAGTTCAGTGCCTGGGTGTTGAGGTTGTAGCTGGCGGACAGGCCGCTGGACGACTTGCCGGTCGGGTCGCTGATCGTTGTCGTGAAATCCTTCTGGCCGGCGAAGAGCGAGACGGACTGCGCGCCGAAGGTGATCGTGCCGCCGAGGGCCGGCTGATCGCTCGGTGGGTTGAGCTGGTAGTCCAGGCCGCTCACGGAGATCGTCAGCCCGTCGACCTTCAGCACTCCGCCGAGCGTGATGCTGCTGCTGTCCTGGAGCGTGGCATTGCCCAGGCTGAAGCCGGAGTTGCTGGCCTGGAGATCGGTCGCGGTGGCGGAGATCCCGGGGAAGGCGGGCGAAGTCAGGCTGATGGTATTGGCCGAGACGGAGTAGGTCGAGTTCGAGCCATCGTACACGATCGACAGGCCGGGATCTGCCGTCGTCCCGGTGACCTCGGCGTCGAGGATCTGTCCGATGGTGACGCTGGCACTGGTCGCCGAGAGGGATAACGTGCTGGTATTCAGGTCGTACGAGCCCTGGAAGCCTTCGACGCTGGCACTGAACAGAGACTGGTTGGGGAACAGAGAGGCGGAAGTGGCGCTGATCGAGATCGTCCCACCGAAAACTGGCTGTTCGCTGGGCTGATAATCCAGGCCACTGACTGCCACCTCGAGCCCGCTGACCTCCAGGAAGCCGCCGAGGGTGATGCTGCTGCTGTCCTGGAGCGTAGCGTTGCCCAGTGTGAGGCCGGTGTTGCCGGCCTGGAGATCGGTCGCGGTGGCGGAGAGCCCGGGGAAGGCAGGCGAAGTCAAACTGATCGTGTTGGCGGCGACGGTGAGCGCCGAGGACGAGGTGTCGTAGTCGATCGATAGGCCCGGATCCGCCGTCGTGCCGGTGATCTGGGCATCGAGGATCTGTCCGATGGTGACGCTGGCACTGGTGGCCGAGAGGGATAACGTGTCGGTATCGAGGTCGTACGAGCCCTGGAAGCCGTCGACGCTGGCGCTGAACAGTGACTGGTTGGGGAACAACGTGGCCGTACCGACGCCGATCGAGATCGTGCCGGATAGTGCCCCCCCGTCCGTATAAGCGACATCGGAGAACGACAGGCTCGGGTTGTCGACGGCGAGGAAACCTCCGAGCGTGATCGACCCGGCGCCGACCGTCGCATCGCCCAGGGTAAAGCCGTTCTCATAGATGTCGAGGTTCGAAAGACTGAGCTGTGTGTTGTTGAGCGGGATGATCGTCGCCGACAGAGAACCGACCTGGGCTATCTCCTGGCTGCTGCTACCGGAGGGACTATACTGGAGCTGGACACCCGAGGCCGAGGCCGACAGAATATTCGGGATGCTGGCGGACAGCTCGGTGACCGTGAGCGCATAGCTGCCCTGATCCAGCGGCTGATCGTTCAACGTGTAAGAGCCGCCGAGGCCCACGCTGCCGGACGTGCCATTTCCCAGGATTTGTGCGGTGAAGTCCTCACCGATCGCGATCGATGCCGTATCCGCGGAGACCGACACCGTACCCGACCAACTCGAATCCGCCTGCTGACTGAAATCCTCGAAGGAGACGGTCACCGAGCTCGCCGACAGGAATCCTCCGAGCGAGACGTCGGACAGCTCGACAGTCCCCGTGGTGGTGCCACCGTCCACGAGATTGATGATCTGCTGGGTGAGATCGCCAGAAAGGAGCTGGCGCTGTTCCAGCAATTCGAACCCCTGGTGATAGTCTCCCGGATGGAATGCGCGCGAGTGGCGTCGAGAACGTGCATCGCCGGATGCCGCCTCATTTCGGGACCGCAGTCGCCTCCGGCTGCCACCGGGATGTGTTCCTGAGATCGGACGAATGCCTTTTCGCATCATGGTGCAGCTCTCCACGAAAGATCCAGTTTTCGAACGCATATCGATGATTCACTTCGATGGCGCGCGGGCGAGCACGTCGAACGCGCGATCGCGCGTCGCGTCAAGTCTCGGACCGACGTAGGCATGGCCACAGCAGGCGGGGGAACCGCTGCCTACGAGGAACGATCGAACGCACCGGGTGCGGTGCCCAGAGTCGTGAAGGAATCGCACTCAAGACGATCCGTTGATGGCGCAGTGGCCGTGGATTCGGCAGGGTCTCCGGGGGCTCCTCGTTCTGTTCCTGACCTTACATTGTCATCCGCCGACGAACCGGACAAGAAATCAGGGGACCTGGGGGATCACCAGATTGAATCCTCGTCGCGCCATGGTCATGAAACATGAGTGCGTGGCCCGAAAGGGCCCGGTACCAGGATCGCGTTCTTTATGGATTGGCGAGTCGCCGGTCGATGGGATAAGATAAGGCGGGTGTTGCGGCCCCTGCCCTCCTCCGCGATCACCGCCCGGCTCTCCGCTTTGCCCTACCTCGATCCGGAGTCCCGCCATGACGCGAGCCGCGAGCACCCGTAGGATTCCGTTCCCGGTCCTGGTACTGCTGGCCTCGACGACGTTCGCCCCCGCGACCGCGCGCGCCGACGGCTTCGACCAGAACGTCCGACCGCTCCTCCAGAAGCATTGCCTGCGCTGTCACGGCGAGCAGAAACCGAAGGGCGATGTCAACCTGGCCAAGTTCGCGGCCGAGGAGTCGCTTCGCGGCGACCCCGATCTCTGGCTCCGGGTGATCGATGCCCTGATCGAACGGACCATGCCGCCGCCGGGAGACCGTGCCGGTCCCAACGTGGACGATCGCCAGCATGCCGCGGACTCGATCAAGGCCATCCTGGACGCTGTGGAGGGCGTCCGCGATCCCGGCCCCAGCGTCATCCAGCGCCTGACCCGCCGTCAGTACAACAATACGATCCGCGACCTGCTCGGCGTCGACACCCACCCGGCCGATGCCTTCCCCGCCGATGGCGGCGGTGGTGGCGGATTCGACAACAATGCCTCAACGCTGTTCGTCCCCCCGATTCTCATGGAGAAGTACCTGGCGGCAGCGACCGACGTATTGCTGAAGGCCGACCCGGCCCGGTACATCGCGGCCCGACCGGGGGCCGGCCTGTCGAAGGATGAGGCCGCCCGGCGCAGCATCGCGGCGTTCGCCCGCCGCGCATTCCGCCGGCCGGAACGATCCGACGAGGTCGAGCGGCTGATGCGGCTGTTTCGTCGCGCCGGTGAACGGGGCGACGGATTCGAGGCCGCCGTCCGCCTCTCCCTGCGAGCTGTACTTGTTTCACCCAGCTTCCTCTATCTCGTCGAGAACGACCGGACCGACGTCGAGGGGCTTTACCGCGTCACCGACCACGAGCTGGCCTGTCGCCTCTCCTATTTCCTCTGGTCGTCGATGCCCGATGGCGAGCTATCCACGCTCGCCGACGCGGGACGGCTCCACGATCCTGATGTCCTCGCGTTGCAGGTACGGCGGATGCTCGCCGACCCAAAGTCGCGCGCGATGGCCGAGGATTTCGCCGGCCAGTGGCTCCGCGTCGGTAGCTTGGCGGACCTGGCTGAGCCCGACAAACGGCTGTTTCCCGAGTACACGCCCGAACTGCGGGACGCAATGGTCGAGGAAGCCGCCTCGTTCTTCCACGCCATCCTGCGCGAGGATCGGCCGATCGTCGAACTGCTCGACTCCTATTACACCTTCCTCAACGAACGCCTGGCCAGGCACTACGGCATCGACGGAGTGACCGGTCCCGACTTCCGTCGGGTCGAGCTGAAGGATCGACGGCGGGGCGGGGTGCTCGGGATGGCGGCGATCCTCACCCTGACCTCCTACCCGAGGCGCACCAGCCCGGTCCTGAGCGGAAAGTGGGTGCTCGAGGAATTGCTCGGCACGCCCCCGCCGCCCCCGCCGGCGATGGTCAAGTCGCTGCCGACCGACGACCGCATCCGCAACGGATTGACCTTCCGCGAGCGGCTCGAACAGCACCGCAAGAAGGCCGAGTGCGCCTCGTGCCACGCCCGACTCGACCCCCTCGGCTTCGGGCTCGAGAACTTCGACGTCCTGGGTCGATGGCGCGACGATGTCCAGAAGAAGCCGGTGGACGCCTCCGGCAAGCTGACGACCGGCGAAGAGTTCACGGGTGCGGTGGCCCTGAAGACGATCCTGGTCGAGACGAAGCGCGAGCTGTTCGTCCGCAACCTGGCGGATCGGATGCTATCCTACGCCCTTCGGAGGGGCGTAGAATATTACGACGCTCCGACGATCAAGCAGATCATGGCGGATCTGGTGGCGAAGGACTACCGCGCAGCGACGCTCGTGACGGCGGTGGTCGAAAGCCTTCCTTTCCAGTATCGGCGCAATCAAGCCACGGGGGCACTTCGATGAGCCTGAAGAATCGACCCATCACGCGGCGGACGGTGCTCAGGGGCGTCGGGGCGGCGGTCGGACTGCCGTTGCTGGAGGCCATGCGGCCGTCGATGAGCGCCCTGGCCACCGACGCGAACGGCGCCCGGCCGCCGATCCGGATGGCCTGCCTCTTCTGGCCCAATGGTTGCAATCCCCACACCTGGACCCCCAAGGGCCGGGGCAAGGACTTCGAGTTCTCGCCCATCCTCAAGCCGCTGACCCGGCACAAGGACGACGTCCTCATCCTGACCCACCTGAGCAACCGGGGCACCTTCACCGGCGACGGCCACTACGTCAAGGACGCCGCCTGGCTGACTGGTACGACGATCCGGCGCACCACCGGATCCGACCTGGATGCCGGCGGCATGTCGATGGACCAGCTCGCCGCCCGTCGGATCGGCGTACTGACGCGGATGCCCTCACTCGAGCTGGGCGTCGAGCCGGTGACCACCGGCGTCGATACCAATGTCGGCTACACCCGACTGTATGGCTCGCACATCTCATGGTCGAGCCGGACCACCCCGGTGGCCCGCGAGATCAATCCCCGGCTGGCCTTCGACCGGCTGTTTCGCTCCGATCCCGGCAAGGGCGGCGCCGGCGACGACGACCGGAGCATCCTGGACCTCGTCACCGACGACGCCCGCGCCCTCCGCGATCGGATCGGTCAGGACGATCGTCGCAAGCTCGACGAGTATCTCGAATCGGTCCGCGCCGTCGAGATGCGAATCGCCTTCGAAGCCAGCGACCGACGCGCCCAGTATGTCGACGACGCCCGGGCGCGCAAGGATATCGAGGCCCTCGGCGGACGGGTCGACCTCTATCACCGCGACCCCGGCCGCCTGCGCGAACGGAAGATGAATCACGCCGACCACGTCCGGCTGATGCTCGACATTCTCTTGCTGGCCCTCCAGACCGACGCGACGCGGGTCGCCACGTTCATGTTCGGCAACTCAGTCAGCAATAAGAGCTTCTCGTTCCTCGAAGGCGTCAAGGGGGGGCACCACGAGTTCTCGCACCACGAGAACGACCCCAAGAAGCTGGACCAGTACCAGCGGATCACGACCTGGCACATCGAAGAGTGCGCCCAACTCATCGACCGGATGAAGCAGATCCGCGAGGGCGAGGGGACGCTGCTGGACCACTCGATGGTGCTCTTCGGCTCGGCCCTCCGCGACGGCAACGAACACGACCCGCACGACCTGCCCACCGTGCTGGCCGGCCGCGCCGGCGGCACTCTGTCGCCGGGCCGGCATCTCACCTACGGCAAAGATACGCCGCTCTGCAACCTGTTCGTCTCGATGCTCGACCGCGTCGGCGCGCCGGCACCGCGCTTCGCCGACAGCACCGGCCCGCTCGACGGGCTCAGCAACCCCTCGTATCAAGGGATCGAGAAGGCTTGATCGCCGTGCGACTCGCGGCCTACCGGCCAGGGTCGCGCCCTCGGACCTGGGGGCAAGGCGAGATCATTGAGGATCTCTGGGTTTACAGAGGCGTTGACTGCGGTCGACGCGACGTGCAACACCGATCGGCCCCCCTGTGAGCCGGGCTCCCACTCGTTCTATAATAGCGGGATTGAGGGGAGTATCATGACCGTGACGGCACAGGACGATTATTCCGAGTTCATCCGCCGCATCCGCCAGGGCGACGAGCAGGCCGCCGAGGAGTTGGTCCGTCGCTATGAGGCGGAGATCCGCCTGGAAGTCCGCGGCTGGCTCCGGCTCCGCAACCCCGCCCTGAGACGGGTCTTCGACTCGATGGACATCTGCCAGTCGGTCCTGGTCAGCTTCTTCGCCCGGGCCGCGGTCGGGGATTTCGACCTGGACGAGCCGCCCCAGTTGATCCGCCTGCTGGTCGGCATGGCCCGAAAGAAAGTCGCCGAGACGGCGCGTCACCACCAGCGCCAGCGTCGCGACGTGCGTCGCGTGGGCGACGTCGACCTGGCGGGGGGGACCGTGGCCGCCACCCAGGCGACCCCCAGCCGGTTCGCCTCCGGCCGCGAGCTGCTCCAGAAGTTTCGCGAGAGCCTGAGCGAGGAAGAGCGCCGGATCGCCGACTTGAGGACCAGCGGATCCGATTGGGCCGCCGTCGCGGCCGAACTCGGGGGCACGCCCGATGGCCGCCGCAAGCAACTGGCCCGGGCCATCGCCCGCGTCGAGGAGGCGCTCGGCCTCGATCCCGTCCTGGATTGACCGAATTCGATCGTCAAGCAGGATGCGACGGCGAATCTAGCCCACCACCGCATGCCAGGACGATCGATCGCCTCGAACCGATGCCCCGACTTGCGAATGAACAAAGTGGATTCGAACGGCCGACGGCCGTTCCCACCCCTTTCGATCACCGGACAGGGCCGCCGAGCGATGAATCGACCCCTCGAACGTCGGAATGCCGAAACCGAAATCGATGGTAATGACGACGTGGAGTCGACTGATTTCGACTCTGAAGCAAGCTCGGGCCGCCACATCGACCCCCGGGAACGATTGGCGCAAGCCGACCCGATTGACGAGACTGAGCTGATCGAGATGCTGTGCGCGGACCAGTTGCATCGCTGGCGAGCCGGCGAGCGAATCCCCGCCGAGGCCTACCTCTCGCTCTCCCCGACCCTACATGGCAATGGCGAGGCGGCCTTCGAACTGATCTACGGCGAATACCTGGTCCGCGAGTCGCTCGGCGAGTCACCCAAGCTCGAGGAATTCTTCTGGCGATTTCCCGGCTTCGCCGACCGACTGCGGCGGCAACTCAACCTGCACGAGGCCCTCGGCGAGGAAGCCGAAAGGACAGAGATGGAGTTCGGGGCCGATGGGCCCGAGGTTGCGATCGGAGGGTCAACGTTGCCGGTGGTCCCGGGCTTCGAAATCCTGGGAATCCTCGGTCAGGGCGGCATGAGCGTGGTCTATCTCGCCCGACAGACTGCGCTCAATCGCCGGGTCGCCCTCAAGGTGATCCACGCCAAGGTCTACAACGACCCGGAGATCGCCGCCCGGTTCCGCGACGAGGCCGAGGCCGCGGCCCGCTTCCAGCATCCCAGCATCATCCAAGTTTACGAAGTCGGCGAGTTTGACGGGCTCGGCTACCTGGTCCTCGAGTACGCGCCGGGCGGCAGTCTCCAGCAGAAGCTGGCGGGCACGCCGCAGAAGCCCCGGGATGCGGCGGAGACCATCGAGTACCTGGCCCGGGCCCTCCATTACGCCCACCAGCATCAGATCGTCCATCGCGACCTCAAGCCGGCGAACGTGGTCTTGACCGAGGACGGAATCCCCAAGGTCACGGACTTCGGCCTGGCGAAGCTCATGGAGCGCGAGGGGGGCCTGACCCGGACCGGCGACATCATGGGTACGCCCAGCTATATGGCCCCCGAGCAGGCACGCGGCACGCCATCGGACGTCACCGCCGCCGCCGACATCTACGCCCTGGGCGCAATCCTCTACGAGATGCTCACCGGCCGGCCGCCGTTCAAGGGCGCGACGCCACTCTCGACCCTCAGCCAGGTGACCGGCCAGGAGCCGGTCTCACCCGGTCGGCTCCAGCGGAACCTCCCGAGCGAGATCGAGACCATCTGCCTGAAATGCCTCGAGAAGGAGCCCCGGAAGCGGTACGCCACTGCACTCGAACTGGCCGAGGATCTGCGGCGGTTCCTCGACGATCGCCCGATCCTGGCGCGCCGGATCGGCCGTGCGGAGTGGCTCTGGCGCTGGTGTCGTCGCGAGCCGGTCAAGGCCGGGTTGGCCGCCGGACTCGTCGCGGCCCTGATGCTCGGGTTCCTGGGCGTGGCCGTCCAGTGGCGGCGTGCACAGGACAGGGCCCACGCCGAAAGCCTGGCACGCGCACGGGCCGAGGACGCCGAGGAGAAGGCCCTGAACAATCTCTACCTCAGCCGGATCGCGCAGGCCCGACTCGAATGGCGGCTCAACAACATCCCCGCCGCCCGGCAACTCCTCGATCAGTGTGAGCCCGCCCGTCGCGGTTGGGAGTGGCATTACCTGCACGATCGCGATCAATCGGAGCTCCTGGATCTGAAGCCGCCCGGGATGACGTTCATCATCGCGGTCGCATTCAATCGGGACGGGAGCCGGTTCGCTTTCTCCGCGTACAACCCCTACGGAGATTCCAAGGGTCATGAGCCCTACCCGGTCGAGGTCTGGGAGACGGCCACACGTACGCGACTCGCGGCGTTCGCCGAAGCCGGCCCGACGGTCCACCTGTCTTTCGATCCCGACGGAGGCCGGCTTGCCGCCAGCGGCCCGTATGGAGCCAGGCTCTGGGACCCGGCGAGCGGGAAGGCCGTCCGCGAGTGGCGATCGAGCCGATGGCTCACGTACAGCCCGGATGGCAAGACCCTCCTCTCCAAGGATGGCGGTCGCGTGACGGTCTTGAATCCCGCCAATGGCGCCCGGATCCACGAATTCCCGACCGCCACGGGGCGCATCATCTTCCGTCCGGACGGCCGGGTCGTGGCCGTGAGCGGACCGGACGCCGTCGAGCTCCGCGACGCGGCGACCGGACGCGAGATGCGTCGCTTGCCCCACAACCCCGGCCTGGACAATCAAGGCCGGGATCCCTTTTTCCGGGAGCAGGGACCGGATCTCGCGTTCAGTCCCGACGGCCGATTCCTGGTCGTGGCCACGAGTCCGCCCCGGGTCTGGGACGCGACTGCGGGAATTCCCCTCTATCCACTCAACGGCCACGATGGGAGTGTTTCGGGGGTCGCCTTCAGCCCGGATGGCCGACAGGTCGCGACGGCCGGCTTCGACTCGACGATCCGTTTCTGGGACACGCAGACGGGGACCGAGCGAGGCGTCCTGCGCGGGCACTCCGCCTGGGTCGGCTGCCTCGCCTTCCATCCCGACGGCTGGTGCCTCCTCTCCGGCGGGAGACATGTCGCCGAGGTCAAGCTCTGGGACCTCACCCGACACCAGGAGTATCTCTCCCTGCCCGAGGTGCGTACCGTGGCCATGGTCTTCGATCCGGACGCTCGGCAGATTCGCCTGATCACCTCCGACGGTCGGATTCAGAAGCGCGATACCGATGGTGGCCGGATCGCGATCGGGTACAACGTCAATGTCAGCCGAAGGTGGCTCACTCCCGCCAGCTTCGCCGAATACTCGGCGGACGGCAAGCGGCTTGCGACCCTGGCCGATGGCCTCAAGTCCATCAAGCTCTGGGACCCTGAGGAGGGTCGAGAGCTAGCCACATTCGAGGGATTATCGCGCGCGGCAAGCTACCTGGCGTTGAGTCCCGACGGGGCTCGCGTCGCCGGTTCGGCCTCGAGGCGGTCCAGGGAAGTCGTGCAAAGGGACGTGATCGTCTGGGATACTGTGTCCGCCAGGATCGTCGCCTCCCTCCATCCGACTCCAGCCCCGACGATCAACACCCACGGTCGCGTCGCCCTCAATCAAGACGGAAGTCGATTGGCCTTCGACGACTATGAGGATGCCTCCATCGACTTCTCAACCGGACTACCCCTGAGCACCCCACGGACCTTCATCAACGTCTGCGACGTCCCGGGGGGCCGAACGCGGCTGAGGCTGCCGATGCCCGGTGCTCGTGTTGCCTATTCGATATCCTTCAGCGCCGATGGGCGATACCTCGCTGCGGGTGACTTCGAAGGCAAGGTGTGGGTCTGGGATACGCGCACGGGTTCCGTCCTCCATGAAACGCAGTGGGACGGCGAGTCGTTCCGCCTGGCCTTCAGCCCGGACGGACGGCGACTGGCGGGGGTGAATCGCGTCAGGCTCCAGGTCCGTGATGTCGAGGACGGCCGTGAAATCCTATCGCTCCGCGGTGCGCCCTCCCGGTCGATGGACGGCGGATTCAATCCGGTCCTCGCCTGGAGCCCCGATGGGCGTCGGCTCGCATCCTCGAACTGGAACCACACCATCAGCATCTGGGATGGCCATGAGGAGCCGATCCCGCTCGCCGATCGCTGGGCCGCGGCCCGGTGCCGGGTATTCGCCTGGCATCTGGCCGAGGCCGAGGCGGCGCTCGCGACCGAACAGCCCGACGCCGCGGACTTCCACCTCGAGCGGTTGGTAGAGGAGCAGGCGCCGGACGCCACGTCGCTCCGCCGACGGGCACGCATCCAGATGAGACTCGGCCATCTGGACAAGGCCGTCGAGGATTACGGCCGTTGGCTGGCCATCGGTGAGCCCGACGAAGGGGACGGCTGGCTTTCCTTTGCACGCCTCTTCCTGATGCGCGGCGATCGCCCGGGGTTCGAGAAACTGTGCACGCTCACGCTCGATCGCCTGGAGAAGGACCAATATTGGACGCTGGCACGCGGCGCGGCCCAGGCGTTCGGGCTTGTGCCCGTCTCGCCGACCGAAGCCAGACGGCTCCTCCGGGTCATCCAACGTCGGCTCCCGGACCATTCGCTCCTCCGACAGCATGACATCAACGCCATCGCCCTGGCTCAATACCGCGCCGGGGAATACGAAGCCGCACGGGCGACGCTCGCGACACCGAATGTGATCGGCAGCTCGCCAGATAAGACGCTTCCTCCCCTTTCGGCGATGATCCAGTATCGACTTGGTCATATCAGCGAGGCGCGCGAGGAACTGGCCCGAGCGAGGCAACGGCTCGATCAGCGTGCCGCGCGAGTCGGAAACGCATCGCGCCCGATCCTCGATGAGGAGTGGTTTGACTACGAAGTCCTCCTCCGGGAAGCCGAAGCCCTGATCGAATCAAGCGTGAGAGAGGCAGGCTCGGTCCATTCGATCCGACGATTTCCGGCTCCGTTCGCCGGGCCCCGGCGCTCGATGGCTTTGCAAGAGTCTCCGCGCAACCGGATAATCATTTCGACGACTTTTTCGCGTCCCCGTAGCGGTGTGCGTCAGTTGACATTGAGTATCGAGGGTTGAGCGAGATGCAATATCGGACATTCGGTCGGACGGGTTGGTCGGTTAGTGAGATCGGATATGGGATGTGGGGGCTGGCGGGCTGGACCGGCTCGGACGACGCGGAGACGTCGGAGTCGCTCGAACGCGCCGCCCAGCTCGGTTGCAATTTCTTCGATACGGCGTGGGCCTATGGTGAGGGACGGAGCGAACGTCTCTTGGGACATCTGGTCCATGGCCATCCCGACCGGACGCTGTACGTCGCGACGAAGGTCCCGCCCAAGAATCGAATATGGCCCTCTCGACGGGGATTCTCCCTGGACGAGTGTTTCCCACCCGAGTACATCACGGAATACGCCGAGAAGAGCTTGCACAACCTCCAGCTAACCCGGTTCGATCTCCTCCAGTTTCATGTCTGGGAGGACGACTGGGCTCACGACGAGCGCTGGCAGCGTGCCATGGAGGACCTGAAGCGGCAGGCGTTGGTTCGTGCGGTCGGAGTTAGCGTGAATCGATGGGAGCCGTCGAACGTCCTCGAGACCCTGCGAACCGGCATGATCGACGCGGTCCAGGTCATCTACAACATCTTCGACCAGTCTCCCGAAGACGAGCTCTTCCCGCTCTGCCGCGAGTTGAATATCGGCGTGATCGCCCGCGTCCCTTTCGACGAAGGGACTCTCACCGGCACGCTGACCAGGGAGTCGACCTGGCCCCAAGGGGACTGGCGAAACACCTACTTCGTCCCGGAGAACCTCGGACCCAGCGTCGACCGGGCCGAGGCGCTCCGCCCGTTGATCCCGCCCGGCATGACCATGCCCGAGCTGGCCCTCCGATGGATCCTGGCAAATCCGACGGTTTCCACGATTATCCCGGGCATGCGCAAGCTCGCCCACGTCGAATCCAACATCGCCGCCAGCGACGGACAAGCCCTCGATCCCGGCTTGCTGGAGCAACTCAAGGCCCATCGCTGGGATCGGACCCCGACAGAATGGTCGCAATGAGAACGGGGACTTGGACCAGTTCCCCCCTTCCGTCGCCGATTCCCGCCAATTGCAATCTTGGTGGGCATTCCCAACTCGGTCGCGAGCCCAAGGGGATGCGTGTTCAAAGCGATTTCGCCTTGAATGTATCGCCTTGGTTGATATCGCCCGTTTGCAAGCCGAGACGGAACCAGCGAACCCGCTGTTCGGAGGTGCCGTGGGTGAACGAGTCGGGCACGACGTAGCCCTGTGACTGCCGCTGGAGTCGATCGTCGCCGATCGCAGTCGCTGCCCGGAGTGCCGACTCGACGTCACCCTTCTCGATGATCTGTCTCATGGCGTCCGCATGATGGGCCCAGACCCCGGCCAGGAAATCAGCCTGGAGTTCGAGCCGAACCGAAAGCTGGTTCGCCTCGACCTTGCCGAGACGTTGTTGCTGGGCCTGGACTTTCCGACTGATGCCCAGGAGGTTCTGGACATGATGCCCGACCTCATGGGCCAGGACGTAGGCCTCGGCGAAGTCGCCCGGCGCATGGAACCGCTCTGTCAACTCCTTGTAGAAGCTCAGGTCGATATACACCATGTCATCCGTCGGGCAGTAGAAAGGTCCCATCGCCGCGCTGGCGAAGCCACATCCCGAATTGGTCTGGCCGGTGAACAGCTTCAGATGCGGGACCTGGTATTCCCGATTCATCTGTCGGAACAGGTCCTGCCACACGTCCTCGGTGCTGCCCAGGACGGCCTTGACGAAGTCGACCCGTTCCTCTTCCGCCGGATCGGCGGGGGCCCCGGCCTGGGGTTGTCGGGGAGCGGCCTGCTGCTGGTTCTGGAGCACGTTCAGGATCTGCTGTGGATCGGCTCCCAGGAAGAGGGCCACGATCACCAGGACCACGGTCCCGATTCCTCCGCCGATCGCGATCCCGGCAGGCGGGATCCGTCGCTCATCCTCGACATTGTCACTGCGCCGCAGGTCTTTCCATCGCATCGTAGTTCTCGCAAGTTGTCCCGATAGCACGCCGGAAATCCTGATTATAGCGATGCCGCGAGTATCCACAAGCCAGTCGAGTCATATGACATGATTGTATTATAGATATATCAATAAAACCGAAGTGCATCCGGCTCCCATGTTCACAACTCCGAAGGGCCGGGAACCGCGACCTTCCGGTCCCGATCCAGCCAGATGCGCGTCATCGGGCCGATCGTCAATCCCTGCACGAGGATCGAGAAGACGACGACGACATAGGTGATCGCGAGGATGATGTCCCTTGCCGGCACCGCCGTCCCATCGAGATCAACGGGGAGAGACAGGGCCAGGGCGACCGAGATACCCCCCCGAAGTCCGCCCCACGTCAGCATCGGGATCATGGAAGGTTCGAAGCGTTCGCGACGCCTGAGCAGCCAGACCGGGACTCCGACCGAGACCAGCCGCGCCAGTAGGACGATAACCACGGCCGCGAGCCCCGCCACCAGGTAGCCGGTCGTGAAGATCAGCACGAGGACTTCCAGGCCGATCATCACGAACAACACGGCGTTGAGGAACTCGTCGAGCAGGCCCCAGAACCGGTCGAGATGCTCGGTCGTGGTCGCCGACATGGCGAAGCTCCGCCCGTGATTGCCGATCAACAAGCCGGCGACCACAATCGCGATCGGTGCCGAGAGTTCGAGGGCCTCGGCGAGTGCATACCCCCCGGCGACGAGCGCCAGGGAGAGCAGGATCTCCAGCCGGTAGTGATCCACCGTCTTGATTAGCTGATACGTCAAGAGCCCGATGACCAGGCCGAAGATCGCGCCGCCGATCGCCTCGCGGACGAAGAGCTCGGCGAAGAAGGCCGGATTGAGCTGCTCCTGCCCGGTGGCGATATCCAGCAGGCCCAGGAAGACGACCACACCCACGCCATCGTTGAAGAGCGACTCGCCCGCGATCTGGATCTCCAGCGGCTTCGGTGCGCCAATCTGCTTGAGCAAGGCGAGTACGGCGATCGGGTCGGTCGGCGAGATCAGCGCGCCGAAGAGCAGGCAGTCGATGGGACGCAGATGGAGGCCGAACAGTCTCAGCATGGCCCATGTCAATCCGCCGATGATCACGGTCGAGATCAGCACCCCGAGCGTGGCCATCACGGCGATCGGCCACTTGTGATCCGACAGATCCCCGAGGTCGACATGGAGCGCCCCGGCGAAGAGCAGGAAGCCGAGCATCCCGTGCAGCAACGCCTGATCCAGGTCGAATTGCCTGGCCACCGCGCGGGCTTGGTGCTCGACCGCCGGGACGAGCGAGCCCACGACGACAATCCCGATAGAGAATACCAGGCTCAGCGCCATCAGCCCGATGGTCGAGGGGAGTTTCAACAGGCGGATATTGACATAGCCGAACAGGGCCGTCAGCACGATCAGGATGGCGATCAGCTCGAACGGTCGCATAACATCTCCGACGCGAATACTTGGGACGTGATCTCGCCCTGCGATAATCCATCACTCCGGTCATCCATCTCCGGCGGAGTCCCGGGACCATAGCATGAGAGCGCATCACGCTTCGGCTGGATACGGTTGGGGGACACAGCCCCTCCGACAACGGCACCCTGGACCTGTCTCTTGTAGGAGCCGGCTCCGTCCGGCGATCTTCAGCCAATCGTTCAGCGCTCTAACAAGCTAATCCGCGCCGGGCGATTCTTGCCACATCTCCTCGATCCGATCCGTGGCCGTCCGGTGCTCCACGCTGTCGACTCCCTCTGATCTGCTCGAGAGCGTATCCTGGAGTCCGTGAGGTCCCGTAGCTTCGGATCCGCGATCCGGCCGGAAGACTTCGGGTCGATTCGATCCCCCCTGCCCTCCCTCGATAATCCTGGATCAAAGCATGACACGTTCTTTCTCGAATGGCCTCCTCGCCGGACTACTCCTCTGGCTCGGCTCGTCGCACATCCTGGCGGATTCTCCCCAGGGTGAACCGACCGCGTCGGGCACCGTCCCGACGGACGCACAGGGCCGTCGCCTGAACCTGGACTTCGAGTCGGGCACCCTGGCGGATTGGACGGCCGAGGGAGACGCTTTCAAGGGTCAGCCGCTCGAGGGTGATACGGTGCATAAGCGCCGCGGGGACATGCACAGCAGACATGCCGGCCGGTTCTGGATCGGGACTTTCGACGTCGGCGGCGATCCGCCGAAGGGGACCTTGACCTCGGTCCCCTTCCGCGTCACCAAGCCGTTCGCCAGCTTTCTCGTCGGCGCGGGGTCGCATGCCGGTACCCGCGTGGAACTGGTCCGAAAAGATTCGGGAAAAGTGATCTTTCGCGCCTCGGGGGATGACATCGAGGACATGGAGCGCATTGTCGCCGACCTGACCGAACATCGGGGCAAGGAGATCGTGATCCGGATCGTCGACGGAGAGACGGTGGGCTGGGGCCACATCAACTTCGACGATTTCCGTCTGCACGACACGAAACCGGCCGTCCCGCCGCGACGTCGCCCTTCCGTGCCCGACGTCTACCAGCACGCCGGCCTCGGGCCCGAAGAGGCCGCGCGGGCCATGATGGTCCCGCCGGGTTTCACGGTCACCCTCTTCGCCGGCGAGCCCGACGTCGTCCAGCCGATCGCGATGGCGATCGACGACCGGGGCCGGGTCTGGGTCGCGGAGGCGTATTCCTACCCGAGGCGCGTCCGCGACGATCAAGCCAGGGACCGCATCCTGATCTTCGAGGATACCGACGGCGACGGCCGCTTCAACACGCGCAAAATCTTCGCCGATCATCTCAATCTCGTCAGCGGCCTGGCGGTCGGGTTCGGCGGTGTCTGGGTCGGAGCGGCACCTTACCTGATGTTCATCCCCGACGTCGACCACGACGACCGGCCCGACGGACCGCCCCAGGTCCTGCTCGACGGCTGGGGCCAGCACGATACCCACGAGACGCTGAACACCTTCACCTGGGGCCCCGACGGATGGCTCTACGGCTGCCACGGCGTGTTCACCCACTCCCTCGTCGGCAAGCCGGGCACGCCTCGGGATCAACGCACGCCGATCAACGCAGGAATCTGGCGATACCACCCGACCCGCCACGCCTTCGAGGTCTTCGCCGAGGGCACGAGCAACCCCTGGGGCATCGACTTCGACGCCCGGGGCCAGTTGATCATCACGGCCTGCGTCATCCCCCACCTCTATCACATGATCCAGGGCGGACGCTACGAGCGCCAGGCGGGCCAGCCTTTCAATCCCTACACGTACGACGAGATCAAGACCATCGCCGATCACCGGCATTATCTCGGCGCCAACCCCCATGGCGGCAACGGCCGCTCGGACACCGCCGGCGGCGGCCATGCCCACGCCGGCGCGTTGATCTACCTCGGCGACACGTTCCCGGCCGAGTACCGCGGCTCCCTGTTCATGAACAACATCCACGGGGCGCGGATCAATCGGGACGTGCTCAAGCCGAGCGGGTCCGGCTTCATCGGCTCGCATGCCCCCGACTTCCTCATGGCCAATGACTCCTGGTCGCAGATCGTCCACCTCGAGTACGGCCCGGACGGCAGCGTCTACATGATCGACTGGTACGACAAGAACCAGTGCCACCACAACGAGGTCAATGCCCACGATCGGACAAACGGTCGCATCTTCAAGGTCAGCTACGGCGAGAAGACGCTGTCCCCGTTCGATCTCGGCAAGCTCTCGTCCAAGGCGCTGGTGGAGATGCAGGCGAGCTCGAATGAGTGGCATGCTCGGCATGCCCGACGAATCCTCCAGGAGCGCGGGGCCGACCTCGAGGTCCAGGCCCTGCTCCTCCAGCTCGAGTTCAAGACCCTGGACAGCCCGGAGATCCAGCTCCGCACCCTCCTGACCCGCCATGCGGTGGGCGGCCTGGACAATCCCGACGCCATCGCCCGTAAGCTCGACGACCCGGATCCCACGATCCGCGCCTGGACGATCCAACTGTCGACGGAGAAGACGCCCCCACCCGATGCAATCCTCTCGAAGTTCGAGGCATTGGCGAGGAACGATCCCTCGCCGATGGTTCGGCTCTACCTGGCCTCGGCCTTGCAGCGGCTCCCTCTCGAGGATCGCTGGGATATCCTCGACGGCTTGCTCGGCCACTCCGAGGACGTCTCCGATCACAATCTGCCGCTCATGGACTGGTACGCCGCGGAACCCCTGGCCGCGGTCGACGCACGCCGGGCCTTGCGGCTGGCCGCCTCGTCGAAGATCAATCGTCTACAGGAGTTCATGGCCAGACGGGTCGGGTCGCTGGGAACCCCGGAGTCGCTGGCGATCCTGGTCGAGGAACTCGGCCGTGCCCCCTCGTCGGCCCATCGCGAGACGCTCCTGGTCGGGATCGAGGAGGGCCTACGCGGCCGTCGGCAGGTGGCGATGCCCGCGGATTGGCCCAAGGTTTTTTCGAGCCTCCTGGCCGACAAGGATGCTCGGGTCCGCTCTCGATCCGTGGCACTGGCGCTCACCTTCGGCGATCCCAAGGCTCGGACGACCTTGCGCGAGGTCCTGGCCGACGCGAAGGCCGACCTCGCCCTGCGTCGCGAGGCGCTCGCCGCCCTCCTCAAGGTGAAGGATACTTCCCTGCCGGGCCTCCTGCGCACGCTGATCTTCGACCCCGCGCTCGGAGGTCCGTCCTTGCGCGGGCTCTCGGCATTCGACGACCCGTCGACGCCTGGTGTCCTCATCGGCGCCTACGCGACCCTCGGGCAACCGCAGCGTCGGGATGCCTTGAATACGATGGCCGCTCGCAAGGAGTGGGCTCGCGCCCTGCTGGCCGCGGTGGAGGCGGGCAAGTTGCCGCGCGTCGACCTGACCGCGGACCTCGTGAGGCAGATCCGCAACTTCAAGGATACCGACATCGACTCCCGGATTCTCCGCGTCTGGGGTACCGTCCGCGACACGACGGCCGATCGCGCCCGATCGATCGCGAGATACAAGGCCCTCCTCATCTCGAAGCCGTCCCGCTCGCCAGACCCGACGATGGGCCGCGCGGTCTTCGCGAAGAGCTGCCAGCAGTGCCACACGCTTTTCGGCGTGGGCGGCCAGGTCGGGCCGGACCTCACCGGATCGAATCGCAGGGATCTCGACTACGTGCTCTCGAACGTCCTCGACCCGAGTGCCCTGATCGGCAAGGACTACCTCGCCCACATCGTCGCCACGGCCGACGGTCGAGTCCTGACCGGCATCATCCGCGCCGAGGACAAGTACACCCTCACGCTGGTCACCGCCAACGAGACGATCACCTTGCCCAAGAGCGACGTCGAGGCACGTCGCCAGAGCGATCAATCGATGATGCCCGAAGACCTATGGACGCCGCTCTCCGAGCACGAGATCCGCTCGCTCGTCTCCTACCTGGCCAGCCCGGCGCAGGTGCCGCTACCGCCCAGCGAGGGTCTCAAGAAGACCCCGTGATCGTCGTCCACGCTCCGAATATGGTAGACTTCTAATGTACGTTCGTCACTCGACAAGAGGAGAAAATCATGGCATCGGCCGCTGTCATTCCGCGCATCACCCCGGAGCAGTACCTCGCCCTGGAGCGTAAGGCCCAGTTCAAGAGCGAGTATTGCAATGGCTTCATCGTCGCGATGGCCGGAGCGACGCGCGAGCACAATCTGATCGTCGGCAATATCCACGGCGAGATCAGATCACAGTTGAAAGGACGGCCTTGCGAAGTCTACATGAGCGACATGCGCGTTCGCGTCAGCGCGACCGGACTCTATACTTACCCCGACGTCGTGGCCGTCTGCGGCGAGCCGCAGTTCGAGGACGATGAGTCCGATACCTTGCTCAACCCGACGATAATCGCGGAGATCCTCTCGAAATCGACGGAAGCGTACGACCGTGGCGATAAGTTCGCGCAGTACCGCCAGCTCACATCGTTGCGCGAGTACGTGCTCATCTCGCAGGACAAGGTCCTCGTCGAACGTTTCACGCGACGGGAGACTGAATGGGTACTGACCGAATACAGGAGCCTAGACGACAGGCTGCCCCTGGAATCGATCGGCTGTCAGATCGCATTGCGCGAGATCTACGCCCTGATCGAGTTCCCCGGAAAAGCAGCGGCCGGCGATTGAGATCGCCTCCTGGATGACCTGACCAAGAAGAATTGAGGCGACTTCCTGAAAGGGATGAACCATGGCATCAGCCGCCGTCATTCCACGTATCACGGCCGAGCAGTACCTCGCCCTGGAGCGTAAGGCCCAGTTCAAGAGCGAGTATTGCAACGGCTTCATCATCGCGATGGCCGGCGCGACCAAACAGCACAATACCATCACGCTCAACCTGGCCGCCGAGATCCGGTCCCAATTGAAAGGGCGACGTTGCGCAGTCTATTTGACCGATATGCGCGTTCGTGTTAGCGCGACCGGACTCTATACCTACCCCGATGTCGTCGCCGCCTGCGGCGAGTCCCAGTTCGAGGACGATGAGTCCGATACATTGCTCAACCCGACCATGATCGCCGAGGTTCTATCGAAGACCACAGAAGCTTACGACCGTGGCGATAAGTTCGCGCAGTACCGCCAGCTCATTTCGTTGCGCGAGTACGTGCTCATCTCGCAGGACAAGGTCCTCGTCGAACGTTTCACACGACGAGAGAATGAGTGGGTTCTGACCGAATTCAGGAGCCTGGACGATATTCTGCCCCTGGAATCGATCGGCTGTCAGATCGCATTGCGCGAGATCTACGCCCTGATCGAGTTCTCCGGAAAAGCAGCCGCCGGGGCTTGAGATAGCTCCCTGGATGACCTGACCAAGACCCGTCATGCCGCTCTGGCTGACCCTCGACCTCTGCGTACCGCTGCCGCTGGCGGAAACCTACGCAGCACCCTGCCGTTCCCTACGCATCCCCGCCTGACTCGACGCGAGCAAACAGCTCGCCCAGCTCGCGCTCGTAAGCCTTCCATCGCCCGACCGAGCGTTGATAGATCGGCTGGCGCACCTGCGTCAAGCTGGCGGTCCGGATTGGCCGTCGGGTCCGATGGAACTCGAGGCAAGCCGGATCCCATTCCAGCCCGCAAAGGAACAGGAGCCGTCGAGCGACGCCTTCCAGGTCGGCTACCGTCTCCTCGTAGTCGACCACGTGCAGCGTCGACGGCAACGTCGACTCCCAGTGGTCCATGATCCGCCGATACCCCGCGAATCGACGCGCGATATGGTCGAAATGGTTGGCCCATCGAATCTCATTGAAATTGGTCATCCAGCAGGAGACCGCGACGTCCCTCAGGTCGCGACGGGAGTGGATCAGCACGGCCCGGGGAAACATCATCGCGATCAGACCGAGGTAGTAGTAGTTCTCGGGCATCTTGGTGACGATCCGCTCGGCCCGGGCTCCGTCGATCTCCCGCAGCCGATCCTCGTGGCGCCTGGCCAGTTCCCCGATGATCGCGGCGTCCACGTCGGGCATACAGCTCATCGGCTCGTCGCTTCGCCCCAGCAACTCGGGGATTTCCTCGAAGCTGCGCCGGGCCATCGGGATCTCGCCCGCGCCGTGGACCGCGGGATGGCTGGCGAGGATCTGTTCGAGGAGCGTTGTGCCCGATCGGGGAAGTCCGACGATGAAGACCGGCCGTTGCGTGTCGGACCCGGCGCCGGCCAGCCGTTCGAAAACGGCCGGCGTGAATCCCCCGATGACCGAGTCGACCAGGCGCACTTGCTCGGCCGGATCGTAGCCGTTGCCGAGCCGATCCTGCTCGGACAGGATCAGCCCGTTGGCCTCCGCGAGGCACGATGCGGTCTCGGCGAATTCGTCGCGGGAGTCGTGGACCTTGGCCAGGCCGAACAGCAGATTGGCCCGGTCGATCGGGGCCAGCTCCGGGTCGGTCAGCCGATTGCGGAGCGACTCGATCTCGTGCTCCGGCAGGCTGCCGCCTAGCAAGATCGCCAGCCTCGCCCGCGCCGTCGCATGTTGCGGCTCCAGCTTGAGCGTCATCCGAAGGTGTTCCTCCGCCTCCGTCAGGTCGCCCATCTCCGATTCCAGGACGCCGAGATTATGGTGGGCAACCGCCAGATCGGGCTTGAGCCGGATCGCGACCTGATAACGCCGGCGGGCCTCTTCGAGCCGACCGGCCTCGTGGGAAATGTACCCCAGCGCATTGTGCGCGATCGCATGATCGGGATCGATTTCCAGGATCCGTTCGCAGCACGACTGCACCTCGGCGTAGAGCTTCCGGTCCGATGCGACTTCCGCCAGGTGCCGCAGGAACTCGACTGACCTCGGCTCGAGCGCGACGGCCTTGCGGAACCAGTCCAGGGCCTCGTCCCAGGACCCCACCTGGATGGCCGTCAGGCCGAGCCCCGAGGCCGCCTGGGCGCGCGTCGGGTCCATCCGCATCGCCTGCTGGTAACAAGCCCGGGCCTCCGCCAGGCGGCCTAGCACGCGGAGTACGTTCCCCAGGTTGATGTGGGCCTCCACCAACCGGGGCTCGATCGCGACTGCGACCTGGCAATGTGTCAGCGCCTCCTCGGGCCGGCCCATCTCCGTCAGCAAGGCCCCGAGGTTCGTCCGGGCCTGTGCCAGCCGCGGGTGGAGCTCGGTCGCGCGGCGGAAATGGTCCAGCGCCAGCTCGTTCTGGCCGAGGGCGCGGACGATCACCCCCCGATTGACATGGACCGCCACATCCTCCGGACCCAGCGCCAGGGCCTTGCCGAACTCGTCCGCCGCCTCGGGTAGGCGTCCCTGCGCCTGCCAGGCCAGACCGAGATTCGCGTGGAAGGCCGCAACACCCGGTCGCAAGGCCAGGGCTCTCTGGATCAGCGGGACCGCCACCGTCGATCGGCCCTGCTGATTCCGGACAACTCCCAGCAGGCAGCAAGCATCCGCGTTCGACGGATACCGCGCCATGGCCGCTTCATACAGCCGTGCCGCCTCGTCCAGACGCCCGGCCTGATGCAACCGGAGTCCACTGGCCACCTCTTCCGGTATGCTCTGGGCAATCATGCTCGCTTGGCCTCCGTGCGCGCAGAAATGTGGTCGCGATCCAGGGGCGGGTATCGTATGATGGAGGCCCAAAGTTGTCGACGGATGTTGAGCAAGCTCGAGATGGGGGAGGAAGTCAAGATTGAGCGAATCCGCCGGGACTCCGACACGCCGGCTGGTCTTCCTCGGGACGGGTACCTCGACGGGTGTCCCCATGATTGGGTGCGAGTGCCGGGTCTGCACCTCGCCGGACCCGCGGAACAATCGTACACGGCCCAGCGTCCTTTTCCAGTTTCCTCAAGGCAATCTGCTGATCGATACCACGCCCGAGATGCGTATCCAGCTCATTCGCGAGAGGATCCGACTCGTCCATGCGATCGCCTTCACGCACCACCACGCCGACCATTTATTCGGACTGGATGATGCACGCCTCTTCCCGAAGGGGATCGGCGGGCCGGTACCCATTTACTGCGAGCAGCCGACCGAGGACTGTATCCGAAGGGTCTTTGACTACGCCTTCAAGCCCGGGACGGCCGATTGGCCCATCGGGTTCGTACCGAAATTGCAATTCATCCGGATCGAACCGGGCGTCGCGGTGGACATCCTCGGCCAGCGGATCCTCCCGATTCGCCTGGAGCATGGGCCGTCGCCCGTGCTAGGCTTTCGCGTGGGGTCGCTGGCCTACTGCACGGATGTTAGTCGAATCCCAGAGACGAGTCGTCCGATGCTCGAAGGGTTGGATCTCCTGGTCCTGGACGCACTGCGATACGAGCGGCACCCCACGCACTTTTCGCTGAGCGAGGCGTTAGAAGTCGTGGCGGCCTTGAACCCGCGCCGGACGCTATTCACTCATCTATCGCATACCTTCGATCATGGACCGACGGAAGCCGAATTGCCGCCCCGGGTGGCGCTGGCTTACGACGGATTGGCCGTGGAATTCTGACGCGATTTGCCGGGGACCGCCGTTAACGAGCAGTGACGGACCCCGATTCATGGAGTCGATTGCCCGATGTCTCCCGAAGCGTGGCTAGTGGAGCGACTGGAGCGATTTGGACAAGGCCATCTGCTGCGGTGGTGGGCCGAGCTGTCCGATGATCAGCGACGGCGTCTGTCCTCGGAGGTGGCCTCGATCGACCTCGGTCAGCTCGACCGGCTGATCGGCGACTTGGTGCGTGGAGACGGTTTGTCGGCACCTCCGGCCGATGACGTCCTTCCGGTGGAGGGGGTCCGGCTGCCGCAGACCGACGGCGAGCGCGTGGCCCAGCGTCGAGCCGCCGGGATCGGGGCCGACGCGATGGCCGCGGGCGAGGTGGGCGTCATTCTCGTGGCCGGCGGTTCGGGCACGCGCCTCGGATTCGAAGGCCCGAAGGGGACCTTCCCCATCGGGCCGGTGTCCTCGGCCAGCTTGTTCCAGATCCATGCCGAGAAGATCATCGCCCTGGGACGCCGATTCGGCCGACCGATCCCCCTGTACATCATGACCAGCCCGGAAAATCACCAGGCGACGGTCGACTTCTTCCAGGCCAACAACCGGTTCGACCTCGAACACGTCCGGTTCTTCCTCCAGGGACAGATGCCGGCGGTCGACAAGGAAACCGGCCGCATCTTGCTCGCGGCCAAGGATCACGTCGCACTGTCACCGGACGGCCACGGCGGGACCCTGCTCGCCCTCGCCACACCTTCCCCCGACGGGTCTCCGAGCTGTCTGGAGGAGATGTGCGAACGGGGCGTGCGCACCCTCTTCTACTTCCAGGTGGACAACCCGCTTGTACGCGTGGCCGACCCGGCCTTCATCGGCCTGCACCGCGAGGCGGACGCCGAGATGTCGTTCAAGGTCGTCGAACGCCTCTCGCCCGATGAGAAGCTCGGCGTGGTCGTGAGCGTCGGCGGCCGTCCTCAGGTGATCGAATACTCCGACCTGCCGCCCGACCTGGCCGGACGGCGCGAGCCCGAAGGCCGGCTCGAGCTCTGGGCCGGCAGCATCGCCGTCCACATCCTGGAGCGGTCCTTCATCGAGCGGCTGGTGGGCGAACACCGCTTGCCTTTCCACCGCGCGATCAAGAAAGTCCCCTACGTGGACGACGCCGGGCAGACGGTGAAGCCATCGGAAGCCAATGCGGTCAAGTTCGAGCAGTTCATCTTCGATGCGTTGCCGATGGCCGGCCGATGGACCGTCGTCGAGACCGATCGCGCCGGCGAGTTCGAGCCGCTCAAGAACGCCGTGGGGCCCGACTCGCCGGCGACGGTCCATCAGCGGATGAGCGACCAGTTCGGCAGTTGGCTCGAGCAGGCGGGCGCCGACGTCCCCCGCCGGTCCGACGGCTCGGTCCCTTTCGGCATCGAGATCAGCCCGCTGTTTGCCCTCGACGCGGCCGAATTGAAGACGAAAATCGAGCCCGGCCTCGTCGTGGAGCGGCCCACCTATTTCCGATGACTGATCTCGGCGACGTCGCCGGGACGGATGAGTCCGTTCACAGCAACCCAGGAATGCAACGCGAGGAGCGCGATGTTACATGCAATTATCATGGCGGGCGGCAGCGGGACCCGATTCTGGCCCAAGAGCCGGCGCGACCGGCCCAAGCAATTGCTGAGCCTGACCGGCGAGTCGACGATGCTCCAGCAGACCGTGGCGCGGATCGAGCACCTGGTGCCGCCGGAGCGCGTCATGATCATCACCGGGGCCGACCAGGCCGAGGCGACCCGGGCCCAGCTCCCGGAACTGCCGCCCTCCAACATCATCGCCGAGCCCTGCCCGCGCGACACAGCACCGTGCGTCGGGCTCGCGGCCGGCATCGTCGCGCGCAAGGATCCGGCCGGCACCATGGTCGTGATGCCGGCCGACCACGTCATCGAGCCCGTCGAGGCGTTCCGGAAGTCGATCCGTGCGGCGGTCTACGTCATCGACGACGATCCCACCGTGCTGGTGACCTTCGGCATCACTCCGACCCGGCCCGAGACCGGCTACGGATACATCGAGCGCGGCCCGCTGCTGGAGCGTCGCGAAGAGATCCCGGTCTTTCGCGTGATCCAGTTCCGCGAGAAGCCCGACCGCGCCACGGCCGAGACGTTCCTCGAATCCGGCCGATTCCTCTGGAACTCGGGGATCTTCATCTGGCGTGCCCGGACGATCCTGGACGAGCTGCAAGCCCACCGACCGAGACTTGCCGAGGGACTCCAGCCGATCCTCAAGGCGATGGGCACCCCCGACGAGCCGGAGGCCCTGGTGCGACTCTTCCCCCAGCTCGAACGGGTCCCCATCGACAAGGCGGTCATGGAGCACGCGCGGAATGTCCGCGTGCTGGAGGTGCCCTACAACTGGAGCGACGTCGGCGACTGGCGCGCCGTGGCCGCCCTGCTGGAGCACGACGACTCGGGCAACGCCATCCAGGGCCACGTCGTGGTCCGCGACACAACCAACTCGATCATCATCTCGGACGACGGCGGCCTCGTGGCGACCCTCGGCCTCGACGACGTCGTCGTCGTCCACTCGGGCAAGGCGACGCTGGTCGCCCGGAAAGACCAGCTCGACAAGCTCAAAGCCCTGGTCGAAGGACTGGCCGAGGCCGGCTATGGCACGCATCTCTGAACGCCGCCAGGCGTCGCATGGAGAACGAAATCGGTTGGCGGCCTTCCTGTGTCCCCCGGCGTGCGCCGCGCGACTCTGGTAGAGCGCCTCACGCTCGGATTGCGTACCCGGCATTTCTTGGCCCGGATTTCTCACCACAGAGCCACAGAGGTCACAGAGAAGACGGAAAGATTGGCCAATTCCCGTCTTCGGCCCGTTCCGTCCATAGCGAGAGATTTGCAAGGCGATCATGGGATTATGATGCATGGTGATTTTCTCTGTGGGCTCTGTGACTCTGTGGTGAACGAAGTTCGATCGGTTTCCTCTGTGGTCCGTACTCGGGGGGCCGCCCCGCGCTATACGAGTCCGCCCCCATGCGGGGGCTCAGATGGCTTTTCGGAACAGACCCTCATTCCGTTTCGACCGCCAACCTGCACCTCACAAGCCCCGTAAAGCGGCCCTCGGTTCCCATCCTCACCCGAAGCCATTCCCCGCCACCCGATCCCGATCGAATCCCCATCCCCACGCCGATCAAAGCGTGTCCCAGGAACGAAAATGCGAGAAATCCAGAAAATACGAAACAACCCCCTTGCAATCTTTGGCCGGCATGGCATATTAGGCTCCTACATGTACTGGTCGTACCGTTCAGAGCCCGTCCAGGCTTGAACCGAGACCGCCGCCCTCTCGGCGACGACCCCGATCCAACTCCTGCGGATCTGGCCCGTTTCGACCCTCCGTTGTGCTGAACATCACCCGGTCGTTGGCCCGCCACTCGCGGCGCCGATGATCCGCGCCGCAACATTCGCGAACGTCCACTCCCCATCGAGCGGACGCGCCGCCAGATAACCTCGCGCCTCGGGGATGACGCCCGGCCATCCGGGTGTCCCGCTCCTCCTGCGCCCACGCTCCGACTCCGACCGACGCGCCCCGGATTCCAGATTCCCCCTTGAAGGATCTCACCATGCCGCGCATCCGCCTGAGCTTCACCGAGCGTCGCCGCCGCGCCCTGGCCCTCAACCTCGTGCATCTCGACCGGCTCGAAAGCCGGAGCACGGTCACGCCCGGCGGCGCGACGGCCCTCGGCCTCGGCGCATTCCCGGCCCTCGGTTCGCTTGGTGGCATGCATGCAAATGGGGGGGGGTAATGCCCTGATCGATCCGTCCAGCACGGAAGCTCGAGCGAGCCGGGCGAAGCCGCTCGATCGGACCCGCATCCCGACTCGTGGCGCGTCCGGCGACGTCCTGCCGATCGCCATCGTGCCCGCGCCGGCCTCGGGCGGTGGCGGAGGGAGCGGCGCGTCCGCCGTCCCCGCGGTCGCCCCGACCAGGGCCAGGGTCGTTGAGGTGAACCCCACGCTCGCCGCCAGCACCCAGCCGAACTCATCCAACGGGATCTCGACCCCCTGGAAGCCGGCGAGCCGGCCCGGCGGCGGGGCCGCGATGGCGCCCCGGGGCGGCTCCGGCGGCGGCGCCCAGCCCGTCGTCTCGGCCATGGTCCTGGGCCACTCGCCCCGGCCGGCGCCGCCGGCGGCCCCCGCCCCGCCCGCAACGATTCCCGGTGCCCTCACCGGCGGTTCCCAGCCAACCTCGGCGCCGAGCATCCCCGCCCCGGCCATCACGCGCAACGCCGCCGCCCAGAGCCTGAGTTCCGGCGCCGGCTCCACATCGGCCTCCACCAGTCCCACCGTCGTCTCGACCACCACCCCGACCACGACCGTCCCCACCACCATCGCCGAGAATCATTCCTCGCTCCCCTCCAGCTCCGTCGCCGGGGGTTCGGCCCAGTTCTCGTTCCCGTACTTCCAGCTTTATACCCTTGACGAGTATTCGGGCGTCGTGCTCTATCCCGGCCAGTACCAACAGGCCACTCTCGGCGGTAACGTCAATCTCATCGCCCAGGTCAGCGGCTCGACCGGCCCCTACACCTATAGCTGGAACACCTCGAGCCTCTCGACCTATGGCAGCGTCACCGGCGCCAGCACGGCCAACCTCCAGTTCACCTGGGTCGGCTCGATGTCGGCCTCCACGGTCGAGCCCCTCACGCTGACGGTCACCGATACGAACGGCCACCAGGAATCCCAGACTTACGACTACGTCTTGCCCACTTCCAACGTCGTCACGATGCCCTACAGCGCGAGCTGGCCGACGACGATCGCACCCAACCTCGTCGAGCCCGGCGCACCGATGATCCCCAGCCAGGGTGTCTCCGTCGACGCCGACTCCGGCGCCCTCGATACCAGCATCAACCTGCCGAGCTACAACCCGAACGTCCCGGCCCTCGCCTTGACCTACAACTCGACGACCGCCAACCCGATGCCGATCATCGTCGTCCACAACACGATCCCATCCAGCCCGAGCGTCCCGACGACGGTCAACGCCACCCTGACCTTCAACGGCACGGTCGGCACCACCTGGTATTACAACACCAGCAGCCTCGTGGCCGGCGACGTCCAGCAGATCGCGCTCCAGGCCAGCGCGACGAGCCTGAGCACCGGCCGGTACAGCTATTCGGTGCAGGTCGTCGACGAGGGCTCGACCAACACGACCTCGACCTACACCGGCACCGCGACAGTGCTCAACGGGTCGACGAGCGCGTTTGGCGACGGCTGGACGCTCTCGGGCCTGGAGCAGGTGATCCCGGCCACCGGCGGCGTGATCCTGACCCTGGGCAACAACGGCGAGAGCGAGTGGTTCTCCGGCAGCCCCGGAGTCGGCGGCAGCTACACCAGCCCGGCCGGCGATTTCTCGACCCTGACCTTGACCTCCGGCGGCTACACCCGAACCCTGACCGACGGCACCCAGATCACCTTCAATTCCTCGGGCTACGAGACCGCCACGATCGATCTCAACGGTCTGCACACCACTTATTCCTACAACGGCTCGAACCAGCTCGCGTCGATCGAGGATCCGTACGGGAACCGCACGACCTTCACCTATAGCTCGGGCTATTTGCAGAGCATCCTCGATCCGGCGGGCCGGCTCACGACGTTCACGATGTCCGGCAGCAATCTCGATGCGGTCGAGCAGGCCGATGGCTCGTTCGTGACCTACACTTATGACGGCTCGGGCCGGCTCACCGAGTACCAGGACCAGCGCACCAACGTGACGACGATCGCCTACGATAGCGCCGGCCGGGTCGGCACGATCACCGAGCCGGACGGCGGCACGCAGCTCATTTCTTCCGACCAGGAGCAAGGATGGACCAACTCCGGGACGTCGGGCAGCCCGACCCCGGCGACCCTGCTGGCCGTCGCGGCCACCCACTTTACCGACCCCAACGGCAACGCGTTCGAAATCCAGCCCGACTGGATGGGACTGGGCCAGGTCGACCAGACGATCGATCCCTACGGCGACGTCACCACCAACGACCTCAACGCCAACGGCGAGCCGATCGTCTCGATCGATGCCCTGAACCGGATCACCCAGTACAATGACAATAGCTCGGGCATGCCGGTCACGATCACCTACCCCGACCTGACGAGCGAGCACGCTACCTATAACTCGGACTCCGAGCCGCTGACCGAGACGAACCAGGACGGCAACACGACCACGTTCACGTACGACGGGAATGGGAACCTCGACGTGATCCAGGACCCGATGCACAACCTGACGACGATGACCTACACGGCCGACGGCCAGGTCCAGTCGGTCACCAACGCCAACGATCACACGACGACCTACCTCTACGACAACCAGGATCGCGTCACGACGGTCCAGTTCCCCAACGGCACGACCAACCTCTACGCGTACAGCGCGGCGGGCCAGGTGACCCAGATTACCGACGGTCGAGGAAATGCCACGACCTATTCGTACGATCCCCTCAATCGCGAAACGGGCATGACCGACGCATTGGGTAATCATACGACGTATGTGTACGATGCCGTCGGCAACATGACCCAGGAACAGGCCCCGACCCCGGCGGGCCAGACGGCCCGGACCACGAATTACGCCTACGATTCGATGGATCGCCTGACCACCGTGACCGACCCAATGGGCAACGCGACGGTCGTCCGATATGATGACGATGGGAAGGTCACGTCGGTGACCGACCCGATGGGCCGGATCACAACCTACCAGTACGACGCACTGGACCGCCAGACCGTCGAGATCGACCCCATGGGCAACGCCACGACCACGACCTACGACGCCGATGGCGAAAAGCTCACGGTGACGGACGCGCTGAACCGGACCACCACCTACACCTACTCGGTCCGGGGCTGGGTCTCGACCGTGACCGATCCCCTGGGCTACGTCGCCACGTACACCTACTCGGCCACCGGGAAGAACCTGGCGGCTTCTCAACAAGAGGGCTCGGGTCTCCAGATTGAGTCGAATACCTACAACGCCGACGACGAGCTCAGCTCGTCGACCGACGGCCTGGGGAACGTGACGACGTACCTATACGATGGCGTGGGGAACCAGGTCAGCGTGGAGGCCCCGAACGGCAGCACGACGACGTACGTCTACAACTCGATGAACCAGGTGATCGAGGAAGTCCAGCCCCTGGGCGTCACGGTCAGCTTTACCTACGACAACTCGGGAAACCAGCAGACCGTCACGGATGCCCTGGGGCACACAACGACCACCCTCTACGACGCCCTCGACCAGGCAACGACGATCGTCAGCGCGGTCGGTGGAATTACCACAATTACCTATGACGTGGCCGGACGCGAGACCAGCCTGACCGATCCGGACGAGAACACGACGACCTGGTCGTACGACGCCGACGACCTCGTGACCACGATCACGGATCCCAACGGCAGCACGGTCACCTCGGTCTACGACGCCGACAACGAGCTGATCGACACGACCGACCAGGACGGCCGACGCACGACCTACTCCTACGACAAGGACGGCGATAATACCGGCGAGAGCTGGGTGAACGGCTCCGGCACGGCAATCTACATCGCCACATACACGTATGATGCCGATCACGAGCTGACCAGTGCGACCGATCCGTACGCGACCTTGACGTTCACTTACGACAAGAACGGCGACATGCTGTCCGAGGTGACCTCCGGCCCAGGTTCCGGCCAGCCGACGGTGACGTTGACCTACAGCTACGATCAGCTCGGCGACGAGACGAGCGTCACCGACAGCCTGTCGAACCAGGGCGTGATCAGTTATGCTTACAACGCCGATGAAGAGATCACGACCATCACCCAGGCGTTCGGCGGATCGGTCGGACCTCAGATCTCGTTCGGCTACAACAATGCCAGCCAGCTCACCGCGATCTCGCGGCAGACCGGCACCAGCAGCACGGCGACCGAGGTCAACACATCCATCACGTATGATGCCGCCAACCGCGTTGTAACCATGACGGATGGGGTAGCCTCATATACCCTGTTTCTCGGAGGTTCCTGGTCGACCACACCGTTGGCCACCTACGTGTATAGCTACGACGATGCCGACCGCGAAACCAGCGAGACGGACGCGGAAGGCGTTTACTCCTACACCTACGACAACGCCAACGAGCTGACCGGTGTGACCGAGAACGGCACGGCGGTCGGGACCTACAGTTACGACCTCAACGGCAACCGTACCGGCACGGGCTACACCACCGGCACCGACAACGAGCAGACCGCCTCGCCGGGGTTCACCTACACCTACGATGATGCCGGCAACATGATCAGCGCGACGAATACATCGACCAGCGTTACCACGACCTATACGTACGACTACGAGAACCGCTTGACGGAGGTGACGACCGGCGGCACGGTGGTAGCGACCTACACCTATAACGCGCTGAACCAGAGGATCGGAGTCAAAGATAGCGGAACCCAGACCTGGACAATCTACGACGGAGCCAGCCCAGACGCGAATCCCTACGCCGACTTCAACGGCTCGGGCAGTCTGACGGTGCGCTATCTCTTCGGGCCGACCGTAGTCAACGGAGCGGTCACGACGGGGATACTGGCACGGACGAGTTCGGGTGGCACGACGGCTTTTTACCTGACCGACAAACTGGGTTCGGTGCGGGACATCGTGAGCACGACGGGAACCGATCTCGATCATATCGTGTACGACAGCTTCGGTAACATTCTTAGCCAAAGCGATTCAGCGAATGGCGATCGGTTCATGTTCGCCGGGATGGAGTATGACTCCGCGACCGGTCAATACTACGATCGAGCACGTTACTTTGACGAAGTAATTGGAAGGTTCATGAGCGAAGACCCGAAGGGTTTCGTTGCAGGAGATAATGACCTCTATCGCTATGTCGAAAATGGCCCGACGAACGAGGTCGATCCCAGTGGTCTGACAGATCCTGATCAAGTACAGCCGCCGACGCCCGCGCAATTTCAGACGATGATGCAGAGTCCCTTGGTTCAGGCAGAGATGCCTTATGTATACCGACAGTATAGAAAGAAGAACCCTCGCCCAGAAAACATGAGATTGATAATGTGGAACCCAACGACTGGACAAGTCGCGCCAACCTCGATAGGAGTTACAGTCGGAAGTAAGTACAACGCTCATGCTGACAATCCAAATATTCCGGGTTGGTTTGTAATGGGGACATTTCACACTCACTACGGGACAGGTAGAACAGGCCTCTCCCCGAGCAGGCCCGATATTCAAGATTCTCCGCAGCCTCCCTATCCCGGTGCAACTTTTAACCTGCAGTATTTTCAAGTGTATATGCCAGACAGCATTATTATGATTGATACGCCTTCGGGACCCGTTCCTCAGGTTGCTCCTGGGGGAATTCTTCCTCCCGTCCGATGGAGTCCCCCTCCCATCGGCAGTTTTCCGAATCCTCCAGGTTCGCTCGGGCCAATTACATCATGAAGTCAACCGTTATACTACATCTGCACAGTGAGCCCCGGGGTAAGGAACCCTCGGAGGCGTTGGTGAGTTTCGACTCCGTTCAAGCTAGTCCTTGGTTCACGCACCTGTCGGCACGGATGCGGCAGGCAGCGGCTATGTCGAGTGAGCTCGCCGTGGGAGCCGGGTTGAGGCACTTCCTGAAGGTGACTCGGAGCTACCGGCCGGGGCTATTCCACCGGTACGACTCCGCGGAACTGCCGCGGACGAACAATGACTTGGAGAAAGCCTTCGGTAGCCATCGTTACCACGAGCGCTGCGCCAGTGGCCAGCGAGGCGCCTCGCCGAGTTTGGCGGTGATGGGCTCGGCACGGGTTACCTTGGGGCTGGCAATTCAGCAGCGGCCGGAAGAGGGTTTGGCGTTGCGGACGGGCAGTGTCGAGTGGTGGCAAGAGTTACTTTCGAAGTTGGATCGGCAGAAAGCGAGGTGGCAGCAGCGACGGTTACACCATGATCCTTCGGCCTACCTTGAGCAGTTGGAGCAGCAGTGCCTTCAGTTAACTGTGGCACCCTAGCTTTCTTTCACGCTTGTCTAGGGGCTCGGCTCTGTCTGATAAAGCGATTTTCCAGACTCGTTCGTGACTTGCAGCCATTGGTTTTCGCGGGAAACTCGAGGTTCCTGACTCTGAACCTGATGTACGGCCGTCGAATATCAGACAGAGCATATTGGGGTGTGGGTAAAGTGTGCTGAAGTGGCGCTTCAGATCGGAAAACATCTCCAACTATCTAGCGAGACTCGTTTATGTCAGCACAACGCTCATTTTCTTTCCAAGACCGGCCGAGCCAGACCCAGAGTCCAAACTCGTTTTGCCAGGGGATTCGGATTACTATACTATAGAGAGAAAGCGTGGCTATTCGCAACTGAGGAGAATTCTCGTGTGGTGCCGTAACCGATCGAAGTCGCCCAGGGACCCTTATCCTTATTTCATGGTTCCGGCGCGCAGAGTAGTTGTGCTGGTCCAATGCATTCTCGTGACAGCAGTTTCCTTCGTTCTTGGAGGGAGCGGACACCCTAGTCCAGACGAGGAAGGCCAGGGGAGGGTAGATGTCTATGGCGATCCACTCCCGCCTCATGCGATTGCTCGGATGGGGAGCTTGAGATTTCGGGCGCTGGTTGCAATCGAGAGCATTGCATTCACCACTGACGGCAGAACCCTGGCCACTTCTTCTTCGCGCGATGAGAATGTGGTTTTATGGGACGCCGGGACAGGGAGGTTACTCCGCACTCTGCCGACACGCGAGCACCCACTGCCGGAGGAGTTTTGCGGAATACGCGACGTTGCATTCTCGTCTGACGGGAAGAAGCTTGCCGCATGCGGTGACTCAGGAATTGTGATTTGGGAACAGTCTACGGGTCGTATCCTCCATAGGTACGGAGAAAACGGGGAAAGAGCTTCTTTCCGACGAATAACGGCTCACGGCAACCTCTTCGCCGGCGCCGGCGGCGATCAGACATTACACATCTGGAACATGGGATCAGGTAGGGAAGTCCAGCGTTTTGACTTGGCAGGTATGGCCTCCTTCGCACTTTCCCAGGACGGGGCGGTACTCGCCGCAGCAGGCTGGGATGGAACCCTCAGCCTCTGCGATGTGGCTACCTCCCAGGTAATCCGATGGTTTCCCTCCGATGCGCTGGCGATCTCAATCGCCTTCGCGCCCGATGGCAAGAAGGTTTTCTCGTTCAATGCGGACGGAACTGTGAGGTCCAGGGACTCGACCACGGGCAGGGAGGTCCAGCAGGTTCGCCTGATGGCTCGGGAATTGAGCGGTCGCCCTTTTTTTTCATCCAACTGCGAAGTGATCGCTTGTGTGTGCAGCGACGCTAGTGTTCAGATTTGTAATACGGTAACTGGTAGAGTAATCCGACGAATCCAAATCGACCCCTGGAGTTTTCCTCACGTCATCACCCTCTCGCCCGACGGCAAAGCGATCGCCTTATCCTCGGGATTTGATACTATCCTCCAACTCTGGGACATCAGCGAGGGAAAGGAGATCCGCACATTTGCGAGGCATCAAGGGCCGGTCCATTCGGTCGTCTTCTCACCAGAAGGCAAGGCGATCGCATCCTCAGGCGAGGACGGCACGCTAAGGCTCTGGGATACCTCCACGGGTAAGGAGCTTCGGCGGATGATAGATGGTCCCGTGGTGTCTTGGAGTGCGCCCCTGGAGGAGCGAGACCGCGATCTGATGCGCTCATCTATTGGCCCGAAGGGTGATATTGCCTTCACGCTGGACGGTAAGATTATCATCTCAACGGGCTTAGACGGTACCCTTTGGTTCCGGGAGGTAGCCACGGGAAAGCGGCTTCGTGAAGTCCGACTCGAAGGCAGCGGTCAGATTTACGCTTTCGCATTTGCGCCGGATCGGAAGACGGTAGCCGCTGCAAGTGAAGATGACGGAATCTTCAGAATCTGGAGCACGGTCACGGGCAAGGAAGTTCGCCGATTCGAGACGACCCATGGGGGCACTAACCGTACCATTGCCTTTGCGCCCAATGGGAACACGATCGCCTCTGCGGGCGATTACGGCAGTGTCAGGCTCTGGGACACGGCCACGTCGCGTCTTCTCGACCGGTTCACGGAGCCTCGAGAGTCCGTTCAGTGCGTTGCTTTCTCGCCGGATGGCGAGACGCTCGCCGTTGGAGGGGTTGACACTGTGTTCAGACTCTGGCGTCCTGGTCATGGTGAATTGCAACGCTCACCTGAGCGGGGCTCAGAACAGCACATCATCCGAAGTCTTTCTTTCTCTCCCAACGGCCATTGGGTAGCCTGGGGTGGAGAGGATAGGATCGTACGAATCTGGGACGCGCGGAAAGGGCAGGAAATCGGACAATTCCACGGACATCAAGATGGAATAAACAAGCTTGCGTTTAGCCCCGACTCTCATTTCGTCTCCTCGGCAAGCAACGACGGAACGGTTCTTGTGTGGGATGTTTCCCAAGTAGGGAAGTGAAGAGGGGCGAACAAAGGGGGGCGAACAGGGGAACCAGGGCGAACAAAGGGGACATTCTTAATTGCCTTAGTTGACTGCACAATCTAGAGAAGCCCTGCTTACCTAAACTCCCCAATCGACGCCGGGATTTAAGAATGTCCCCTTTTTTACTCGACGCCGGGATTTAAGAATGTCCCGAATGACATCCACTTTGTGACTTAAATCATTGCAATCAAAGGGGTTGCGATAGACTGTGAGGGTACCGATCCACTTTTAGTGCTGATATTTAATTGACTCCATGTAGCTTGTTTTCGGCGGGCAAACGCACTGTTGATCGATAATTCACATGTAAATATTTTTGGACACACGTCCGGTTCCTGGACGCAAACCATTTGAGCTATTTGGTTTAAGTCTAACTTTGTGGCATTCGGGACATTGCTAATTGCCACGGTTGACTGGACAGTCTAGGGGGACTCATCTTATCCAAGTCACCTAGGCTTCCTAGTGATATAAGAATGTCCCCTTTTTTTCTCCTTTTTTTCTCCCCGAGAATGATGATCTCTCGCTATCGACACTGGAGCTCTTCGAACTGCGCGCGTACTTGGCGGAAGCATTCAGTCTTTTCAATCATGGCGAGAATGAAGAAACAGTTAGGCAGTGGCTCAATGTCCATATTCCATTGAGCCTCAGACGTATCCGCAAGACATTAAGATTCTTCTCCGAAACATTTGGCCTGACAGGTTCGCTCCTTCATCTGACCGACTTAGCATTGTGTGGTCCTCTCGATTTTACCA
>JBKQHM010000197.1:0-16129 GCA_052148775.1 Isosphaeraceae bacterium | reverse complement strand
GCTGAGGGTCGCCAGGAAGTGGTCCTTGGCCCGGCTGGCCGCCTCGGCCTCGGCGCGCGCCGCCTGGTCCCGGAGCATCCGGACCCGACCCTCCTCGGCATGCCGCAGGGTGCTGATATCGCGCAGGACGACGACCCAGCCGCCGGACGCGCTCGAGCCGCCGAGCCGCGAGATCCGCGCGTCGAACACCGCCGGAAGTCGCGATTCCGGCCCGTCCAGCTCGAAGGCAGCCTCGCCCTCTTCGTTGATCCGCCTCAGTCGATCCGCCAGCGCCGGCCAACCGGCGAACGCCCGCACCGCATCGGTCCCCAGGACCTCGCTCGCCTTTCGCCCCGCCACGACCTCGGCGGCCGGGTTCAGCTCCACGATCCGGCCCTCACGATCGATCACCAGCACCGGGTCGTCCATCCCTACCACGACCGTCGCCCACGCCACCGGGGTCAGGTCCAGCAGCCGGTAGCGGAAGATCCCCGGCATGAAGGCCAGGCCCGTCACCGCGAACGCCATCGCCGCCGTATCCACGTGGATGAACCCGAACACCCTCGTCATGTCGATGATGTTCACCACCCATGGCAGCAGCACCCCGAAGAGCATGATCGACGCCTGCACGCGGAAAATCCCGCTCGACCGATAAACGGCCGTCACCAGCAGCCCCGTCGCGACCGCGACCAGGGCGTAGGAGTACACGAAGTGCGCCGTGAATGCCGGGCCGTAGGCCGGCATCGCGATCCAAAATTCGCCGATCCGCTCGTTGGCGATCGCCTTCCAGTAGATATGGTGCCACGGGTTCGTCCAGGCCAGCACGAGCAAGCCCAGCGACGGCGCGCAGATCGCGCCGAACCGCCAGAATTCCATCCATCGGCCGTTCCCCGTATAGACGAGCACCGTCGCCAGCAGTCCCAGGATCATCGTCACGGCGCCCGTGGCCCTCAGCGCGAAGCACAACTGCTTCCACGGTAGGTCGACGATCACCAGTTCCATCGCCTCGAACAGGGCCCATGCCGCCTCGCCGATCATCATCACGGCGAATGCCCGCGCCAGCGGCATCCCTCGCCGACGCCAGGCCGGCGCGGCCAACCCCGCGGAGATCGCCACGGCGATCCCGAAGGGTATCGCTTCCGGATTCGGTTGAAGGTTCATCGTCCCGGCTCCGAACCCAAATCGGTCCTCTGCCGACGGCCAGCCATCCCGGCGTCGCCTCTCAGAAGGGGGCCGCCCAGCCCGATCCGATGGTGGAGTTTCATCAGTCCGAGCCGAGCCTCATCACTCTGCGATGGGATATCTCAACGGCCTCATGCCTTCGCATCCGGAAACCTTCCATAGGCCCATGTCACCAGGGAGCCACATTCATCATGGCCGCTTTGCGAACTCAGCGTTCAGGTAATTGTAGACAATCGGTGGGTAAAATCGAGTGACGGTCCACCACCATTGAATCCAAACCCGATTCCCGATCGGGAAATGGGCCAATAGATCGGCGCGGGCAGTCAGACATGGAGGAATCCAGCCCCGGTTCATTGCGGGATCATGAGTTGGGTTCGCACTTTGGGCTGTGCTAGCTACGAAGAAAAGACCCTCTCGTGACTCTCGATCGATCGCCGATCATGACGGGGTCGGGAGAGTCACCGTGGTTAAAGGCCGACAATCGGACTCGGAGGCTTGAATATGGATATTATCTACCGCTACGACCCCTACAATGCGATCGCCGGTCGCCAGCTCGAGGATTCCGACGGCGCGATCGATATCCTCGAGCAGGGCCACCGTCGTTACATCACGATCGTGACCCAGGTGCAGAGAGAGCTGATCGGCGACCATTCCATTCATCAGGTCATCATCCCATCGGATCCGCTGTCCCTCGGTTTCCCGCTGGAATCGGGCGCGGCCCCCGTCCAGTCGCCATTCGCCCTGGTCCTGGGCTGTTCGGACGCCCGGGTGCCGATCGAGCAGATCTTCGACCAGTCCCACAACGACCTGTTCGTGATCCGGGTCGCTGGCAACGTGCTGGGCGTCGAATGCCTGGGTAGCATCGATTATGCCGTCAATCAATTCGGCGACGGCCTGAAACTGCTGCTCGTCCTGGGCCATAGCACCTGCGGCGCCGTCACCGCCGCAGTCGACTCCTACCTCGCGCCCAAGGACTATGCCAGCATCGCATTCACGCACGCCCTCCGGTCGCTGGTCGACCGGATCCAGGTCGCGGTCCGGGGCGCGGCGACGGCCCTGGAGCGGGTCCGGGGCACCTCGGTGGCGGGCCATCCATCCTATCGCGCGGCGCTGATCGAGACGGCGGTCTATCTCAACGCGGCCATCACGGCTTACGACGTCCGGCGCGAGCTGAATCCGACGAAGAACGCCGGCCCGCGGGTCGTCTACGGGGTGTTCGACCTCGTCAAGCAGCGGGTCTTCGCCAGGCCGGTCGCCCCCGCCGCCGATCCCGCCGAGCCCTTCCCCATCTTCGCCGACGTCCCCCGGGATGCCGATGCCTTCAACGACCTCAGCACCGAGCTCGCGCGGACCGTCGCCGTCAATCGGCTCCAGGGAGACGGCACCAGGCCGGCCTCCACGTAGCGATGCATGAAAACATCGGGTTTGTCTTTGATCGCACACATCCCCCTTTCCAAACACGCAGAATAGGAATTCCGATCAGACCTTTCCAGTACGAGGAAGAACCGTTATCCTGAAAACTTCCTCTCCCGGAGTATTGGGATCCCAAGGGCTGTCACCAGGCCACTGATAAGGTGTCGTCGCGACCTCGGCTCGTCGCCGAACCGGTCACGATCTCGTTGCGGAATTTACTCCATGAACCTCGAAGAGATTTCAACGCCGATGCTGGTCGCCTGGGACGCCAGGATCCGGCGCGACCTCGAGGTGTTCGTCCCCACGTATATCCCGGAAGACGGGGAGACCGCTCAGAACTGGCGCCGCTATCGACGAGACATCCGCGCCGAGATCCGGCGGCGGGGCGATGAAGAGGCGCTGCGGCAACCGGACAATCCGAAAGTCGTCGAGGATGAGGTCGGGAATCACTTCCCGAACGGCGTCCCGGACGGTCGGGCTGCCAGCCGGCCTCGCGTGCTCGAGGAGATCAGCCGCTACGCCAACGAGGTCGCCGCCTTCGTCCGCTCCAGGCTCCGCCTCCCCGACGCGCTGAGGCTTCCCGCCGAGACCTCACCGGAAGACCGCCTGTAATCCCCTGCATACCGGAGGATGACCACGAGACGGCCATGACAGCGGAACACAACAAACACGCACGCAATCGCCGCTCGGCGCCGCTCAGGGCGGGGCAATCCCGGCCTCTTCCCTAAACACTCCAGACCTCGGCCCCGGCGACCGGTCGGCCTTGCAAGTCGACCAGCAGGCCGGTGATCGCGCCGGTCTGCGCCGGCGCGCGGGCCGGCTGCTCGTCCGTGCGACCGTAGACTGCCCAGGCGATCAGGACCGTCATCGCAAGTATCGTGACGGATCGTCGTGACATGGGGCTCAATCTCCGAATCCCGGGTCGTTCACTTTTCGCCGCTCAAGAATACCGCACGACAATTGTCCTTTGCCGGGCCGGGAAGTGCAATCGCTACGGCAAGGCCGGCCACGCTTGCCCCTGGCGATACAGGAGCGGATCATTAGTGTACTTCTCCCAGATCCGCAGCAGGGAGGCATGCAAGGGGAGCAACTCGGCGGTCACTTTCCGGCTCGTAGCGGCGTCGATCAGCCCCCGTGACTCCAGGAAACGCAACCAGGCGGGCATGGCCAGGAACAGGGCCGCCGCGGAGTAGTAGCGCCCATTCAACATGCCCATCATCCCGGCGAGGTGAACGTCGAGCGTGACTCGCTCGGGGCAAAGCGGGTGCGCCGGCCGGGGCGGCTTGGGCAGTTTCAGGTTGGGTTGGAATGCTTGCTCCAGCATGCTCGGGCGCGGATCGAGGTCGCCCTCGTTCCGCCGCAAGAAATAGCGATACAGCTCCGGCCTGACCAGTTCTCCCCGGGGGAAGGGCACCCCTTCCTCGTGGCGTAGATAGCCGACGAATTCGCTGATGAGCCGGCTGAGATGGATCGCACCCGGGTCTGGAGTCCGCCGATCGTCTCGATCTTCACCCCAATCGCCGCGGCTCATCTTCCGGGGCGGCCGCAGGGCGAAGTCGTCCGCCCGCCACGCCTGACCGGATTTTCCCGTCAGGTCGCCGATGAATTCGCGCAGATACTCCTCACGCGGGTCCTCGACGAAGAACCGGACGCGGTCGAGCAAGACCGCGTCGGAGGGATCGGGAGAGGCCGTGTGCTCGAGGTAGTCGAAGATTTCGTGACTGACCCCATCCTCCGCGAACTCCGAGATGCCCCAGGGAACAATGTTGTCGGAGGACTTCACGAAAGGCCAGGCGATGCGGAGGGCCTCGACGAGGACGTCCAGCAGGCCGTGATAGGCCAGGGCCTCCCTGGTACGGTTGAAGGTGTCGATGTCGCGCCCGGCGCGGGCGGCCAGCTCCCGCGACAGGGAGGGGACAACCTCCTGCCGGCCCTCCGCCAGGGCGTCCACCAAGCACCAGGACAGATAGTAGTGAGCACCCTTGTCGTACACCTCGGGCAGACGCTCGTGGAGTGCGCCGACCCACTCCGCGAAACGCGTCCGGGCGCCGCTCGCCACGGCGTCGGCGTGGAGGATATTGAGCATCTCGAAGGCCATGTCGTCCGTCATCAGCTCGGCATCGTCCAGGGTCTCGAGGAAGACTGCGATCCGCGCCTCACCGTCCCGAGACTCGAACTCCTGCCAGCGGGCCTCGGCGCGCTCGGCGGCGGGATCTCGCGGCGGGGGCGGTATAGGGACGTACGCGGGGCGTGCCGGTGCCGTTGTCCCGGCAGAGTTCGGATGCGGCTGTGTGTGGGAAGAGTCCGGGCGAAGCGGTGCAACAGACGAGGGCGGAATCACGGCCGTTTGCCTCGACGATGCCTCCAGGTCCTTGGCCAGGCAACACTTCTTGTACTTCTTGCCGCTGCCGCACGGACACGGATCATTTCGTCCTGCATTCATCGATTTCTCCCGGTTCAGCCGACGAACGACCAGACGCAGGACTCAAGGAAGTTCGGGCCATTTCTCATTCCCGACTTAGAGACTGGGCAATACTTTGGAAAGACGGTTCCATGGAGACTATGTCAGGTCGTTCAGCCCCTGGCATCGCGGACCGCTTGGAACAAAAGAAGGCCGATTCTGGACAGGGTCCTTTCGTCATTATGAAGCAAGAACGGAGCAAAGAACATGGGCACCCGGACTCGGCCTGGCCGATTCGCCTCGGAGCAACTTCCTCCTGATGTATGCGGGCCGCCCGGCTTCCGTGGATGGAAAAGGCGCGTAATCCGAATATCCGATAACAAGGGCTTGTGATCGACCACCGTCGACCGTAGCGGTGATGCCGATCGCTACGTCCCTATCCGGATCCGCCGCATCGAGTGGTTTTTGATGAGTTCTGGCCTGCCACTCAGGACAATGGTAAAGTATTAAAAGAAGCTGCTCGACCTAAACAGCGACCAAAACCAAGAACTGAGATGCGGTATAATTAGGCCGAAAGAGTTCTAGGATTGAAAGCGATCACACTTGACGCCATGGCACCACGCACACACTCTCTACTCCTATTATTATCAAGAGTCCAACCAATTTTCTGGAACCAATTAAACCGCAATGGAGATTCGTATGGAAAGTCCGCCATGGGAAAAGCCCGATCAGCGTGTCAAATTCAAGAATCCTCCCATTCACGAATTGAGCGTCGGCCTTTTTCACCTCCCCATAAGCGAGCTAAAGGCTCAACATATCGGAGTATACTGGGATATTATACGCAAAAGATATCCTGTATGCGAGCAGCAAACACCCATTGTCAGCCCTTCCGACAACGCGCCGCTCGGACTTTTTCAGGACTCGCCCGGCGAAATCTTTCCTCTGCCGCGATTTTGGTTTTCCCGAGACCACTGCCCGACGCTTATTCAGGTTCAACGGAACGCCTTTCTACTTAACTGGCGTCATCTGGCTGGAAGCGAATACCCCCATTACGAACGCGTCCTGCACAATTTTTGGCAGGAACTTGAGGCTTACAAGACTTTCATTCAGGAAACGGTCGAGGGGAAACTAGATGTCATACAAAGATGCGAACTTAATTACGTAAACATTATCACGCCGAACGAGGTTTTTGCGATCCCGTCCCAGCTCCCGAACATATTGCCAATGGTAGCAAGCCTTTATGACGTCCAGCGAGGCAATCGCGAGGTGACAGGACTCAATGCAACCGTAACCTATCGAGTGAATCCGACCCTTCTGGTTGATCTGACCATCCGCCTCGGCCACCGGGCGGATACAAAGGAATTGGCCGCCGGGCTGGAATTGAAAGCACATGGCGCTCCTAACGACCTTTCTCTGGACGGGGCACGGGCTTGGTTTGACTCGGCCCATGACGCAATCTATAGCTTGTTCCTTGATGTGACCGACAAGAACGTGCAGAACACCATATGGAGGCCGATATGAGCTCCGGCCTTGCCCGCTTCGATCCAACCTCATGGGTGGAAAGTAACAGCGACCTAGCGAGCTTGCGACACGGTGTTAGCAGTATGGCGGCTGCCGCCCGAGCAAAGATTGCCTCGTTGCGCATCTATAACCCATTCCCCGAGATCGGCCCGGAACGCACCGCCTATAACCCATTCCCCGAGATCGGCCCGGAACGCACCGCCAGTCAGCAGGTATTCGAGGCCATCCAGTCGCTCGATCTCAGCAGCAACAAGCCGCGCGACCGGAAGATCGCAGACCGGATAACCGCCTTACACCGCGATGCCATCGCGGAGGCTGAATCCATCCTGCCTGATTCACTCCGTCAGTTCACAGCGTTTTTTCTCAAACACCGCGAACTCGGCCTTCCCAAGGTCACCCTTACACCGGACGGCACCCTTCGCGCTCGCTGGATTCATGGGGCAGGAAATTTCGTTGCCATTGAATTCACAGGCCAGCCGCTCGTCAAACTGGTTGCCGAGATACCTCGCGGCGCCGGCTTGACAGCCCAGCATTTCAGCAGAGAATCGGCTAACGATATCGTGTCAGTTGCAAAATCAATAGGTGCTTCATTCGAGTAGTATTTATGGATGATCTGGAGCCGACTTCTCACTTTTTCCGTCACATCAAGAAAAGCTGGATAGACGGCGATTTCATAGAGCCCGCCGCGTTTCGCCTCCGTCAAGGGCCAGACGGGCAGCTTGAAAACGGGCTATCGGTAAACTGGGTTGAGTATTTCCAAAAAGACACCCCGCAAGAAGCCGTACCGCCGCTGCGGGAAATCCTCAGGAAAAAGGGGCGAAGCATCGGGGGAGAATCCAAGTTCGCCCTTCTGAATGTCGGCACTGCAAAGGCTGCCGCCGCCAAATACACCCCCATTACCGTCGCCCTCGACAGGGAAGATGACGATCCCTCGCACTCTCTTGTAAAGGGCTACGAAACCCACAACGATCAGGTAGCAGAAGAGCTTGCCAAGGTCGTAATCGACGCATATCTGGCAAAATCCTGAGTTGTCGTGATCTGTCTCCCTCCCATTCGGATGCGTCAAAAGGAACATCCCTGAATCTCGACTCAGCCTGGGCATTCTAGGGAATCCGCATGCTGTGAGCAGGACTTCTTCCATAATATAAAAACATTTTCATTTGCAAAAATCGGTCTAGAGGTCAGATTCAGTCACCCGTCGACGTGGAGGCTTCCACCGAAGGCGACGGTGGCCAACTGATACGCCGAGCCACCGCGCCGGCATAAGCACCAACCGTGCAGATGGCGATAGAGAAAACCATGAGCATCAGGCTGCTGGCATACGTATCCGGATGGATCGGATTGGCCGCGCCGAGGGAGTGGAGTAGCAAATACATCGCGGGCAGCCAGGGGCCGACGAACAGTGCCCACCGCCACGGACGGACCGGAATCGCGAATCCGAGCAGACCGCTGCATACAAGCCAGAGGACGATCGTCGACTTCGAGGAATCGTCCCCGAAGGGTGTGGCACGGTCGACCAGGGCGACCATGATCCCCATCCCCGACGCGACCGCGATCGCAATCGACTGACCGAACCGACTTCGTCCCGTCATGACAACCTCCCTCAAAATCAGATAACCCCCGAGTGAAGACCGGCAGTCCCGACCCGCGCGGAAAGCGTCACTCCGTGAATACCGCCCCTCTGCTCGACGATCCAAACTAATTTGCATTACAAAGTATCATCGCAAGAATCGGCGAATTGTCAACAAGCTCTCCCGGAAATCCGGGCCTGAGCGAGGGTCGAACCCAGTATCATTGAGCTCGCAGGGCACGGCGGGGCCGCCTCCCACACGCCGGCGGTCTGCCGGAGCGCCAGGCCAGAATACGGAACGAGGAGAAAAATCGAGGCGGATTGCTTGAAAGCCTCGGCCAGGATTGTTCAATTGGCAACAGCCGAACGGGCTGCGCATGGGCGCATCCGGCGAAGCCCCGACCTCGGATCGTCAGACGGATCGGCGGCGACCGCCATTTCTTCGGCGTGACCCGACGGCCTGCGGCATGAACCCGCCCCGGGCCTCGCGCCTTCTGAGTAGATCAAGGTCTGTCTCCTTGCCGCAAACCGATATGACTCACCACCCCGCCCTCAACAGCATCCTCCAGAAGGCGCGCGAGGAATTGCTCGACCTGTCCGCGCGGAATCGGCTGATCAATACGCCGAGAGACCCGGCCCGCGGCAAGAAGTTGGACATCGTCGATGAACGGTCGGAGGACGTGTTTCGATTGCTCGTCCGGGAACGCAAGGCCATGTCGTTCCTGCCGGGAAAGGAGGATCAGCCGCCGGAGGCGGACGACGGTCCGACTCCCGTAGCCTTGTCCCAACCCGAGGACGAGAAGCCCGCCGAGGGCGCGGTCGACCCGCGACATGGCGACCTCCGCCTCCAGACCCGCCTCAGCTCGGAGCGGTTGCAGACCCGCTTGCTGGACATCTACTACGACAACCAGATCTACGAGCAAGAGCAGGGAATCAGCATCCTCTACCTGGCCATCGGTTTCCTCAAGTGGTACGAGTCCCCCTCTTCCGACAAGGCCCGATTCGCGCCGCTGTTGTTGCTCCCGGTCGACCTGGAGCGCCCCTCGGCGAAGAGCCGGTTCCGGCTCCGGATGCGCGAGGCCGATATCGCGACCAACCTATCGTTGCAGGCGAAGCTCAAGGCGGAGTTCGAGGTCGTCCTGCCCGAGGTCCCCGACCTTGATGAGCTATCGACGACCGCCTACTTCGAAGCCGTGGAACAGGCCATCGTCGACCAGCCGCGATGGGAGGTGCTCCGCGATGACATGGTGCTCTGGTTCTTCTCGTTCGCCAAGTACTTGATGTATCGCGACCTCGACCCGGGCAACTGGCCCGATCACGCCCCCCTCGAGAGCAACTCCACCCTCTCGGCGCTGCTCCAGGAGGGATTCCCCTCCGAGCCGCCCCTGTTCGGCGACGAAGACAAGATCGACCCGCTGATCGCACCCCGGCAGATGATCCACGTCACCGACGCCGACAGCTCGCAGGCCGTCGTGATCGAGGAGGTGAGGCGCGGGCGCAGCCTGGTCGTCCAGGGTCCGCCCGGGACCGGCAAGTCGCAGACCATCACCAACATCATCGCCACCGCGGTCAAGGAGGGGAAGAAAGTCCTGTTCGTCGCCGAGAAGATGGCCGCGCTGGAGGTCGTCTACGGCCGGCTCGACCGCCTGGGCCTCGGCGTCATCTGCCTGGAGCTGCACAGCCGCAAGGCCAGCAAGAAGGCGGTCCTCGAGGAGATCAACGCCACGCTGAAGCTCGGACGGCCCAAGCTCAACGGCTCGACCGAGCCGATCGAGGCGCTGGGCCGGATCCGCGACCAGTTAAACCAGCATGCGTCCCTCCTGAACACGCCCCTGGAACCGGCGGGGGTCACAATCTTCCAGATCTACGGCCGGCTCGCCAGCCTGAATGAGCTCGTGCCCGAGACCGTCGATTTCGAGCTGGTCGACCCCGGTTCGTGGACCCGCGCCGATTTCCAGGCCAGGCGACAGGGCCTCGAAGACCTCCAGGCCCACCTTAAGGAGGTCGGTCGACCGGGCGAACATCCCTGGTGGGGCGTGGGCCGCGACACCCACCTGCTCCCCAACGACCTCAAGCAACTGGTCGGCCAGATCGACGCGGCCGTCGCGTCCCTGGAAACCATCGCCGATGCGGTCCGGCGCCTGGCCGAGGCCCTCGGGATGCCCGTCCCGGACGCGTTGAGCTTGCGGGACGTCAAGCGACTGTCCGACCTCGGCCTCAAGCTCGTGAACGCCCCGGCGATGGACCATCGCCAGATGGGGAATCCGGCCTGGGAGACCCGTCGGGATGATATCGCCCGGATCGTCGAGCGGGGCCAGGCGCTCTCGGCCAGCCGGTCGGCGATGGCGGAGACCGCCTCACCGCTCGCCTGGCAAACCGACCTCGCCGCCGCCCGGCGCGACATCGCGGCGCACGGCCACTCCTGGTTCCGCTGGTTCCGTCCCGATTATCGCAAGGCGATGGCCACGCTCCGGGGAATCCTGAAGGGAGACGCGCCGCGGAGTCCGGCCGAACGGCTCAAGATCATCGACACGGTGATCGAGACCCAGGCCGAGACGCGGTCGCTCGACGACGACCCCGACATCCGCCAGCTCGGCCGGGATGCGTTCGGATCCGCCTGGAAGGGGACGAATTCCGATTGGCCCCGGCTGGCCGCCGTCGTGCAGTGGGACGACGAGTGCCGGGCCGCCCGGCTCGTGGACGATCACCGGCTCATCAAGTCGCGCCTGGATGAGCCCGAGCGTTGCCAGGAACCGCTCGGCGTGCTGACGAGGCAAATGAAGCCGGCATTCCAGCAGCTCAACGCGCTCTTCGAGGCCGTCAAGCTGGACCGGCTCGAAGCGTTCGGCGTCGGCTCCCTCGCGGCGATCCCCATCGAGCAACTGTCGGCCCGTCTGCGATCGTGGCGGGAGAATCGCGGCATGCTGTCCCAGTGGGTCGGCTACCGGATGCGCCGGAGCCAGCTCGAGGCCCTCGGGCTCGACGCGGTGGTCGAACGCCTCCACGACGGACGGATCCCGGCCGATGCCGTCCTGGATCAGTTCGAGATCGCCTATTACGAGTCGCTCCTCCGCGACGCCTTCGAGCGGCACCGGGAATTGCGGGAATTCACTGGGCTCACCCACGAGCGTCGCATCGACGAATTCCGCAAGCTGGACCTGGCCCGGATCGAGCTCGCCCGCGGCGAGGTCGTCGCGGCCCATCACGACGCGATCCCCCGCGGCACCGGCGGCGAGATGCGCATCGTCCTCCAGGAGATCTCCAAGAAACGGCGGCACAAGCCGATCCGACAGCTCCTCAAGGAGTCGGGGACCGCCGTCCAGGCGATCAAGCCGGTGTTCATGATGAGCCCGATCTCGGTGGCGCAGTACCTCGAGCCCGGCGGGATCACGTTCGACCTGCTGCTCGTCGACGAGGCCAGCCAGATCAGCCCGGTGGATGCCCTGGGGGCGATGGCGCGGGCCAGGCAAGTGGTCGTCGTCGGCGACAGCAAGCAGCTCCCGCCGACGCGATTCTTCAGCAAGATGCTCGACGACGACGGGTCCCCGGACGACGACGACGCCTTCAACGCCGCCAACCTGGACAGCATCCTGGGGCTCTGCGTGACCCAGGGCCTGCCGCAACGGATGTTGCGCTGGCACTACCGGAGCCGCCACCATTCATTGATCGCGGTCTCCAACCGGGAATTCTACGGCGGTCATCTCTACGTGGTGCCCAGCCCCACGAGCGTGACGCCCGCCCACGGGCTGCACTTCCGACTCGTCAAGGACGGCGTCTTCGACCGGGGCAACACGCGGACGAACCGGGTCGAGGCCCGCGAGATCGCCCGGGCGGTCGTCGACCACGCCCGCAACGCTCCCAGGAAGTCTCTCGGCGTCGGGGCGTTCTCGGTCTCGCAGCGCGACGCCATCCGCGACGAGCTCGAGCTCCTGCTCCGCGAGGAGTCCGGGCTCGACGAATTCTTCGCGACGGGCCGCCCGGAGCCCTTCTTCGTCAAGAACCTGGAAAACATCCAGGGTGACGAGCGCGACGTGATCTTCATCTCGGTCGGATACGCGCGCGATGAATCAGGTTACATGGCCATGAATTTCGGGCCGCTCTCGATCGACGGCGGCGAGCGCCGGCTGAACGTCCTGATCTCACGCGCCCGGGAGCGTTGCGAGGTCTTCAGCTCGATCACGGCCGACGACATCGATTTACAGGGGGCCCGGTCGCGCGGGGCCTCGGTCTTCAAGACGTTCCTCCGGTTCGCGGCGACGGGCATCCTGGACGAACAGCAACCCACCGGCCGGGACGTCGACTCGGACTTCGAGCGCCAGGTGGCCGATGCCCTGGAGGACCTTGGCCACGAGATCCATCGCCAGGTGGGGACGTCGGGCTTCATCATCGACCTGGCCGTCGTCGATCCCGGTTGTCCGGGCCGATACCTGCTCGGCATCGAGTGCGACGGCGCGACCTATCATTCCGCGCGCTCGGCCCGGGATCGCGATCGCCTGCGCGAGGGCGTCCTGTGCGATCGCGGCTGGCGGATTCATCGGATCTGGAGCACCGATTGGTTCCACCGGCCCGACGAGCAGCTCCGGAAGCTCGTCGAGGCCATCGACGAGGCACGCCTCGACGCCAAGGCGCAGGACGAACCGGAAGACGATGAGGAAGTGCCGGAGAATACCAATCTCGTCGACGACACAATCGACCGCATGGAGCCGCCCGACGAGTCCGCGAACGGCAGCCTCCCGGCCTGGGTGCTCCCCTATGAGGAGGCGAATTTCGGCGTCCCGAGCGGGACCGCGATCCCGGATACGTCCTTGAACACGCTGGCGAAGATCGTCAGCCGAGTGGTCACGATCGAAGGCCCGATCCATCGCGAGGAGATCACCCGTCGCGTGACATCGCTCTGGGGCCAGCAACGCGCCGGCAACCGCATCACCGCGGCCGTGTCGAGCGCGATCCAGCTCGCGATCCGCAAGGGGATCTTGCAGTCCGAAGGCGAGTTCGTGAGCGACGCCCAGCGGACGGAGATCGCCGTCCGATCGCGAGCCGACGTGACGGCATCGAACCTCCGGAAACCCGAGATGCTACCCCCCGCCGAAATCGCCGCGGCGATCCGCGGATTGCTGACCGATCACATCGGGCTGCATCGCCAAGAGGTCCCGGCGATGGTCGCCAGGCTGCTGGGCTTCAAGACGACCACCGCGAAATTGAAGGAGGTCATCGACGCCGCGGTCGCCGGGTTGATCGAGCAGGGCGAGGTCTCGGTCCGAGATGACAAACTATTCTCCCCCCAGAAGGACTGACGTCCAGGCATTCACGAACCCTTGCCCTTTTCGGAGTGTCGACCGTTTCGCATCGCGAGTTTTCCGTGGCGATGGGCTTTGTAGGGTGCTCTCCGAGCACCGTTCCTGATTGCACCCGAGGTAACGAACGATGGCGAGTCGCTCGAAGCGAGCCGAGACCGCCCGCGAGACGCTCGAAATCCTGGAATCGGGCCACTACCTCGCCCGAACGGGCAATCGTGTCACGATCGGCGACCGCCTCGCAGCCGCGCGGACACGTTCGATCCTGTACACGCCGGATCGGCACGACGACGTCTCCCGTCAGTGCGAACCGATTCTCCTGGGATGCATCGATCGCGCTCCGACGGCCTTCGAAGTCGTCAATGCGACCACGCTGCACGCATCGCGCGAGCTCCTTCGCGACGACCCTTCCGCGAGGGTCCTGGCGCTCAACTTCGCATCAGCCAAGAACCCGGGCGGCGGATTCCTGAACGGCAGCCAGGCGCAGGAGGAGAGCCTGGCGCGGGCTTCGGGCTTATACGCCTGCATCGCGCCTCTCCAGGCCATGTATGAGGCCAACCGCGGATCCTCGTCCTGCCTGTATACCGAGCACATGATCTACTCGCCCGACGTGCCGGTGTTCCGCGACGATGACGACACCCTGCTCGAGGAACCCTATGCCGTCTCGTTCGTCACCGCGCCGGCCGTGAACGCCGGAGTGGTCCGCGAGAAGGAGCCGCGAAACGTCGCCCGGATCGAGCCGGTGATGCTCGCCCGGATCGAGAAAGTGCTCTCGCTGGCGGTCGTGAACGGTCACGACGTGCTGGTCCTGGGGGCCTGGGGATGCGGCGTCTTTCGCAACGATCCGGCGGAGGTGGCCGTTGGATTCGCCCGGCACCTCAACGGCGAGGGCCGATTCCGTTCGGCGTTCCGCAAGGTGGTCTTCGCCGTCCTGGATCGAACGCATGACCGATCGATAATCGGACCTTTCGAGGGTCGCCTCAGTACAGCATCGCCCTGAGGGCGAACGGTGCATCGGGTTGCTATCCCGGATTTGATGGTGGATAATCCGCATCGGCTCTGGCAGGCCGGTCCGCTAAGATTTGGAGGAGGCGTGGGCGATGATCGAACGCCAATTCCCCGGGGTTGGGATGAAAAACGCACCCGGCGATTGCCGGCCGAACTGGATCGCCGGACAGAGAAGGAATGGGTCGCCGCCGATGAAACCGCAGCGATCGAGGGAGGACGATCGAGCGGTAGTTACGGTACCCGTGGAGTTGCTGCCGGAGATCCGGCGATTGTTGGCCCGATACAAATCCGCCTGATCTCATACGGCGTCGTCCCCGGCACATTTCCGGCCCCACTGGTGGTGAGCTGAATCAACCGGATCTCGCAGGCTAATCCGACACGAGGACTGACGCATGCTCGCTGCACTACTCATATGGCTCGCCCTCCCGACCGCCGGCGAGCCCATCTCCCTCCACCCCGACAATCCGCATTACCTCCTCTTCCGGGGCAAGCCGACGGTCCTGATCACGTCCACCGAGCACTACGGCGCGGTCCTCAACGGCGACTTCGACGCCATCCCCTATCTCGACGAGCTGCACGCGCGGGGCCTGAACCTCACCCGGACGTTCTCGGGCACCTATCGCGAGGTCCCCGGCTCGTTCCAGATCGAGAAGAATACGCTGGCGCCGACCCCCGACAAGTACATCGCGCCCTGGCCCCGCACCGAGACCCTCGGCGCATCGGACGGCGGCAAGAAGTTCGACCTCGGCCGATGGAACGACGCCTACTTCGATCGCCTCAAAGCCTTCGTGGCCGCCGCCTCGGACCGCGGCATCGTCGTCGAGTACGTCCTGTTCTGCCCGTTCTACGAGGAGAACCTCTGGGCGGTGAACCCGATGAACGCGCAGAACAACATCAACGGCGTCGGCAAGATCGGCCGGAACGAAGCATACACCGGCAAACACCGGGACCTCCAGGAGAGGCAAGAGTCCTTCGTCCGCAAGGCCGTCCGGGAGTTGAACGCATTTGACAACGTCTATTTCGAGATCTGCAACGAGCCCTATTTCGGCGGTGTGACGCTGGAATGGCAGGCGCGGATCGCCTCGGTGATCGTCGACGCGGAGAAAGACCTGCCCCGCAAGCACCTGCTCGCCCAGAACATCGCCAACGAGAAGGCGAAGATCGAACGGCCCAACCCCGCCGTGTCCATCTTCAACTTCCACTACGCCACGCCGCCCGCAACCGTCGGCATGAACTACGGCCTCGGCAAGGCCATCAGCGACGATGAGACCGGCTTCCGGGGCATCGACGACAAACCCTACCGCATCGAGGCCTGGGATTTCCTCGTGGCCGGCGGCGCGATCTTCGACCACCTCGACTACTCGTTCACGACCGACCACGAGGACGGGACCGCCCGGATCGTCGCCCCCACGCCCGGCGGCGGCGGGCCGGGGTTCCGATCCCAGTTGCAGATCCTCAAAGGCTTCATCGAAGGGTTCGACTTCGTCAAGATGACCCCGGACGCCCGGATCATCGGTCGCGTCGTCCCCGAGAAGACCTCAGCCCGTGCACTGAGCGAACCCGGCCGGGCGTATGCGATCTACATCTACGGCGGGACCAAGGTCGAATTGACGCTCGACCTCCCCGCCGGCCGGTATCGAGCGGAATGGCTGAATCCACGCACCGGGACGTTCGAAGAGCCGCGAGAGATCCAGAGCCAGGGCCGTCACGTCGAACTGGCTTCTCCCCAGTTCGAGGAAGATATCGCACTGAGGATTCGTC
>JBKQHM010000196.1:0-6964 GCA_052148775.1 Isosphaeraceae bacterium | reverse complement strand
CCCATGGTCATAGGTTCGCCTGTTATCCGAGCGATGGTCCGCGCGTACAGATGAGCGGCGCGGCTGATCTTCATCTTCGATCCTAGCTCGCCCCGTGAGGTATTCTCCGCGCCCGAGACGACCGAGCCCATCGCGCGGCCAACCCCTTCTCGTAGAGAACAGTCAGCCGACCGTGTAGAATCGAGGAAGGTCGAGAAGGACTAGCTTGAAGGGACCGGATTGCTCATGCGGCACTGGAGAGAAGCGATTGATTCGTATATCGACTCGCAGGTCGAACGATGGTGTTCGATCCGTCGATACCTGCACGCCCATCCGGAGCCGAGCCGCGAGGAATACGCGACGACCCAGTATCTGGCGCAGCAACTTGGCGAGGCGGGCCTCCGCGTGCGGATTGCCCCGTCGGGGCGAGGGTTGGTTGCCGAACCCGAGGGCCAGGGAGACCGGAAGCGGGTCGCGATCAGGGCCGACATCGACGCGCTCCGGATCGCCGATGCCAAGAGCGTACCGTATCGATCGAGCTGCGAGGGCCTGATGCACGCCTGCGGTCACGATGCGCACGCAACCATGGCGCTCGTGGCATCCCTGGCGATGTGGGAATGTCGCGAGGTTCTACCGGAAGAGACCGTTTGGCGATCGATCTTTCAGCCGGCCGAGGAGGTGAGCGAGGGTGCGCTCGAAATGGTCGCCGCGGGAGCGGTCGAGAATGTCCGGGCGATCATCGCGCTGCATGTCGATCCGGAGCTAAGCGTTGGCCGAATTGGCCAGCGGACAGGTTTCTTGACCGCTTGCTGCCAGGAGATTCGCGTCGTCATTCGAGGAGTCGGCGGTCACGCCGCACGACCGCACCTCGCGGTCGACCCGATCTCGGTGGCCGCCCAGTTCGTGTCCACCCTTTACCAACTCGTGCCGCGATCGGTCGATGCGCGTGATCCCAGCGTCGTGACGTTCGGCTCCATCCGGGGAGGAAGCAGTCCGAACGTCATCCCTGATGAGGTGGAACTGTTGGGGACGATCCGGACCTTCAGCGATCGCGCGGCCGCCCAGGTCGAGGAACGCATCACCCAGATCGCGCGGGGACTCTCCGCGGCGACACGTGCCGAGATCGAGGTCGCGTTTCACCAGGGGACAGAGGCCGTGTTCAACGACCCGGAAGTCACGGCCATCTGCGTCAGGGCCGCGCAAGAGGTCGTCGGCGAGGCGAATCTCGAGGAGATCCGGCTACCCAGCATGGGGGGCGAGGATTTCTCCGGCTACCTGAAGCATGCCCCCGGCTGTCTATTGCGGCTGGGGGTGGCCGCACTCGACCGTCCGCGTCATCCCCTCCACTCCGCCCACTTCGACATCGACGAGGCCGCGCTGGCCATCGGCGCCAAGACCCTGGCCCACGGTGCGGTCCTCCTGTCCCACGCGCCGAGGAGTCGCCCTTCGTGAGCCTCTTCAAATTTGTGAGCAATGATCGGCCCTCGCTCGGCGTCGAGATCGAGCTCAACCTGGTCGACAACCAGACCATGGCACTCCGCAGCGCGATCACCGAAGTCCTTGCCGAAATCCCCGACGAGCTCCAGGTGGCGGTCAAACCCGAGCTGCTGCAATGCTACCTGGAGATCAACTCGAAGGTCTGCAACGACGTCGACGAAGTCCGGAGCGACCTTGAGTCGAAGCTCGGCGTGGTTCGGGAGGCTGCGGCTCGTCACGACCTCCGCCTCTTCTGGAGCGGAACACACCCGTTTTCTCGCTGGCAGGACCAGGAAGTCTCCCCGAACGAGCGATATTACAGCCTGATCGATCTACTCCAGGAGACCGCCCGGCGACTGGTCACATTCGGCCTGCATGTCCATGTCGGCGTCGACTCCGGCGACAAGGCCATTATGATCTGCGACCGGATCATGCAGCATCTCCCCACGCTGCTCGCTTTCTCGGCCAATAGCCCCTTCTGGCAGGGGCGGAATACGGGCCTCCACTCCCAGCGCGTCAAGGTGATGGAGACCCTCCCGACCGCGGGATTGCCCCCGCTCATGCGAAACTGGTCCGAGTATACCTGGCTGCTGAACCATATGGTCCAGACCGGCTTCATCAAGACGATTCGCGAGATCTGGTGGGATGTCCGACCCCATCACAACTTCGGCACAGTGGAAGTTCGCATTTGCGACATGCCGCCGACGATCGACCACGTCCTGGCCCTGACCGCGCTCATCCAGTGCTTGATCTTCGACCTGTCCGAGGAGATCGATCGAGGTACCTACCAGTACGATTGCCATCCGTTCATGGTGCGACAGAACAAGTGGCGGGCTTGCCGATACGGGATGGAGGCCAAGCTCGTCGATCCGCTCACCTACCAGGCGGTTCCCGCCCGTCGTGTTGTTCATAATCTGATCGATCGCCTCGAAGCGCGGGGCGAGGAACTCGGCTGCGCTCATTATCTGCGATCCGCACGCGATCTCGCCGAGCAGCCGACCGGCTCGACGAGGCAGCTCCAGATCTACCAGGAGACCGATAGCCTCGCGGAGGTCGTGAGGCGGATGCTCTCGTTGACCGAACCATCGGCGACGTCATCCGCCTCGATGACCACGTGAGCACCGCCGACGTCGCGGCCCGACTCTCCGAAGGGTTTGCGGATCACGGTGTCTGATCATCGATCATTCATCGTTTCTTAACCCTCCGGACATGCAGTTGTCATTCCTTCGATTATCATGGAAGGTGGAGTTTCCGAATAGACAATCATCCACTGAGATCCATGATGCCCCCATGCCCAAGCCTAAAATACTCGTGATCGAAGACGAACGATCGCTCGTCGAAGTCTTGAGTTGCAACCTGGAACGCGAAGGATTCGAGGTATTCGTCGCGTTCGACGGACAGGAAGGACTCAGGCAGGCCCAGTTGAAGTTGCCCGATCTTGTCGTGCTGGATTTGATGCTGCCGAACAAGCCCGGGCTGGAAGTTTGCCGTGAGCTTCGCCTGGGGACTCGCACGCGCGAAATCCCGATCATCATGGTCACGGCGAAGGCCGAGGAATCGGACGAGTTGGTCGGCTTCGCCACGGGCGCGGATGACTACGTCACGAAGCCCTACAGCATGAAGATCCTGATCCAGCGCATCAAGAAGGAACTGCGCCGAAGGCAGTTGAAGGCCGAGACGGTCGCCAACAAGGTGATCGAGAGTCAGGGCATCGTGATCGACCGGCACAGCCATCGGGCGTTGTACCGCGATCAGGAACTCCCACTGACGCCCACAGAGTTCCGACTCCTGGAGGTCCTGATTCGTCAGGCGGGCCGAGCCTTCACTCGATACGAGCTGATGGACGCCGCCATCGGCGAGGATGCGATCGTCCTGGAGCGAACGATCGACGTCCACATCAAGAGCCTGAGGAAGAAGCTGGGCGATGCGGGCGAACTCATCGAGACCGTCCGCGGCGTCGGCTATCGATTCCACGAGCCTCGTATGGCGAATGCCTGACAGGCTGCCGGTCGTGGCCGGGCCCCAGGTGTGGGTCCGCTTGACCTCGAGGACGAAGTCGTTCGGGGACCAGTTCGGCCCGGACGACGGCAACCTCGCGCGGGGCATCGATACCCAGCCGCACTTGCCCTCCCTCGAGTCGAACGACAGTGACGCAGATGTCATCGCCGATGAAGAGCTTCTCCATGAGCTTTCGGGTCAGCACTAGCATAATTGGCTTCCCTTTCAGAACCCCGTTGCGTCTCTTTCCGCCCAGGTCGAGATGTTGCGTCACGCGTGACTAGAGTGTTGCGAGTCATGTGGCTCAATAGCACTCTAGCTCACGTCTTCGAGGGTTCCTCCTGTTCGGTCAAAACCCGGAAGTCCTGCATCTTGACAAGCGCGGCACCGCGATCTCCATGATACGCGTGATGCAACCACTCTGCTTGAGTTCCAGTCAGGATCCTTCCTTTACGAGTGGGTCGCTTCTGGACTCGGCCCCATAATATGGGAGCATAGCGATCGTTGGCCTCCGGAGCTTGACTTGAAATGTGTGCCAGCCCTGGCGGGGAGGCCAGCCGGGGCAGTCATGATCCGATCCGGATCCGCAGGTTGATAGAGGGTATGATGTCTTCTCAGTCGCACGTCCCCGTGATCATCATCGGCTCGGGATCGGCCGGATTGACGGCCGCCCTCTACGCAGCCCGCGCGAATCTCGCCCCCCTGGTCTTCGAGGGAAAAGAACCAGGCGGCCAGTTGACCCTCACGACGGCCGTGGATAATTTCCCGGGATTCCCCGAGGGTATCCAGGGTCCGGAGCTGATGGACCTGATGCGCAAGCAGGCCGAGCGGTTCGGCGCCGTTTGCCATTGGCAGACCGTCTTCGAAGCCGACCTTTCGGGACGTCCTTTCCGGGTGCGAACGACCGACGATCCCAGCGGCGACCCGTCAAGCGGGACGATCCGCGAGTTCACCAGCGATTCGCTGATCGTGGCGACCGGTGCCTCGGCACGCTGGCTCGGGATCGAGGGACCGTTTCGGGGTAACGGCGTCAGCACCTGTGCGACCTGCGACGGGCATTTCTATCGCGGCAAGGAGATCGCCGTGGTTGGGGGTGGTGATTCCGCCGCGGAGGAGGCCACATTCCTCACGCGCTTCGCCAGCAAGGTCACCCTCATTCATCGGCGTGACGCCTTGCGTGCATCCAAGGTCATGCAAGATCGGATGTTCAAGAATCCCAGGATCGAATACGCATGGAATTCGACCATCGAAGCGATCGAGGGGGAGCCGCAGGGTACTCACCAGATCCTGACCAACGTCAAAATACGTTCCACGAAGGATAGCTCTCTTCGCGATCTGAAGATCGATGGGCTCTTCCTGGCGATCGGTCACGTACCCAACACCGCAATCTTCGGGAATCAGCTCGCCAGGACGCCCGAAGGCTACTTGTTGACGCGTACCGCCCTGGCCTGGGGCGGCGTAGAGGCGCCGGCGGGGTTGCTCGAGACCATGGCGAACTATGGGACTGCGACGAGCGTGGAGGGCGTGTTCGGATGCGGCGACGTCGTGGACACCCATTATCGTCAGGCCATCACAGCCGCCGGCTCGGGTTGCGCCGCGGCCATGGACTGTGAGAAATGGTTGGAAGCCGGCGGGGGTTCGATCCATGTCTGAACCAGTATCTCGCACGGGTCGTCCGCCACGCGAATGGATGTCAACGGTTTCCATCGATCCCGCCGCATGACAGCGGATTCCCGGTCGGAAGAGAGATTGCGGTTGATTTGGCTTGTTTCTAGCAAAAGATAGCGTGTCTTGAGTCGTGTCCTTGCTTCATGCTCCGCTGAGAGCAAGCCAACGCAGTAAAGTTCTGGGCTACATGGACCAAATTGAGTAACATGTCTAGGGTAGTCCGGGTAACTTCATCTCCCGGGGAATGTCGTGCGAAGGGGTTCCCGTCGTTCCGGTTACCACGACGGGGGTGGATTTGAGATTTGAGTCGGAGAGCCCCCTGAATTTTTAGAAGTTGTTCGCTACAATTCATGTGCGGCGAGGTGTCGGTAGACGACCGCCGTGCTGCGTCGAGCCGATTGGCCGGCGCTAATCATTCATCGCGTCGAAATTGGTGAGAACGCATGGAGAATCGACCGCCGCAACAGGAGACCCCGCGCAGGCCCCCGACCGCGGGGCGCAAGACGAATGGGTCCGGCGGGTCACCAACACCCCCCTGGCTTTGGCTGATCGTGATCGGGTTGTTGGCCCTCATCTTCTGGCAGTTCGTGCCGAAGCAAGAGACCCCGGTCACCTATAATCCCTGGTTCATGGACCAGGTTGAGAACAAGAATATCAAGAGTATCTCGATTCAAGGCAACGAGATCCGCGGCGAACTCCGCAAGGAAGTGACTTATACCCAGTCACCCGGGACGACCCCCATCCCCGTGCGGAAGTTCATCGTTTATGTCCCCTCGGAGGAGCTGATCAAGCCGCTGTGCGAGAAGCTGGCACCGTCTCCGGGAGGAAACGACACGGAGATCGTCAAGATCGAGGGGAATCCGCCCAACTCGGCCGGCGGTCTCGCCTGGATCATGCTGCTCCTGCCGATGTTCGTCGTCCTCGGCTTGATTTACATCATGATGCGTCGGGCTCGCGACCAGTTCGACGGCGGCATCCTCGGCAGTTTCGTGAAGAGTCCGGCGAAGCGCCACGACAAGTCGAAGCAGCGCACCTCCTTCGATGAAGTCGCGGGCCTGGAGAACGCCAAGTCGGAGCTCCAGGAGATCGTGGAATTCCTCAAGAGTCCCGAGAAATTCCAGCGTCTGGGAGGGCGAATCCCCAAGGGCGTATTGCTGGTCGGTCCACCGGGCTCGGGCAAGACCCTGCTCGCCCGGGCGGTCGCCGGTGAGGCGGGGGTCCCTTTCTATTCGATATCGGGCTCGGAATTCATCCAGATGTTCGTCGGCGTCGGTGCCAGCCGCGTCCGCGACATGTTCAAGACGGCCAAGGAAAACAGCCCGTGCATCCTCTTCATCGATGAGATCGATGCGGTCGGGCGCGTCCGCGGAGCCGGACTGGGCGGTGGACATGACGAACGCGAGCAGACGCTCAACCAGATCTTGACCGAGATGGACGGCTTCGCGCCGAGCGAGAGCGTGATCGTACTGGCGGCGACCAATCGGCCCGACGTCCTCGACCCCGCATTGCTGCGGCCAGGACGGTTCGACCGCCATGTCACGGTCGATCGGCCAACGAAGAAGGGCCGACTCGAGATCCTCAAGGTACGACGCCGGGGCTCTCCAGCATCCGCCGGGCTTCCTCGACGCTGATTTGCCTGATCTTGGCCCGCGCCTCGTCGAGGATTCCCTTCGAAGTCTTGGCCATAGCGTCTATCTGCGTCCCCGCCCGCCAGCGGGCCTCAATTCGCTTGCTCGATCGATAGCTCAGCCTGCCGCGGGAGCGTCTGCGTTAGCCAGCGGCTGGCGCTTGACGAATTTGATCGCCGCGTTATCGACGTTGATCGAGCACAGCGAGCCGCACA
>JBKQHM010000195.1:0-3461 GCA_052148775.1 Isosphaeraceae bacterium | reverse complement strand
TGGCCGGGATGCGCTGGGGCGAGGAGGGATCCCACGCCGTCTGCCATCTTCGCGCCCTCTACCGGAGCGAAAAAGGGCAGTGGGAGGCATTCTGGAGGCGGGACTACGCCCACTACTGATCGCCTGTGCCACCAACTATTGTGACGCTCACCGGAGCGCTTCACGCTTGCGTTGAGTACACTCCACACGTCAGCGCCGGCAAGGGCCCTCAGACGAGCCCGACGCGCCAGCGAGTGAATTCCGGCGGGGTCATCAATTCACTTGCTGGCGCGTCGGGCTCGTATGGGCTGGCTGGCACTTTGTGTCGCGTCTACTCAATCCAAGCGTGAAGCGATCTACGCGACGCCACTAATGACCGATGACCGATGACTGATGACCAAGAAAGGCCATTTTCTTGGAAGGGGTATTCAACGCGGGCTTGGGATCGACGGTCTTGCCGTCGGGTCCCGGAGGCAGCGTGGGCAGGAGCTCGTCGAGCTTCTTGCTCTCTCCGGTGAGCCCCTTCATGAAGGCGACCAGGTCGGCCTTCTCCTGCGCCGTGAGGTTGAGTTTCTTCATGTCCGGGTCGAGGGCCGGATTGGCAATCCCGCCCTTGTCGTAGTGGTCGACGACGGCTTCCAGGGTTGCCAGGCTACCGTCGTGCATGTACGGGCCGGTGCGCTCGGCGTCCCGGACGGTCGGCGTCTTGAAGGCGCCCTGGGTGGCGTCGTTCTTCGCGCCGATCGGCTCGATGGCCCAACGGCCCAGGTCGGCGAACCGCGAGGTCTTCGGATCCCAGCCGACGCCCAGGTTATGGAACTGCTCGTCGCTGAAATTCGAGCCGGCATGGCAGAGGGTGCACTTGGCCTTCTGGAGGACGACATCGGTCTTGAAGTCGTCGTCCGTGTCGAGCCTCAAGCCGAAGAGAACCATGCCCCGCTTCTGGCTGTCGGAGAGGGCCTTCAGGTCGCCGGCCTTGTACTTGTCATAGGGCGAGTTGCCGGAGAGTGCCGCGACGCGCTCGAAGGTCGCGATGGCCTTGGCCATGCCGTCGAGGGTCACGGTGGTCCCGAAGACCTTCTGGAACTGCTCGCGATATCCCGGGATCTTCCTGAGCCGCTCGATGATCTCCTTGTAGGACTGCTTGCCCATCTCGATGGGATTCTGGACCGGTCCCTGAGCCTGACCTTCGAGCGACGGGGCGCGGCCGTCCCAGAACATCGTCTTGCCATAGACCGTATTCAGCACGGTGGGCGCGCTGCGGCTTCCGGCCTGACCATCGATCCCGAGCGAGACCGGCATGCTATCGGTCCAGCCATGGGCCGGATTATGGCAGGTGGCGCAACTGATCGTGCCATCGAGCGAAACCCTCGGGTCGAAATAGAGTTGGCGGCCCAGCTCATACTTACCCTTGGTCAGTGGGTTGGCCGCCGGGACATTCACCTTGGCGATCAGCGGCTCCAACCCGGCGGGCACGGTCACGGTCAGCGGTTCGTCCTTGATTTGCTCCGGCTTGGACGGCATCCAGAGATAGTCGTAAGGAGTCGGCCCTTCCGTGGATTCGCCGCCCTTGACTTCCTCCTTGACAACTTCGGTGAGCTGCTTGGTATCGACCCGCTGAGACGGGGTCGTGTTCTCCCCCTCGGTCGCCTTTGCCTCCGCCTTTTCGCTCTTCGTAGGCTTGGATGATTGGACGGTCTGCTGGGGGCCGGCGGACGGCTTGGGAGACTCCGCCCCCGGTTCGCCCGAGTTACAGCCTCCGACGCCAATCAGCAACCCGCCGCCGATGGCGAATATCAGGGACGATCGAAACCAGCGGTCCATACGCGTCCTCCGGTTGAGTTATTCAGGAATGCCCGCAATCAGTTCGGTGTCGGACCCATGCGCGCAACGCGAGCGCATGCTTATGATCGCGGAAAACAGCTCGGATGGCAGTAAGCTCGCCGCTCAGCCTATCACGTCAGCACGAAAGCCTGACCGACGTGAGAACTGACTGCCGGGGAATATCGGTATGATTCCGGGAACGGTCATTTCTTCTTGGCGACCAGACCCTCGGCGTTCCTCTGCGCCGCCTCGACCAGATTATCCCAGTTCTGCTCGACATAACGCGGCGGTCCACCTTTGACAGCAACATGATAGGCCGCGTCGAGCGTATCGACCATATCGATGGCGTCCCACGGGCAGACCTGAGCACAATGCTTGCAGCCGATGCATCGATCCAGGTCAATATCGCACCAGGTCTGTAAGGAGGCGTACTCTTCGCCGGGCACCTTGTAGATGCAGTCGACGGGGCAAACCTCCACGCAGGCTTCACACCCGGTACATCCGTCGGCGTGGATCACGGCCAGGATCTTGGGAATGACTTTGCGAGGCTTCCCAGCGAGAGAGGCTGCTGCCATGGGATTGTTTCCGGGTCAAAGAAGACTGCGGACTTTTCCGATCCCCGTGTACATACAGGGAACGGGCACGAATCGCCCTGCGTGAGGCACCTGGGGCGCGAGGTTTCCGCCTTGGCCAGGACAGCCGGGGACGTTGCCCTTTCTCGTCCCACCGATAATCATTATCGTTTGTCGGGCGGTCAGGGTCAAGGATAAGGCAAGATCAGGCGATTGGCTTCATTTTCGAGGCAGGGGCATCCAGGCCCCTGAAGAACAGGCCGGGAATCACTTCCCGATTGGCTCGGATGGATTTCGGAGGACGGTATTAATTCCGGTGGTTGGGGTAACGGGATGTATTGCGTCCTCCGGAATCCATCCCTTCGGAAATGGCGAACGGCCTGGAATCCGCAATCCGTAATCCGCAATCCGAGAGTCCCATGAAAACCATCCCTCGCACAGGACAGACCGGCGAGCAGACGATCGTCGTCGGCCCGACGAATCGCATCAGCTTTGCCGACCAGCGTATGCCGTCGATCCTGGCCACGCCGTGGCTGATCGCGCACCTCGAGTATGCGGCGCGCGATGCGATCGCCCCTTGTCTGGAGGATCACGAGCGGAGCGTCGGGACATTCGTCGAGGTGGAGCACCTCGCCCCGGCGCCGGAAGGCTTCACGGTGACCTGCCGTGCCCGGGTCATCCTCGTCGACGGACCGGTCGTGACGTTCCAGGTCGAGGCTCACGACGGGTTCGAACCGATTGCCCGCGGCATCCACCGCCGCCGGGTCATCGACGTCGACCGTTTCACGCGACGGGTCGAACGCAAGCGAAACGCGACCCACGCTTGAGACGATGCCGGATTCCGATGTTAAGATTTCGGCTGATCGACAGATCGGCCGTCGCGACGATGAGGTCGGTGTGGGAGACCCGCCGCTGAAACTTCCTCATCGCCGACGAACCGCGGCCGAGGCCGCGGGTATCCTGTAGCGGATTGAGGAAGGGCGATATACACTCCTCAGGAGTGGCAGTTGGCTAGTGGGCTGTCAACCGTCGATTGATAGGTTGGAGTACCGCCTTTAGGCGGAGAGGACCGGCTGAAGCCGGGAC
>JBKQHM010000194.1:0-4985 GCA_052148775.1 Isosphaeraceae bacterium | reverse complement strand
GCTGATCTGGCTGGAGCAGGTGGCCGTGGATTTATATGGTATTGTCCTCAGGGTAACAACCGAAAGGGATGTACCACAGACGGTTGTGACTTGACACGCCGCAATCGTTCATTCGGGAAGTACTGATCCTGGTGAGCCGAGGGTCGGCGGAACCGCAGGAACTCGACCAGATGGTCCGGGCCCGGGACTACTCGCAGGCCCATCTCGAGCTGGGCCAGGCCCACCTGGCCAAGGCCATCTCTCAACGGACCCAAATCAACATCGCCCGGCGCGTGCTGGAGGCCGCGCACAACGCGGCGCAGAAGGCGGCCAAGGGGATCGACCTGGCACAAGTCGGCTACGACCAGATTCGCGAGATGGAGCTCCTGGTCAAGGTCAAGGAGCAGTCGGTCGAGCAGGCGCGCAGGGCACTGGAGGCCGCCGAGAACGACCTGAACTATACCAAGGTCCGCGCCCCGTTCCCCGGCGTCGTGATCAAGCGCTACCACCACCTGGGCGACTACGCCCCGTCGGGCTCGCCGCTACTGTCCATGTACAACCCGGAGATGGTCTACGTCGAGGCCAACCTGGAGGAGGACCGCCTGCCCGGCGTGGCGCCCGGCAACCCGGTCTGCATCACGCTCGACGCCTTCGCCGAGCCATTCCGCGGCCGGGTCGTCTGGGTCAACAAGTCGACCGGGGCGCAGTTCGCGCTGATGCCGCGCACCGTCGTATCCGGCGGGTTCATTCACATAGTCCAGCGAGTGCCAGTGCGAATCCAGATCGAGCGCGACGACCGATGGCCCTGGCTCCGCGCCGGGTTGTCGGCGAGAGTGGCCATCGCGCATGGTCCCGGCGATGCGGCCTGGGCTGCCTCGACGGCCCGCGCGATGGAGGAGATCGAGGGGAAATACAACGCGCGCGAGTCCCCCGGGGAACCCGCGCAAGACGGGTCCGCGTCCGTCACGCCCGGGGCAGTGACACCATGACGACGCTCACCGCCACGCTTTCGACCCGGCTCTGGATCGCCACGGCCGTGTCCCGTCTGACCCGCGGAGCCCTACCGGCCGGCCGCGGAGAAATACAAGGTCTTGTCTCTCGGATCGGTCCAGGAGGACATTGGTCCACGGCTCACACCCGTCTCGGCTGGGTCTCAAATCAACCAGAAAGGCTCTCTCCTCTCTCCCGGCATGCCGCCTACGACTCAACTCATGCTCCCAGCCGTCAGAACCGATACCTTTAACAAGTGCCGGTCGTAGCGAGAGTGGCGGTCATGCATGCTGGAGCGGTAGTCCGATGCCACGATCAGATCCATTTCGCGCCTCTGGCGTCATCCGCCGCCAAGCTTGGCTGATCGGGCTCGTCCTGGTAACCGGGTGTGCTCACTCGCAGGCCGATCTCCAGGATAGACTCGCTCGACGGGTCGTGCCGGCCGAAGTCGATGCTGGTCGGTCGACAAGCCAATCTGAAGTCAAGGCCAGCGACCGGGCGACGACGGACGCGCATGTGCGGCCAGCCGTTGCCTTGCAACCAGGTCAAGGAACCGAGGCTCGCACGGCGAACGATCGATCCACTCCGCTACCACCCGCACTCAATGGGCCTCCCAACCGCGTGGATCCTGAACGGACGCCCGCGCCAGCAATGGCTCTTCCCAGTGATTCCGATGAGGCCACCCTCGACGCCATCGCCGCGAACGGCAAGTCGTTAACGCTTCCTGAAGCGATTACACTGGCCTTCCGGTTTCAACCTCGGTTGCATGCCCAGCTCGAGAGTATCGCGCAGGCCCGAGGGCTCCAGCAGATTGTGTTTTCGACGTTCCTGCCCACCGCCGCAGCTAATTACGACGCTGGTGGCTTCTCTCTTGGGGTGGGGGGCGAACCGATCCGATTAGGGAAAAGTCTCCCGGGATTCAACTTCGCACCCGGCCTTGGAGCCATTCCCTTCGGCCTCAACATCGGAACGAGCTTCGAACTGGCCGAGCTCAAAGTTCAATGGCTGCTCCTCGACTTCGGCCGCCGACTGGGCCGTTACGAGCAGGCACGACTGGCGAGTGACATCGCTGGACTCCAGACGGAGCGCGCCTACCAGACGGTGGCCAACGAAGTCGCGGTCGCCTACTACAACCTCCTCAGGAGCCAGGCGTTGCGGCGGACGGCTCAGGACGCCCTCCGTCGCGCCGAAGAGGGGCTTGCGGATGCCCGCAAGCGCGAACGGGAAGGCGTGGTCGAGCGCGAGATCGTCCTGCGATCCGAGGTCCAGAGTGCGGAGAACCGTCAGCAGCTCCACGCTGCCACGGAGGCGGAGTTCGTGGCCCTGGCGGGGTTGAACCTGGCGATCGGGTTGAAAGGCGGCGAGCCAGTTCGCGTCGCCGAGCCACCGGAGGTCCCGCCACTGGCCACCTCGCTCGCCGATTGCTTGCAGACGGCCGTGCGGTCCCGACGCGAATTTGCCGTCGTCCAGCGCACGGTGGAGATCGCCGTGGAAGGGGGCCGCGTCGCTCGGGCCGAGTTTGCGCCGAAAGTCATCGCGGATGGAACCTTGTTTAACTTCCAGCAGCAAAGCCTGGACGGCCACGTCGATTTTCGCCTGGGGTTCATCCGGCTCGACTGGACGCTCTTCGAGGGCGGCCGACGGATCGCTGCGACCCGTGTGGCGGACTCGCAGGTACGCCAGGCCATGGCTCAGGCCGAGTCGATCAGCGATAATATCGCGTTCCAGGTCAACGAGGCCTACCGGAGTGCCGTCACGTCCTGGGTCGGTATCGACGATGCCCGCCCTGCGGTGGATCAGGCGAGCGAGAATTATCGGCTCGTCAAACTCCGGCTTCGCGAGGGTGCGGCCACGCCCACCGAGATCGCCGATGCGCAGGCCTCGCTGACCCGCGCCCAGCAGAATTACCTCAACGCCCGATATAGCTACTTGATCGCGATGGACCGCCTGGAATATGCCATGGGAGCCGGCCCGGCGCCGGCGATTCGGGCCCCCAAGCATCATTAGCCGAGACGAAACCGAAGCGATCGGAGTACACCATGAGCGCGATCCAATCGGCCCAGGCGCCTTCGAGCAGCGAGACCCACGCCGCGTCCGCGACCCCGTCGGCTCTGCCAGCCAGTCGCCGAAACTGGCTACGTCCGGGCCGTCTCCTCGCACTGGCCTTGCTGATCGCGATTATTGGCGTCGGCCTGCCGGTCGTGATCAGGTGGGTTAACTACCGGCGCACTCACTCCATCACGGACGACGCCTTCGTCGAGGCCCATATCGTCAACGTCGGCCCTCAAGTCGTCTCCGGTCGGATCATCCGGTTCCTGGCCGATGAGAACGACCGCGTCGCCCAGGGGCAGCTCGTGGCGGAGGTCGACCCGATCCCGTACCGCGACAAGGTGAATGTCGCGCGGGCCCAGCTCGATTCCGCGCTCGCCGAGGTGAACCGCCAGCGAGCCGACCTGGACCTGGTCCGCAAGGAGGTGCCGATTCAGGTCGAGATCGCCCGGCGCACCTTCGCCGCCGCGAAGGCTGACCGGGCCAAGGCCGAGGAATCCCTGAGATGGACTACTGACGAAGTCGACAAGGGGATCGACGAGGCCCGCGCCGGGCTCAAGTCGGCGGAGGCCTCCCTGACGCTGGCCGAACTGGAGTACACACGCTTCGCCAACCTCGAGCAGCAGCGGGCCAGCCCGCTGCGGCAGAAGCAGCAGGTGACCCAGTCCCGCGACTCGGCCTCTGCGCAGGAGGACCTTGCCAAGGCCCGACTGGCCAAGGCCCTGGCCGCCCGGACTCAGATCGACGTCGCCCGGCGCGCGCTGGAGGCCGCGGAGAAGTCCGAGGAGAAGGCGGCCAAGGGCATCGACCTGGCGGAAACCGGCTATGACCAGATCCGCGAGATCGAGTTGCTGGTCAAGGTCAAGGAAGAGTCCGTCCAGCAGGCCCGGCGGGCACTGGAGGCTGCCGAGAACGACCTGGCTTATACCCGGGTCCGTGCGCCGTTCCCGGGCGTGGTGGTCAAGCGGTATCGCCACCTCGGTGACTTCGTCGCGGCGGGCTCGCCCCTGCTTTCCATGTACAACCCGGACCTGCTCTACGTCGAGGCCAACCTGGAGGAGGACCGCCTGCCCGGCGTCGAGCCCGGCAATGCGGTCCGCATCGAACTCTACGCCTTCGCCGAGCCGTTTCGGGGGCGAGTCGTCTGGGTCAACAAGTCGACCGGGGCCCAGTTAGCGCAGATGCCGCGGAACGTGGTCTCCGGCGAGTTCACCCGCGTGGTCCAGCGCGTGCCGGTGCGGATCCAGATCGAGCGCGACGACCGATGGCCGCGGCTCCGCGCCGGGCTGATGGCGACGGTGGCCATCGCGCATGGCCCCGGCGATGCCGCCTGGGCCGCGGATGCGACCCGAGCGATGCAGGAACTGGAGTCGCGATACAACGAGCCCGCCACCCCCGAGGAGCCCGCTCGCGACGGAAATGCCGCCGGCACGGCCGGGGCGGTGACGCCATGACGACGCTCGCTGCCCAGCCCCCGAGCGCGACCGCGGTGCCGGCTCCCGAGCAGCCGCCCATGATGCTCGGGCGCCGTTACTGGCTGGCCGCCGCCCGGGCGCTGGGCGAGCATTCCCCGGCGCGGAAGGCCCCGTCCGGCTCGCTCCTGCCCGCCCTGCGGGACGTTCGGGCCGTGGCCCAGGCGATCGCCACGGCGGTCGACCTGGCGCTGCGGCGGCGGAAGCCCGTGATGCTCGAGATCGCCTGCAACCTGGCCCCCCTGGCCGTCCCGCCGCCGCGGCCGCCGCGAGGCTGAAGATCGAAGAGGTCGCCCGCCAGGTCCGCGCGGCCCTGGGCGCGGGGACGGCGCTGCTGGTCGAGACGGGCGACTCCTGGTTCCATGGCCTGGAGACGCGCCTCCCCGAGGGCTGCCGCTTCGAGATCCAGGTCCAGGCCGGCTCGATCGGCTGGTCGGTCCCCGCGACGCTCGGCTACGAGCTGGGCTTCAAGGAGCCCCGGCGGGTGATCGCGAT
>JBKQHM010000193.1:0-6139 GCA_052148775.1 Isosphaeraceae bacterium | reverse complement strand
GGTCGGCCGCAAACCCCGGCCGACCTCCCCAATTGGGTGCCCTCGGATCTTCGCTCAGGCGATCGCCCGAACCACGCTGCCATCTCGTGTCGGATCACTGTACGATACCGACGACCGGCCATGGACTTGAAGACCTCGTTTCACCGCCTTGCGGCGGATGACTCACAAGCTCCGAGGGACGCCCGCCATGAACCCGCTCTACCGACGTGTCCTGATCACTGTGACGATCGGACTGGGGACCACCCCTGCGTTCGGCCAGGATCGGCCAGCAGGCGGCTCGTTCCCCGTCGCCATCCGTATCGATGCCTCCAGGCCGATGGGCGAGATGAAGCCCATCTGGCGGTTCTTCGGTTACGACGAGCCGAACTACACCGACAGGCGCGACGGCAAGAAGCTGCTGGGGCGCCTGGCGGCGCTGAGCCCCGAGCCGGTCTACATCCGTACGCACAACTTGCTGACTTCCGGTGACGGCAGCCCCGCCCTGAAATGGGGCTCCACGGGCGTCTACTCCGAGGATGCCGAAGGTCGGCCCCGCTACGACTGGACCATCCTCGACCGCATCTTCGACACCTACAAGGAACGGGGTGTGCGGCCCTACGTTCAGATCGGCTTCATGCCCGAAGCCCTCTCGACCCATCCGGTCCCCTACCAGCACCGATGGACGCCGGGCGGCAAGGAGTCGATCTCCACCGGATGGGCCTACCCGCCCAAAGACTACGAGAAGTGGGCCGAACTGGTCTTTCAGTGGGTCAGGCATGCGGTCGATCGATACGGGAAGGCCGCGGTCGAGGGGTGGTACTGGGAGGTCTGGAACGAGCCGAACATCTTCTACTGGCGGGGGACGCCCCAGGAGTACCACAAGCTCTACGACTACGCCGCCGACGCCGTGAAGCGGGCGCTGCCCTCGGCCCGAGTCGGCGGCCCGCACGTCGCCGGCACCAGGACGCCCGAGGCCACCAAGTTCCTCAAGGACTTCCTCGACCACTGCCTGCGCGGGCGGAGCTACGCCACGGGCAAACCAGGGTCGCCGCTGGACTTCGTGGCCTTCCACGCCAAGGGGGCCCCTCGTTTCATCGAAGGACACGTCCAGACGGGTATCGGTGCCCAGCTTCGGGACATCGACCGGGGCTTCGAGGTCGTCGCCGGCTATCCCGAATTGAAGCGCAAGCCGGTGATCATCGGCGAGAGCGACCCGGACGGCTGTGCCGCCTGTCCCTCGTCGATCTACCCGCAGAACGGCTACCGCAACGGGACGCTCTACGCCAGCTACACGGCCGCCGCCTTCGCACGCAAGTACGCCCTGGCGGAGCGGCACGGGATCAACTTCGAGGGGGCGGTGACCTGGGCCTTCGAGTTCGAGGACCAGCCCTATTTCGCCGGGTTCCGCGTACTCTCGACCAATGGCATCCCGCTGCCGGTGCTGAACGTCTTCCGGATGTTCGGCCTGATGGGGGGCCGGCGGCTGGCCGCCGAGAGCAGCGGGGAGGTCGGCCTGGAAGCGATCCGCACGGAGGGTGTCCGAGGCCGGCCCGACGTGGCGGCCCTGGCCAGTCTCCGGGACGGCAAGCTGTGCGTCCTGGCCTGGCACCATCACGATGACGACTTGCCCGGGCCGTCGGCCGAAATCGAGTTATCCGTGGCCGGGCTGCCGGCCGGGGGTGCACCCGTGCTCCTGGAGCACAATCGCATCGACCGGGAGCACAGCAACGCCTTCGAGGCGTGGAAGCGGATGGGCTCGCCCCAGCATCCGACGCCCGAGCAGTATGCCGCGCTGGAGCGGTCGTCGGACCTGGCCCGGCTGGGATCGCCCGAGTGGGTCCGGCCCGAGGATCGCAAGCTCACGGTCCGATTCACACTGCCCCGGCAGGCGGTTTCGCTGCTGGTCCTCGACCTTGGTCAACTTCCCAAATAGTCTGTGGCGCCGGAACCATCGGCAGACTGCCCGAGATCCATCCCTCGGCATGGCAGTCGTGAGGGCGATTCCTCTTGTCGCCTCCTCAGATCGGGATGTGCCGCCAGTTGTGGCGGGTGAAGCCCCGCAGCCACGCCTCGTTGAGGTACTCGAATACCCCGGCACCGGCGTCCCAGGTCAAGAGCCCGACGCTGCCCGCCTCGGCACAGGAGCCGTCCCGCCGCATCTCGAAACCGGCCAACTGGTAGACCTGCGTACCTCCCGGCGTACCAACGACCCGGCCATATTACGCCGGCAAAGAAGAAGCTCACATACTAACCCGAAACGTCAGTGAGGGGCGAAAGGTCGCAGATCCCCGCTGACGCTTCGGGTTAGTGTGAGCCAACGTGCGAATCTTCCTTGCCGAGGTCATACAATCCCGGGGTCACAGACCCCGGCTACAGCCGGAAAGACCCGGGATGACCGGCGGACAGTTCCTAACACGCTCTAAGCCGTCGGCCCCAAGCACACCAGGGTGATGTCGTCGGCCTGCGAGTGTCCGGCGGAGAACTCACGGATATCCTGGAGGATTGCCCGGCCAACATCGGCCGGTCCGCCGGACGACTGCGCCACTCGTTTGAGGAGGCGGTGGTTGCTCTGGGAGTCGTAGAGCTCATCGGCGGGACTCCGCGCGTCCGTCACGCCGTCGGAGTAGATGACGACGACGTCACCCGGATTCAACTGCACCTCCGTTTGCTGGTAATCCGAATCCTCCATGATCCCCAGCGGTAACCCGGAGACGTCCTGGCCAACCTCCTCCGCCCGGCCGTCGGCGCGACGGATGATCACGGGCGTGTGGCCGGCCGAGGTCAAGGTCAGCTTGCGTGCGCGAGCATCGAGCACGCACAGCCCGAGGGTGATGAACTTATCCTCGATCCCGGCGGCGCACAGCAGGCCGTTGAGGCGGGTGGCGGTCGGCGCGGGGGCATTCTCCGTCAGCATGGAGGACCGCGTGTCACCGGAGAACTTGGCCATCATCAGCGCCGCCGCCACGCCTTTGCCCGAGACGTCGCCCAGCGCGATGGCCATGCGGTCGCCGGGGAGAGGCACGAAGTCATAATAATCACCCCCGACCTCGTAAGTCGGCTGGTAATGGGCGAAGAACTCGTAGCCCGGGACGGTCGGCACGACTTGCGGTAGGAACTTCTTCTGCACCTGCTCGGCGAGCTTCAGGTCGCGGTTGAGTCGTTCGCGCACCAGGAGCGACTCGAGCATCGAAGCGTTCTGGATGGAGATCGCTGCCTGGCTCGCGACCGCCGCCAGGACGTCGAGGTCGTCCTCGTTAAACTGGCGGCGGTCGCTCGTGTCGAGCTGGATGATACCGAGCGCCTTGTTGTCGGGCGTCAACAGCGGGACGCACATCACCGAGCGGATCTTCAAGTCGGAGATCGAGGCGCTGCTAGGGAGGTTCTTGTCGGCGCCGGCGTCCTGGCTCAGCACGGCCTTCTTCTGGCCCATCACGTAGTCGACGATGGAGCGGCTGATGCTGGTCGGCACCTCATCCTCGGGTACGGTCCGACTGAACGACGTCCGCTTCTGGGGGCGGTACTTGAAAGCCTTGCGCACCAGCCGCTTGCTCGCGGGGTCTTGCAGCATCAGGAAGAGCCGCTCGGCGCCGGGGAAGATCTCCATCAGGGAGTCGAGGATCCGGGGGGCGACCGCGTCGATCCGCAACTCGTTGGAGAGACTTCGGGTGATCTCGAGGATGGCCTTGAGCTTCACCTCGGGACGGACCGCGCTGACCATCGCGCTGGAACGCGAGGCATCAAGCGTGCGGAATTCCGGATTCTCCGGACCGGGGCCCTCGGTGACCTCCATGATGTCGGAGGCGGTATCCGACGCCTTCGCTCTGATCGGCTCGACGGGATAGTAGGCGAACTCGACGCCGCAAATGGTGATCCGATCGTTCTCCTTCAGACGATGCGGGACACCGCCCTTCAACTCGGTGTCGTTGAGGAAGGACTTGTTCCGCGAATCGAGATCGACGAGGACGAACTCGGTCCCGACCTTGCGGATCTCGGCATGCCGACGGCTGACCCCGACGGGAGCCAGGATGATGTTGCACTCCGGCAGGCGACCGATCACCGTCACGTCGCCCTTCAATTCCACCAACGAACCGGCAAGGTCTCCGGACAGCCACTTCAAGACCGCCATTTGACTCGGCTCCAACGGTACTCTGCAACATTAACACATCATCGATCATCCGGACGGCGAAAGCTCTCGCCGCGTTCGGTCGGCGGACGAGATTCCCTCCTGCAATGGCACCCTCGGCCTTGCCTCGTGGAGGAGCCGGCTCCGTCCGGCGATCTACGGTCCAGTATGACCCGGCCGGACCGATTTGTCAGCTAGGCGGAGTGTGGGACGGCGTCCTCGCGTCCTCGGGCCATGTGGATGATCGCGCGCGGCGTCTTCGACGACCGCGGCCGCCGCCGGGGCGCTATGGCAGGAGTTTCACCCCAGTCCTCTCTCTCGTCCATGACCGATGAGGCCCGTTCGGGTGACCCACGTCGGATCGGGTCGAGGCGTCTCCCCACTCTAACGGCCCGCGAGGCCAATGATCTTCTGGAATCGTTGGAAAGCGTAGTGGGACGCATGAAAAAAAGCTCCGGGCGAATCCGCCCAGAGCCTTTTTGCTTCAAAGTGCCGAAGACAGGACTTGAACCTGCACGAGCATGGTTAGCTCACTAGGACCTGAACCTGCCGTGCGTTCGTGGCATCTTGCGGGCATCAAAAGGGGCGTTTCGCAGAAAGCCCTCGTTTCTCGGTCAAGTCGCCGTCTGTCGCATGGCATTCACAGGGTACCAAAGGGGTAGTCACATGGCCAGTACTGGCGGAATTTTGGCGGAAACCAGACGCGCTAGGACTGTGCCAAACACCACCGGGACCATTACGGCTCGCATCCTATCGGCCAAGATTGAAGTGGAACGTGGAGCCGAGGAGGACGGGCATGGTCTGCGATGAGAGCAGGGAGATTGGCCGAGGAACGAGTCTGACGGGGCCATCCGAGCGTCTGTTTAGACATCGGGCTTGCCGACCGCTCCGGACCACGCCTTTTTTCCTTTTGACCCAGGAATGCGGCCGATGTCTAATGCACGTTTAGGAGAGCCGGGCGAGATCCCCGACAACGAGGTCAACGCCCATCTGGGATATACCGGCTATACTATGGCGCGGCGTCGTTGTCGAGCCTGTGTCCGACTAGATGGCCTATCCCCGTTCTGTTTTTGCGAGCTTATCATGCCACATCGACGGTTCCTCGCCCTCATCGTCATGACTGGAGTCAGCGGCCTCTATGGGCTCGACGCACGGGCCGACGAGCCGCCGCCCTACGAGGTGTATGCTGTCCGGTATGGCACGTGTCCCGGCTGTCCAGTCTCTTTCCTCGTGCAGGGGGCCGAACCGCAGCGGAAAGTCGACCTCGCCATGACTTTCTGGGTACTGAAAGGCCCAGACGGGCGGACGGTCCTGGTCGATGCCGGGTTCTATCGGCCGCAGTTCTTCGAGGAGTTCAAAGGGATCGCCGACTACACTCGACCCGACCGGGCGGTCGGGCGACTCGGGATCAAGCCGGAAGAGGTCACCGACGTGATCATCACACATATGCACTCGGATCACTTCGATGGCGTCGATTTGTTTCCGAAGGCCACGGTCTGGATCCAGAAGGATGAGTTCAATCCTTACACGCGCGAGGTCAAGCCGCCGTCCGGCAAAGGCGCGGCGACCGAGCAGGATGATGTCGCGGCCCTGATGAAGCTGAACACCGATGGCCGTGTTCGTCTGGTCGACGGCGACGCCAAGGAAATCATACCGGGAGTGACGGTTTACACCGGAGGGAAGCACACGTTCGCGTCGCAGTACGTGGGCGTAAATACGAACTCGGGCCGCATGGTGGTGGCGTCGGACAACGTCTATCTGTACGAGAACCTCGAAAAGCACTTGCCGATCACGGCTACGCTCGACGCCAAGTCAAACCTGGCTGCGCAGGACCGGATGAAGCAGCTCGCGACCAACCCTCGAATGATCATCCCGGGACACGACCCGGAGGTGTTCGTCCGGTTCCCGAAGCCGGGAAATGGTGTGGCTCGACTCGATTAGGACTGAGAGCCTGTGAAAAAATCTGCTACGTATAATGAAAGGAGAGGCCCGAGGAATACGAGGAGGAGCAGGCGATGAGACCGCGAAAGCACCCCA
>JBKQHM010000192.1:0-12639 GCA_052148775.1 Isosphaeraceae bacterium | reverse complement strand
AGAATCCCAGCCAGGCCAGGAGCGTGCAGAGGAACGCGATCCCCGTGAAGGCCAGTCCCCAACGGTAGGCGCGAATCGGCTCCCGCAACCGGCTCACCCACAGCGAGCCGAGCAGGCTGACCACGATCGAGGTCTCGAGCCAGGGCAGGGCGAGGGGATTCATGACAGTTCTTCGATCCTTCCGAAGGTGGGTTTGACCGGCTTCGACTCGCTCGTGACTTTGCCGGCGAGGAAGCGAGCCCATCGACGATCCAGCTTGTCGAACCACTGGAAGGTCCGGACGAACGGCACGACGACATAATTGGTCAGGAACGCGTCGAGGTAACCCTGATGGAGGGCCCATCGATAGAGCCAGTTCGCCGCCCGCCGGGCCCTCATCCGGAACCACGGCACCCGGGCCGGCGGCAGCCGGTCTCCGATGGCATTCTCCAGGGCGTTGTAGTCCTGGAGGAGCGTCGGCGCCCGGACGAACTGCAGGGTCCGGAGGCAGGCATGCCCCAGGAGATGGATCAGCGCGACATACTTCATGCCCCGGCCGATCCGGTGGAGCATCACCCCGGTCTGGTCGGGGAACATCCCGGCGACGACGATCAGCGCCGCGGCTAGCCCGATCTCGGCGACAATCATCCCGACTTGCGAGAGCGAGGCGAAGGACAGCGCCGCCTTGATGTCCGCCTGGACGCTCCCGGCCAGGTAGGCCAGCAGGGCCGTCGATAACCCCAGGGCCATCACCAGGGCCGGCAGGACCGGCGAGCACTCGAGGATCGGGCTGACCCTGAGCAGCAGGAACGCTCCCAGGTGCACGGACAGCGCCCCGTAGAACACGGCGCTCGAGGGGGTGGGCCCTTCCATGGCGCGCGGCAACCAGCCCGAGAACGGGATCAGTGCGGACTTGCCCGCCGCCGCCGCCACCAGCAGCAGCCCCACGACGAGGGCCTGCTTGGCCGTCAGCAGCGAGTGCTCGTCGGGCCAGAAGCCGGAGCCGAGCAGGATATCGAAGTCGCCCTCCCCACCCAGGTGATGCATGGCCACCGCTGCGAGCAACAGGGCCGCGTCCGAGACCCGGTAGACGACCCAGACCCACAACCCGTTGCGCGCCGGCGCCGGCCGCTCCTGGAAGTACGCGACCAGCATCGCCGAGGAGAGCCCGACCAGCTCCCAGCCGGCAAACATCGTCTCGATCGTCCCGGCCAGCGAGGTCACGACCATGCCCAGCACGAATACCGAGTAGAGGAAGAAGAAGCGGTTGAAACCCCGATCGTGGTGCAGATAATTGCTGGCGAACGCCCCGATCGTGCCCGACAGGGTGAACGACAGGATGACCATCGGCACCGAGAGCCGGTCGAAGACGAATTTCACCGAGAAGTGGTAGTGACGCGGGATCTCCACCCAGGCCCCCAGGTCGATCGACACGTGCCGCATCCCGAGCACCAGCATCGAGGCGAGCATGATGATCGAGCCCAACAGCCCGGCGATCACCGCGACCTGGAGCAGCCGCGTCGCCGATGCCTCGGAGATCTTCCGATCCACGATCGACGAGATGCCGAGTATGGCGGTCGCCAGGGACGGGCCGGCGACGACCACGACCCCGATGAACATCATGATCTGATTGTAATCGTAAGCAAATCTCATGTGTGTGTCTCCGCCGGCCTTGCCGTCACGGCTCGATCTCCGCGAAATCCAGGTGTTCGCGCCAGCCGCGGTACCAGTCGACCGAGGAGGCGGCGTGGGGGAGGGTCTCAGACTGGGGCCGGTAGGGGCGGAACTCGCCCCCCTCGAACACGCTGATCTCGCGCGTCTCGGGGTGGATCAGGATCAGGAGGATCCATGCGTTGCGGCAAAGCCGGCCGATCCCCGCATTGCGGTCCATGATCCGGGTTATCGCATCGGCCGTCGTCTCGATGACGAACAGCGAGCGCACCGGCTCGTGGATCTCGACCATCTGCCAGGGGAGCCCGGTGCGGAGGTCGCTCAGGTAGCCGTCCATCACGCCCAGCAGCGACGCGATATTGTGGGGCAGCTTCGTGCCGGCGCCCCAGCCGGCATTGTCGACGTTCGAGAAGTAATACTCGAGGTTGATGCCGGCGCAGACCGGGAACACCGCCGAGAGGACCCGGGTCAGGATCGCGTTTTCGGCGTCGTCCTGGGACGGGTCGTAGGATGTGAGGAAGGCACGCCGATCGAGGAACAGCCCGCGGGACCACTCCCGACGGCCGACGACGGTGATGGCGTTGGTCGCGTGCCCGAGCTCGGGACGGGTCTGGGCCAGGTCCTCTGAGCGTCCCTCCACGTGCTCGAGGGCCTCGGCGTACGAGATGGTCAGCGGCGCCGAGTAGAACCGCCGGCAGCGTTCGTGCGCGTTGCGCTCGCAGGTCCGCTCGATCAGGGCCCGGGCCTGGGCGAACTCCATCTGGTGCGTTTCAGGGATGCGCTCGATGTCGAAATAGACCACCGTGTCGTCGCAGGTGTTGTGATATCCGCCGACGACGACCGTCTCCGCCGGGATGAGCAACCCGCGTCCGGCCAGGCCCTCGCGGACCCGGGAATCGTTGAGGATCTGGGCCATGGCGCGGGCGTTGGGGCCGCCGCGTGCCCCGCCGCAGGCCCCGCAGTTGTAGGCCGAGTTGTGCGGGTTATTCTGGCTGTTCGACCCGTGCCCGTGCAGGAGCACGAGCCGGGCGAACCGCGAGGTCAGCCCGATCTCGCGGAGTAGCCGCTCCGCCGTGTCGATCATCTCGGCGAGCGTATAGCCGATCCGGCCGTTCTCGGGGCCCGGCTCGGGCTGGTCGCGTTCCAACCGGAGCCGGGTAAACGGCGGCGTCTGCACGATCCGGCCGACCCGCCGCCGAATCCGCGCGGTCAGGCGAGGGAAGAGGATGCGCGCGACCAGCGGGAACGAGGCCAGGACGCCCACGGCTCCGGTCAGCAAGGCGCCCATCGCGAACGAGCGGCTGCCGACGTGGAACCGATGCGACGCGGTACCGATGACTCGGCGAGTGCGGGCCCGTCGACGATGCTCGCGATTCACCAGGTCGCCGACCTCCTCGGTCACCCACTGTTGCGGACGGATCACGACCGGGCAGAGCGCCGTGAAGTGGGCGTCGGCCGCGCCGCGATAATAGATGGCCACGGCGAAGAAGCCGGCGGCGCCGAAGGTCTCCGACTCCGGCGCCAGCTCTTCGAGATGGCGGCGGAACGATTCCTCGCGCTCGTCGATGCAGAAGACCGCCTGGAACCGCGGCTGTTGCGGGGTCGGGGCGGGTTTGCGGGCGTGCAGGGCGATCGCATCGAGGGCCTGCGTGCGGAACCGGCGCTCGTAGGCCAGGTGGAAGATCCTCCGGCGCTCCAGGGCCGAGAACGCCTCGATCTCCTGCATGATCGCGGCCCAATGCTCCGGCCCGAGGTGATACAGCAAGTCGGGGGACAGGCCGGCCACCTGCGCCAACTGGAACACGAGGAAGGCTCGCTGCTCGACGCTCGGCGGCCAGGGCGTCTCGACCCGATGGCGGGCGAGGTCCCGCAGGGCGGACAGCGGCCCAGTGAACCCCAGGGTCACGCCCGCCGTGTATCTCAGGGAGAAGCGGTCCAGCAGGAGCCGGATCGCGAGGAACTCGATCAGGCTGCCCGGCGGTACGGGCCGTACGACGCGGTCGCCGCGCACCTCGATCTGCTCCACCATGCCGCCCCAGCCGCGCAGCGCCAGGAACGTGGCGCTGAGATACGCCTCGCATTCTTCCGACGCGACTCCGAGGATCTCGAGGGACTCGCGGATGCACTCCATCGGGCCGATCCCCTGATCCTCCAGCCGGCCCAGTTCCTGGGAGAGGCCGTGCATCCAGCGGTCGGGCGGCCCGCCTCGCGGCCGGTATAAGGCGCAGAACGCGCGATAGAATCCCTCTTCCCGATGCGGGAGCGGCCAGGACGCCAGGCCCTGGTCGAGGAACGCCTCGCAGAACCGGATCAGCAGGTTGTGCACCAGGGCGTCGGCATCCTCGCCGGTGACTTCCAGCAACAGGTCCCGGTGACGCACCGCCGCCGGGGGCGGCGACGTGTAGGGCGGCAGGTCGCGGACGCCGTCGCAGCAGATTCGCCAGATCGCCTGGAGCGTGAACGACTCCCACTCGGCATCGCTCCAGCTCTCGATCCGAGACTCGCCGAACCGGTCGAGCCGATCGGCCAGGCTCTCGGGTACCGGTCGACGGCGGCCGGCGCCCGACGACCCGTGATTGCGCTCGTTGCCGCCGCGGAAATCCCGCATCACCCACCGTCGGGTCTCGGCGATGAGCCGCGCCCGCACCGCCGACGAGACTTCAGGCCGGACCCGGCGCAACGCATCCGCCTCGGCCACGTACCACAACAGCTCCTCCGTCGGGCCGAACCGCATCGGATACTGGAGCATGGCCATCCGCAAATCAAGCCGCGTCCCGAAACCCGCGATCGGTTGCCGGGCACCCTCGCCGAGGTCCTGCTCCAGCACCTCCTGCAACTCGGAGAACCGGATTCGACCGCGACGCAATTCGTCCCGATATCGGTCCTCGCTCAGGTAGGACTGGCACCCGAAAATCTGGGCGCCCTTCTTGAGAGCCTCGTGGAACGGCAGGTCCTCGAAGGCATGTAGTGTATTGTGGTGGATGAAGACGGTGATCGGCCCCTGTGCCGGTAGCAGGTGCGCCGCGCGTTCGATGATGGTGGTCAGCTCGTGGTCGTCCGGTCCCGCTCTCCCCACCTCAAGACGCGTTGGCTCGGGGGCTACTGTGCTGTTCATGGGGCTCGATCGGCTCGCTTGAGTATAAGATCCGGGGAGGTCTGCGCCTGTCGGTCCGACGGCGGCCGGTGGGACGGTGTCACATCCACCGTGGATTGTGTGCCGGAATCAGTGGGCTTTGTCCGTAGCGAAATCGTCCTCTCGCGTGCCGTGAGGGCCTGGCACCCTGTATCGCCTCGGGCCGGGCCAGGCTGAAACGAGTATTCGGCCCGGCCGGATCAGGGCGCGTCAGACGACCGGGAACTTTTCGATGACGGCATTGGCGATCTCGATGTAAATCGGGATGCCGATGGTGACATTCCACGAGAAGGTCAAGCCGAGGGATGCCGCCAGGGGCAGCGTCGGGCTCGCCTCCGGGATCGCAAGTCGCTGGACCGCGGGCACCGCGATGTACGAGGCCGCCCCGCAGAGCACCGCGAAGAGCACGTAGGTCCCCGGCTGGAAATGCGCGCCCGTGAAGTAGGCATACGTATGGGCCGAGCAGATCCCGATCGCCGCGAAGAGATTGGGGGCCAGCAGGCCGAAGATGATGAAGCCCGGGCCGGCCGTCCTCAAGTCCTTCAGCTTGCGCGAGGCCGTCATCCCCATCTCGAGCAGGAACAGGCAGAGGATGCCCTGGAACAGGTTCAGGAAGAAATTGTCGTCGTCACGCGTGACCTTCTCGCCCTGGAGCCGGCTGAGCAGCCCGATCGCGATGCCGCCGAACAGGAGGTATAACCCCGTATTGAGGAAGACCTCGTGCAACAGCTTGGGGGTGATGATCGGGGCCTTCTTATCAACCGACCCGTTCCCATTGGGCTCGGGATGCTCGCGCTTCTCCAGCGAGAATTTCAGCTCCTCCTCGATACCGCGCTGGGTCGGCGTGACGGTCTCGTGCCCGTTCCCGTTGCCGGCCACGGTCGGCAGGGCCTTCGCGAGCGGGTCGTACCCCGGCTCGTCCGGCATGGTGCCGCGTGCGTCCATCCCCTTGTGCCGCAGCCGGGCCACGAGGTAGATCGCCACCAGGCAGCCCGGGATCTCCATGATCGCCAGCATGACCGGCATGTAAGCGTCGAAGGCGAGGCCCACGGTCGCGAGCACGCCGACGCAGGTCGCGAAGGTACCGGCGGAATCCGAGCCGTAATATCCGGCCACCGTCGCCTTGTCCACCCGACGCATCGTCGTCATCGCCGTCAGCAGCATGTAAGCCAGGACGCCGATGCAGAAGTTCAGGACGAAGCCGAGTAACATGAACCCGGCCACATTCTTGATGATTGACGGATCGATCATCGCCAGTTCTTCGCCCCCGTGCCAGCCGATGGCGAGCAGGAGGTAGATGGTGAGTCCCTGGTAGATCACGTAGGGGAACTCGAACTCCACCTTCAGGATCGGCACCAGGAATCCGAGGTAGAAAAACAGGAGCAGCGGCTTGAAGAGGTTGTGGGTGAAATTGTGCCAGAACTCCTGGAGCATCGGCAGCCGCTCTCTCGGCTTGCTCTCATCGATCGTGACGTCCGAGGCGACGAACCCTTCGTTGACGACGATCTTGACCCCGGGCTTGAGCTGGCCGGTGTTCTTGCTGGTCAGGGCACTCAGGCTCACCGTGACGTCCTGCTTGGTCTCCTCGTCGTGGACCACCATCCGCGAGGAGGACCGATCGATCGACCTGATCTCGCCCTTGATCTGCCCACCGATGAGCGGGCCTGCGATGGCGAGCGTGGCCACCAGAAAGGTCGCGGCAAGCTTGGGGATTTGACGCACGCTCATGCCGGATTGCTCCTTATCAATGATCCTCGGTCTGCGGTTATCTTCGACGTTTTCCGCTCGAAAATCGGCACGGAATTGTCCAGTCTCTTCGGGCGTTGAACCGTGTCAGAATCCCGCTCGACCACAATCACCCATCGAGGAGATTGTGAACTGACACAAGGTCAGTGGCACTCGCAGCCTCCTCGGTGGAGCTTCATCGACTCAATTTCGTCTTCGGAGTCGGGCGAGAGGGTTCGCCGGCCCCAGTAGCGCTCATTCCATCCGAATTCACAACGGAGCAGTCGGAATCGGGACCACCCGATGAGGCCGCGTCAGGCCACGCCGCCTGGACATGATCCGACAACGGCGTCCGACTCGTCCAGGGCGGGCTCACCAGCCCAACGGCTTGATTCCATTTCCTGGCGGGCTTCAACCACCTGAACTCGGCTCCCGCTCGATCGTCGACTCCCGGTCGGAGGTGAGCCCTCGACGGTCTTCGCGGAGCTCGATTTCAGCAGACGAGTGGCCAGGAGCGGTGGAGCCGGTGGAGTAGGCCGTCGATCGTGGTATGTGTCATGGTCGGAAGGGCGGGGCGATCGACCTCGATGACCGATCCGACAACCGAAGAAGGTACGAGCCGGAAGGCCAACAACTCGTCTTCCTCTTCGGAGTCTGCCTCCGTGAGTTCGCCGCGGGAGGGGGAGGAGGGCCGATCGTGGTCGGTTGCGGTATGGAACTGCGCAACGACGATCCAGGCCGGAAAGTGGGCCCGTTGCGGTCTCTCAGGTTGTGAGACGGAACTAGCCGGTCCCGGGCTGCTGGAGAGGATGAAGCCGAGACTGAGACCAAGGACAAACATCATAGGAAGGTGAACGTTTGATTGCTCTGAGAGCCGACAAATCTGGCATGAAACGCAAGCATATTGGGTCTGCAACAAATTGCAGCCGATCCAACCAATCTATATCGGAAGAGCGCGGTAGGTCAACTCGTTTTTTTGTCAGCCTGGATCAATGAACTCAAATATCCAGTCGCAGCCATGCAATAGCATGAAGACGCGAGGAATTGTTGGCGATCAGCCGGTCCTTTCCGGGCGAGGGGCCCGCCGGTTTGCAAAGTCGATCCGCCCCGTTCGCGTCACCGGCTTGGGATGGTCGCTCCCTCGCACCATGGGGCCCCCCGACGTCGGCATGAAATGGAGGAGGGGGCAGGACGCGAGAGGTGTGAAACCAAGGAACACGGCCCAGTGATCGAGAGAGGATCGGATATCCGATTCTCGATTTGAAATCCCAGAATCGTGGAGACTGTAGCAGAGTCACCGGGCCGGCTGTCGTCGTCGCTCATACTAACCCGAAGCGTGAGCGAGGTTCCGATCCGCGGTCTGGGCCACCGATCACCTCGCTGACGCTTCGGGTTGGTATTCGGAGCGGACGAAGGCTCTCGCCAGCCCCAAACGCCGACCACCAACCCGGCGTCCTTACTACAGACTCGAATCGTGAAAGCCTTCGGCACCCGGCTTGATCTCCATTTGGAATCCGGAATCCGGAATCCTCTCGATCACAGCCGCTGAGGGCAGCTTGCCGGGCTCATTCGCCTGGGAGTTGAGATCGGCCCAGGCACTGAACCGGCGTCCCCGGGCGTCGGTCGCGACGACCTTCACGACGATCGGGCCGGTCTGGCGCGACACGCCGACGAGGTGGATCGGCCGAGAATGGATCTCTCCGCCGGCCGGGACGGCCGAGGTGCCGAACGCGGATGCGACCCCCAGCATGTCCAGCCGCCCCGAGCGAAAGCCGCCGGCGCGGGGGCGTGGGCCGGGGGTCAGCGGCTCCCAGGCCATCGCCGAGATCCGGACGGACACTCCGTGCCGCTCCGCGACCCGGGCGCGGACCCGAAGCTCGCCATCGGGCCCGGGACTCGCATGCAAGGACAAGTCCATCCGGGGCCGGTCCGCTCCCAGGGGGAGCGCCGTCACCTGGAGCTCGGCATCCGGCGGACCCGCCACTTCCACCTCGATTGCCCCCTCCGATGAGCCCTCGACGACGAAGTAACGGCTGCTCGTCCCCGGGGTCGTCCATTGCTCCGCCGGGCCGCCGGCGTCCACCTGGCGGCATCGCGGGCCGGCGAGCTCCCATTCGGCCTGGGGGGATCGCATGTTGACCGACAGGAACCCATCCTGGCAATCGGCCGACTTCTCGTCGAGGGGATCCATCCCACTGGAGAACACGGCCAGCGACCATCGGCGATAGAGATCGGCGAACGTCGAGCCGGTCGCGGCCTCGAGGTTCGCCACCCCTCGGCGCGACGAGTGGACCAGTGCGGGGACCAGCTCCGCACCGTATCGATCGACGCACCACCTCAGGAACAGGTAAGTGCTCCCGCGGTTCCCGTGGCTGCGGAACAGGTCCGCCGCGAAATAATCATCGACGACGAGTTGATAGGACTCGGGCCGCGACAGGAACGCACTGATTCGGTAGTCGACGTTCGACGTGGAAAACCCGTGAAGGTCCTCGGCCAGGTGTGCGATCGCCTCGTCGAGCCATCCCTCCTCTTCCAGGCACGGTCGACCGGACGGGGCTCGCCGCAGACACTTCTGGCTGTAGGCCACCGCGTGCATGTACTCGTGGGCGACGACGGCACGCGTGTAAGGTTCCGCCTTGAGCGTGGCGTTCAGATACATCATGTCACAGTGATTGCCGAACGGATGGGGCACGCACGAATCGAGGTCGGCCACCCTGACGAAGCCGTCCACCGCATGTCGGCCGCCCGCGAGTCGGCCCAGCCAGCTTGAAAGGAGGATGGTGAACCGGCCATCGCCATCGGTATCGCACGCCGCGCCGAAGCGGGCCGCGGTCAGGGGATAAATCCGGTCGTCGAACGTCGTCACGATGTCCTTGAGGAGGTCCCGGTCGACCGCATCGGCGTCCTCGGACGACACATAGACCTGGATCCGGCGGCCGACTCCCTTCAGGATGCCGCGGACGGGCGAATAATTGCTGGGGCTCGCGACTTCGCCATCGCGGACCATCAGATAGAATGTCCGCTCGCGCGGCGGCAATCGGTCGACGCGCTCTTGGGGCGTGATTGGCGGGGGCACCACGAGATTCGGTCTGCCCCGGATCCCGTCCTCGGCGAGCGTGGGAATCGACGCGATCGATACGGGACGTGTCGCCATCCGGATGGCGAAAGGACCTTGGGATCGCGCCAGGGACGATACGACCACCAGGGTTTCCGAATTCGCTCTCAGGGCCGGCAGCCGAAACGTCGCGAGCCCGTCGCGTACGGCGATCGGCCTGGCGACTCCCGGGATCCAGAACGAATCCGCGGAGACCGGTGGTCCGGATCGTGCCGAGCCCGCGCGGTCGACGGTCATGACCAGAATCACCGTGGCGATCAAGATGCCGGTGAAAAACCGAAGCCGTTGGCTTGAGTATCGAGATCGCATCCGGTTCCACCGCAACGAGACAGGCACGAGAATCAGCCCCGCCCGGACCGGCGATTCGCCCGGCCGGGCAACAGGCAATTCGATCGGCGCGGCATGCTCGTCGGCTTGAACCGATTGCGCGGAGAATCCTTGATCTGCAAGCAGGCCGGAACCTTGAGGATTTTTCCCCGGCCGCCCTGGCGCTGCCAAAGCAGGCGATGACCCAGCTACCGCGTGGAATCAGGGCTTGGGCGACTTCTCGACGACCAGGTCGATGGCGGAGAAGTGCTCGTGGTCGCTCTGCGTGTTGCGCGTTTCCACCCGGATCAGGTAGGCGCCGGGGGTATCGATCTTGAGGGTCGTCCTCTGTCCGGCCTTGCCCCCGGGCTTGAAGTCCATGTCGAACGCCGTTTCGAGCACGACATCACCCTTCAGATCAGGTATCTCCTTCTGACCGGGCTTCTGCTGGCGGACAACGAAGAAGTGGACCACGACATTTTCCAAAGTCTTGTGAGGATAGACGTTAGTGAGGATGTAGTTGATCCGGATCGGCTCGTTGATCCTCGCCTTCAAGACGGGCCTCGGGTTCTTGCCCCACTCCGGCGGCGTCTGATCCACGTACGCCGCAACCTGGTCGCGCCCCGTCGAGACCTCGAGCTGGATCTTGGCGTGCTCGGCATACGCCGAGGAAACCCAGATCCCGCCGGCCGCGAACACAAGCAAGCCGATCATGGAGCGATTCATGGGGAGTCTCCCAATCAGGTTCGGCGAATTCCGGTTTCCGGGAGCCACGATTCGACGCGGTCCTCGTCCCGACCCATCATCTTAGCCGGGCCAGATTGACCAATCTAGCGAGGGCCTTTTTTCCGATAATGAAATAGCCTTACGCCCAGGAAGGGCGGCGGGGCGAGTCCTGGAGACGGAGGATTCGACGCGGTCGGGTTCCCCTCGGCCCGTTGCCCTCGATCTTTCAGCCGGTCGGCAGCAAAAAGTCTCGGCTGCCCGCATCGACACACCTTCACGCGATCCGCAAGGATGCGATCCGAATGACATGGATGAAATCGTGGTCGCGATTGCCCGGCTTTCTGGGGATCGGGCTCGTCCTGGGTCTCCAGTCGGGATGCCAGACGCCGGATGGCCAGCGTTGGTGGCCGCTCGGCCCACGACCTGAGCTGCCGTATCAGGCGTATCGCCCGACCTATGCGATCCCCAACACGAAGCCGCTGTATCTCAGCAATTATGCCGGCGACGATCACAGTCCGATGCGTCCGCGGCGCAGGACGAGTACGAACGCTGCACCGATCGCGGGGGATGCTCCGGTCGGGGTCACGGTCGACCATGGATCCTGGGACAGCGAATGACCTGCACCCTGGCTCCTGTTTTGCGGCGGTGGGAGGAACGCGGGAGTCCGGCGGTGATGGAGAGCGGCCGCGAATCGCCGGATAACGATCCTCGGCGGGGTGATAGCGGTCGCTTGCGGCTGGCCGAACGATTAGAATTCGTTATGGGCAACCAGGAACCAATGTGACGCGCTTGCGCCGGCATGCAACAGGGAGTGGGTCGATCGATGAGCTCGGGCGAGATTCGCGTCGGGATCGTCGGAGCGGGGCAGATCACGCGGACCCGGCACATGCCCGGGTTCCAGAGCCTGCCGGGCGTGAAGGTCGTTGCGGTCTGCAACCGCAAGCGTGAGACGACGGCCCGGGTGGCGCGCGAGTTCGACATCCCGAAGATTTACAGCAACTGGGAAGACCTGGTCGCCGATCCGGAAGTCGACGCCGTGGTGATCGGCGCCTGGCCGTACATGCATTGCCCGGTGACGCTGGCCGCCTTCGACGCCGGCAAGCACGTGCTCACCGAGGCGCGGATGGCGATGAATGCGCGCGAGGCGCAGCGGATGTGCGACCGGGCGCTGGAATCGCCCCGGTTGACGGCCATGGTGGTCCCCAGTCCCTACGGGCTGGTCGGCGATGCCTACATGCATTCGCTGATCGCGTCGGGATGGATCGGCAAGCTCCGCGAGCTGCACGTCCACGGGCTGAACGACCAGCTCGCCGACCCGGAGACGCCGATGGGCTGGCGGCAGATGACCCGATACTCGGGATTCAACATGCTGACGCTGGGGATCTTGTACGAGACGGTCCTGCGCTGGGTGGCCCCGGCCAATCGGGTCTTGTCGTATGCCTCGAAGATCATCCCGCAGCGGTTCGACCCCGAACAGGGCAAGAAGGCGCGAGTCGGGACCCCGGATAGCGTCCACGTCCTCACGACTCAGGAGGACGGCTCCTGCGGCGTCTACCGTCTCAGCGGCGTGGTCTGGCAGGATAACTCGATGGTGATCGCCCTGTACGGCAGCGAGGGGACGCTCATCTACGACCTGCTCCGCGACGAGATCCGAGGCGCCCAGCGACACGACGAGGGCCTGCGTGTCCTGCCGATACCGGATTCGATGCGAGGTGGCTGGAGTGTCGAAGCCGATTTCATCGCCTCGATCCGAGGCGAGCGCCCGGTGACTTATACCGACTTCCGGACGGGGGTCCGTTACATGCAGTTCACCGAAGCCGTCGCGCGGAGCTCACGCCACCAGGTGCCGGTCACCCTCCCGCTCCGCGAGTTTTCCAACCCCAGCCTTTGAGAAGGGCGCACGACCGGGATTGCGATTTCCTCGCAGCTAGACCGCCCGGCGGTAGCGCTTCCTCCCGGTCGCCGCCGCTTCCCTCCCTTGCCA
>JBKQHM010000191.1:0-7163 GCA_052148775.1 Isosphaeraceae bacterium | reverse complement strand
CCTGGCGAACCGGTATTTCGGGCCCAGCAGCTTGGAGCTGGGCTTGATGAACGCGGCGCGGTAGCCCTTGATCAGCTCGGCCGGCGGCAAGGTCCCGTCGAACTTGGCGAGTTGCGGCCGGTTATCGAAGAGCTCCAGGTGACTGGGCGCGCCGGCCATGAACAGGAACAGGACCCGCTTGGCCTTCGGCGCGAATTGCGGCGCCCGGGGCGCCATGCTGTTGACGGCCGCGGCCTGCGGCCTGCTCGTATCGGCCGCGTAGCCCTGCTGTTGCAGCAGATGTCCCAGCGCCATGGAGCCGAGCCCGACGCCGCATTGCTCGAGGAACCAGCGTCGGGTGACCTGGCGGGGGTCGGCGTGTCGATAGAGATGGTCCTGGCAGTTCATGATGTCGTCTCCCCTCCGGCGGGTGATTCGGGAGTTCCTTGCGTGGCTCGGGCAATAATGGCAGCGGCCCACGAATGATCGCCGGGCCGTAGGGGTGGTCTGGGAGGTTGACTATAGTCGATCGAAAGATCATAACGGGCCCGATCGATCAGGGCGTGAAGAATGGCATTCAGGTCGAGGGTTGGCTCGGCAGCGTCTGGCAACAAGGGAACGGTAATCGCCGGGATCGGAACCTTGTAAGAAAAGCTATAGAGCAGCGCGCCTAGAAGATGCCACTCGCGGCTGATCAGGATCCGGTAATCGCTCGGCGGAGGCGACTTTTTCAAAGGCATGGGCGTGCCCTCGCGGAGGAGATCGATCTCCACGAAATTCACCCCGGACTTGATGAGATCCTGCCGCTTCTCCAGATATTGGGTCCGGGCTTTCTCGGTCTTCTTGTTGGTCGGAGAAAGAACCTCCATGACCGTCACGAGATTACGCGTGGGCAATTCTTGGATGGTCAGGTAGCTCTCTTCAATCTCGTCGACGGGCAATTCCACTTCGATCGGAATGACCTCGGTGCGCTCCATGACCGCGGCGCCAGACTCACGGCGTGGCGCCCAGAGATCCGCGGCCTGGATGGTCACATCGGGACGATACATGCGGTCAGAATCGGCCGCGGTAAGGACTGTCGTACGTGACTCGATACGCACGATGTAATGAGGAACGACCAGCGGGATCAACGAATCCCGGATCGCCGCGATCAGGCTGTTATGCACATCGGGCCAGAGATCGGGACGCTCCAGCCACGGGTCCATTCCGGGGAATTGGGGACGCATGGGAGAACCTACTCCTTCGTGATGGTCTCGTCCAGGTTCAGCAGCACGCGCGTCACGGCGGTCCAGGCGGCGAGCTGGGCCGGGGTCGAGCCCGATGGAAGCTGGGGCGGCTTCTTCGGGTCGTCGGCGGCGAGGGACCAGGGATCGGCGCCGGGCTTCTCGAACCGATGCACCTGGCGATGCAGCAGATCGAGGAGGGTCGCCGCCTCGGGCTCGGTCGGCTTCCGCGACAGGCAGCGTCGGAAGGCGTCATCCAGCCGATCGCGGTCGGAGCCGCTCCGCTCGCGGATCGTCCGCAGCGCCAGGGCCCGGGCGCATTCCATGAAGATCGGCTCATTGAGCGTGGTCAGCGCCTGGAGCGGCGTGTTGGACCGGGTGCGTCGGACGCAGGCGAAGTCGCCGTTGGGGGCGTCGAAGGACTGGAGCATCGGATACGGCACTGATCGGTACCGGAAGGTATAGAGAGCGCGTCGGTACCGGTCCGGCCCGGCCGCCTCGAGCCAGACCTTGGGGCCGTAGCTGGTCGGCGGCTGGAACAGGAACTCCGGCGCCGGGGGGAACGCGCTGGGGCCGCCGATCTTCGGCTCGAGCAACCCGCTGGCAGCCAGCGCGATGTCCCGGACGATCTCGGCGTCGACGCGGAACCGCGGCCCTCGGGCCAGCAGGCGGTTGTACGGGTCTCGGGCCAGGAGTGCGGGGGTCGCCCGCGACGACTGGCGATAGGTCGACGCGGTGACGATCAGCCGGTGCAGATGCTTGAGGCTCCAGCCGCGGTCCATCAGCTCGACGGCCAGCCAGTCGAGCAACTCGGGATGTGACGGGGCCTCGCACTGCATGCCGAGATCCTCGCTGGTCGCGACGATCCCGGTCCCGAAATCGGCCTGCCAGATCCGGTTGACGATCGACCGCGCGGTGGTGGGTGACTCACGGTCGACCAGCCATCGGGCGAACGTCAGCCGGGTGGCGGGCGCGCCGGCGGGCATCGGATTCAGGAACGCGGGGACCCCGGGCTCGACCGGCTTGATCGGCTTGAGGAAGTCGCCGCGCTGGAGGACCTGCGTCGGCCGAGGCTGCTCCCGCTCCCAGAGGACCAGTTGCGAGGAGCCCTCGGGATGCCGATCCCATTGCGCGTCGATCCGGGTGTTGGCGTCCTTCCAGGCGGGCACAGTCGTCCGCCAGTAGCTGAAGACGGCCGCGACCTGGGCGGGGGTCCGCTTCTCGCGGGGGATGGCCAGGATCTCGCGGACGACTCGGGGTACCGGGTCGGCGACGGCGTCGGGCGCACTCGTGACCGATAGCCGGAACCGGCCCATGTTATGGCTCTGGTTATCGTCGCTGTTCCAGCCGCCGTGGTTCTGGACCAGGTGGAAGGTCAGGATCGTCCCGCGGGGGAATGCGATCGGCTTCTCGGCGATGAAGACCGCCTTGCGCGGCTGGTTGCGACGCCCCGGGCCGGCGTCGGTGGCCCAGGCAGTGTCGTCCTTGCCGTCGATTGCGAAGCCGATCGGACCCGTCACCCGCTTCTTACCGCTCTTGTCGTCGAAGATGCGATCCAGGGGCTTCTCCGGCGGATTGATGTCCGCCGAGGCCCGGGAGAACTTGACCCGAGTCTTCTTCCCGGGCGCGTCGGCCGGGGCGGCATCGACCCGGAACTCGGTCAGGGCGGCCGTCCCCTTGATCGAACGGCCGGGACCGCCCATCGGCAAGTTCGGGTCGTTGAGCAACTCCAGGCGAAAGGCGGTGATCGGCGAGAGGTCGGTCTTCACCGACATCTCCACCGTGTGCTTCGTCGGCGCGTAGCCCTGGGCCAGATACGAGCCGTCTTTCAGGAGATCGTTCTTCTCGCCGCCCGTCGATTCCTCATCGATTTCCGGCCGCACGACCGTCCAGGCCGGCTGATCGCCGGCGACCTGCTTCTCCCAGGCCGCCATGTGCTCTTGCCAGGCGGGGTCGCGATGCCGGAGGTCATCCTCGATCTCCCGGACCTTGCGGAGGACCTCGGCGCGCTTCATCAACTCGTCGGGCGAGTAGACGGCGACGTTGGCCTCGTGGCTGTTGTTGAGGAAGGCGAAGACCCGGTAATACTCTTCCTGCGTGAGCGGGTCGTACTTGTGGGTATGGCACTGGGCGCACTGGATGGTCAGGCCGAGGATGCCCTTGCCGATGCAATCCATCCGGTCGAACATGGCCTCCATCCGGAACTGCTCGGGATCGACGCCCCCTTCCTCGTTGATCATCGAGTTGCGCAGGAAGCCCGTGGCGACGACCTCATCCTGGCTCGCGCCGGGGAGCAGGTCGCCGGCAATCTGGTCGATGATGAACTGGTTATAAGGAAGGTCCCGGTTCAGGGCATGGATGACCCAGTCGCGGTAAGCATACACCTGCCGGGACTTGTCCTTCTCGTAGCCGTCGGAGTCGGCATAACGGGCGGCATCGAGCCAGATCCGCCCCCATCGCTCGCCATATTGCGGCGCGTCCAGGAGCCGGCCGACCAGCCGGTCATAGGCGTCGTCGCGGGTGTCGGCGACGAAGGCGTCCACGTCCTCCACGGACGGCGGGAGGCCGATCAGATCGAGGCTCAGCCGGCGGATCGAGGTGACCTTGTCGGCCTGTGGCGATGGCGAGAGGCCCTCGGCCTCGAGCCGGGCAAGGATGAAACGATCGATCGGGTTACGGCACCAGCCGGCGTTCTTGACCGACGGGAGCTCGGGCCGGACGGGCGGGACGAACGCCCAGTGCCCCTGATACTCGGCCCCCTGCCCGATCCAGGTCTTGATCCGGGCGACCTCGGTCGGAGTGAGCGGCTTCCCGGTCTTGGCGGGCGGCATTCGCTCCTCGGGGTCGTCCGAGGTGATCCGCTGGTAGAGTTCGCTCTCTTCAGCCTTGCCGGGCACGATCGCCGGGCTGCCCGACGACGCCGGGGCGGTCGCATCGCGATGGTTATCGAGCCGCAGTTTGCCCTTACGCTGCTTGGCATCGGGGCCGTGGCACGAGAAACACTTATCCGCCAGGATCGGACGGATATCCCGGGCATAACCGACCTTCTGGGTCCCGGCCGGCTCCGCGCCGGTCGCGGTCATCGGTCGAGCCATTGCCACGGAGACGATCGCGATCGCGATCGCCACGCTGAGGAACACTCGGCCGGGAATCCTAAATGGCCTTGCGTGATATCGGGAGGGTGAGGCTCCGTCCGAGCCGGATGGCGTCGTGGCTCGCCGGGAGGCTCGCCCTCCCAGGATCGTGCAAAGACATTGAGAACGAAGGATCCCGGCGAAGGTGCTCAGGTTCAACCCAACCATGCTTCGATACCCTCTCGTGTGCCGACATCTTCGCTCGGTCGATCCGGTCGTCGTTCGCCTCGAGCTGGGGTGGTCGATTGGTCGTGTGACAAGGTGGATCTCGGCACCCGGAAGTCCGGGGCTCAAGGTGGGACTCGACACCAGGGTGCCGAGCATCTTCATTCTAACCCTCGCCACTCGGGATCTCCATGGGCTCGACGGAAACACCACCACGCACTCATCCCGAATAGGTGCGGTCTTGGCCTTGGCTTCGTTTCGTCGATTTTGACCATGGGATGCGACACCGAGCACGATGCATGCACTCGCAAGCGTGGGTTCGTTCGTCGCGTTTCGTTGACGTCACACCAGGGCGACGCGCCGGCAAATTCGGAATATTTCTCCCAATCCCCCCAGTCTTGGGTTCGTTCGTCGCGTTTTCCGTCGGATGCGTGGGATCTGTGGGTTCGTTCGTCGCGTTCTGGCGTCGGCGACCGAGCGAGACTGGGTTCGTTTCGCGTGTTTCGTATTCTGCTCGTTTCCGCATCACCCAGACCTTTATTTGTTTCTTTGCGCACCCCGAACGCCAACGACACGAGCCGCCATCTTTGAGTCTAGAAACTCCGGCGGCCTTTGCGTCGCCACGGCTCGGGAAAATCCTGAGATGAGATCGGCCGCCGGGGACCCTGCTCGATCCCGGTCACTGGGACGGATGTCGTCGATCGAGCGACCACGGATGACCTTCGTGACAATGGATCACGGTAGCGACGAGTTGAGCAACCCGATTTGAGCGGGTGATGAATCTCGTCCGACTCCCTCCCGGTTCGGGGCCGTTCGGGGCTGCCAGTGGCCTCGGCTCGCCGTGCGTCGATTCCTCCTCTATGATGTCTTCCTCCACGAGCTCGGTCACATCCAGGTCGTCAACCTGAAAGCGAAGACGACGCGACGGAGGTTCGCCGGCGAGACCCGAGCCCAGGAGTTCGCCGAGGACTGGTGTCGCGAGCTGTGGTCGCGACCGTTCGACCATCCCGACCCCGTTCACGGGCCGCCGTCGCGCGAAGAGGTCGAGAACGTGCGTGCGGGCTGGAGCGTCGCGAATGGTGATTACAAGAAAGGACTGCTCTGCGAGAAGGCGGCGCGGTACGAAGAGGCCGTCTTTCTCTTGACCCGGGCCATCGCCCGATACCCGGGGCACTCGATGGCCCTGGAACGGCTCGGCGCGCTCACGTATGCCGGCAGGGGTACTGCCGAATCCAATGCCGGGGCGATCGAGCTCCTGGACGCGGCGGTGCGACTCGACCCCACACTGCCCGATGCGAACCTGTTCCTCGCCATGGCGCTCGCGAGGCAGGATCGGGAGCCCGAGGCCAGACGCTACTTCGAGCGCGCGATACACCTCGACGCGTATGCGCCGCTTGCCATGTCAGTCTATGCGGATGCACTGGCGGATTGGGGCTACTTTGCCGAGTCGGAAACCCTGTTCCTGAACGCCATCAGGAGGGACGAGAGATGCGTCCTGGCCGTCCGAGATTATGGACGCAGCCTGGTCAGGTCACACAATCCCGACGCGGACATCAACATCCGACGGGCCATTGAGCTGTTCGAGCGGGCCGTGGCGATCGACCCCGGCGACGTGGAATCCCATTATCGCCTCGGCGGGGCCCTGCTCTGCGTCGACAGCGAACAGGAACGGGCGATCGGTCATCTCGAGAGGGCACTGGAGATCAGGCCGACCCATGCAAACGCGGCCGAATTGCTCGCAGAGATCGCAACGGGGTGGAACGGCCCCTACCAGAGTGAACGCGGCCGTCCCGATCCGGAGAATTCGGCCGAATCTCCCTGAATCCTTTGGACGATCAGCCGATCCTCATTGTTGCCCTGGAGGAAGAGCCGGCGGCCGAGCGCCGGCAGATGGGGACGGGATCAGGGGCCGGCCATCGGACCCGCTGCCTTGCGACGTCGGGGCGATGCCCGCCTCCGGATTCGGTCTGGTTGAGGTCAAGGGGCGCGATATGCTCTAATCGAGCCCATCCAGGGGCTGAGTTCGACATCGAGCTGCGCGGCAACCGGTATCGTTGGTCTGATCCGGGAGGCTCCGATGATTCGCGGCGTTCATACGATGTTCTATACCTCGGAGCCCGAGGCGCTTCGCGCCTTCCTCCGGGATAAGCTGGGCTTCCCATCCACCGACGTGGGAGGAGGCTGGCTCATCTTCGATCTGCCCGAGGCCGACCTGGGATGTCACCCGGCCGATGAGGATGGCGGCGCACCGTCCGGGACCCACGATATCTCGTTCTACTGCGACGATATCGAGCGGACGGTCGCCGAGCTTCAGGCGCGCGGTGTTGAGTTCAGCGGCCCGGTCGTCGACCGGGGCTATGGTCTGGTGACCTTCTTCCGCGTCCCGGGCGGCTTCGAAGTCCAGCTCTACCAACCGCGATACTCCAAGTCCGGCGCGAACGGACCGGCGGACTCGCCTCCGACAGGAAGCCGAGAAGCTGGGACGTGAGTCGATCAGTCTCTCGAGGGCGATCGGATCCGCCGAGCCGTTTTTTCCTTGTGTTAGCCCATCGGCGCGACTACAAAGGTCTGGAGATCAACCGGATGGGCCGTCCCGCGAGTTGGCGGGCTCTCAGCCGGGAAACCCTGGTCTCCTGGTAGGGTGGGCACGGCCCACCGGGCT
>JBKQHM010000190.1:0-17297 GCA_052148775.1 Isosphaeraceae bacterium | reverse complement strand
TCCAAACGCCGCCTGGCGTATGAGTCTGTTGATGCATCGAACAAGGATACGAACGAATCGAAAAGCGAAACAAAACTGGAGGGAACTCCATTGCTGTCGCCAGCTTGATTTTCATCAGCCCAGGGCCAGGGGGGGTTCTTCGGTCCAGAACCTCGAGTGTATGCAAACCAATCGTAAAGCGCTCTAGTATGTGAGCTTCTTCCTCGCCGGCATAATATGGTGTTGCCGGATCTCTTGAGGGCGACAGAGAAGGGCTGAAAATGGCGTGGCGACCGGTCGAGGCTGGATCGCCAAACGCAAGATCGGAGGGAAGCGACCATGCCCGCGATCTCGTCGATGCCACCAATGGCCTTGCCGGCGGTCCCGATCCGTATCCCCTCACCGCTCTACCGCATGACTCTGGAGAAATACGAGTCGCTGATCGCCTCTGGCGTCTTCAACAAACGGGACAGAGTTCACCTCATCAACGGATTCCTGGTGACCAGGATGGCCGAATCACCCTTGCAGAGTGCCGTCTGCGAAGCGATCCGCCTGGCCATCGGGGCGATCCTGCTCGCCACGTGGCATCCCCGGAGCGACAAGCCGTTGCGGATCCCCGCGCAGTCCAGCATGCCAGAACCCGACCTCGCCATCGTGCGCGGCGACTGGCGGACTTACGCGAACCGGTATCCCGAACCGGCCGACACCGCCCTGGTCGTCGAGGTGTCTCTATCGAGCCTGGACGAAGATCGGGCACTGGCCGACATTTATGGCGCCAGTGACGTCCCCGTCTACTGGATCGTCAATCTGGTCGACGGCCAGGTCGAGGTCTACACCGACCCGGGCCCTGCCGGCTATCGGTCACATGAGGTCCTCGCGCCCGGCCATACGCTGCGCGTTGTGCTCGACGGAGTCGAAGTCGGAGAAATCGCGGTGGCCGACATCCTGCCCTGACGGAGTTGTCCAAGCCCATCCCGGGCCGAGGAGGTCAGTCGAGGAAGGCGGGGGAAGGGCGCGACATGACGACCAAGGTTCTAGGGCGCACCGAAAGGCGACGGTCGCGAACCGTGCTGATGGCGATCTTGCTGGTCGCGGGCCTGGGCGCCGCGGGACTGTGGCGGGCCTGGTCCTGGCTGGATCCGGGCCCGGTGGCCCTCGGAGTCGCGGCCTACGACCGGGGCCGGTGGGACGAGGCCGCCGAGCTGGCTCAGCGGCGGCTCGCCGTCGCGAAGGATGATCGCGGGGCTTTGCGGCTCCTGGCGCGGGCATCGATTCGCCTGGGCCGGATTCCCGTGGCGCGGTCGATCTATAATCGCCTCGACGCCTCCGACCTGGACGCCGAGGACTACTGCGTGCTGGGCCTGGCCCGGAACGTCTCCGGGGAACCGGTCGAGGCCCAGAAGGTCCTGGGCGAGGCGCTTCGCGTCGCCCCCGACCACGCCGAGTCGCTCTATTTGCTGGGCATGGCCACATTTCAGAGGGGGTGGATGCTCGAGAGTGCCAGGGCGGCCGAGCGGCTCGCCAAGCGGCCGGGCTGGGAGGCGCGGGCCGATCTCCTGCTGGGAATGATCGGGGCCGGTGATAACGACCCGGCCGGCGCCTCCCAGGCGTTGCGGCGCGCGCTCGAGCGGGACCCGGGCATCCGGCTGGTGCCGGCCGACCCGTCCGGCACGCAGAAGCTGCTGGCCCGCGTGCTGCTCCGTGCCGGCCGATGGGCCGAGGCCCGCGACACCCTGGGCGCCATCCTGAAAGCCGGATCGGACCCCGAGGCGTCCTGGCTCATGAGCCGGGCCGCCATGCTCGAGGGGGATTGGGCGCGGGCCGCCGACGCGTTGACCCGGTCGGGAACCTACCGAGCCGAACACCCCCTGGAGCCCGAGCCGGCCGCCTTCGTCGGCGAAGCCCGATGCGCCGGCTGCCACCCCAAGGCCCAGCACGCGGTCCAGGCCAGCCGGCATGCGCGGACGTTCCGGAGCGGCCGGGCCCTCGACGACCTGCCGCTGCCGGATCGCCCGCTGGCCGATCCCGACAACCCCCAGGTCACCCACACGTTCCATCGGGGCGACGGCCAGGTCCGGGTCGAGACCCGGGTTTCCGTCGAGGTCCTGCGAGCGGTGGTCGACTACGCCCTGGGCTCGACCGACCGCTATACCTCGCTCATCGCGCGGGACCAGCAGGGGCAGGTCCGCACCCTTCGGCTCTCATATCATCGGGGCGCCAAGGGATCGGGGTGGGATCGGTCGAAAGGCCAGGCGGTGCATCCCCATCGCCTCGACGAGTTCCTCGGGGAGCGATTCGCGTCGGACGACGAATGGGTCGAGTGCCTGGTCTGCCACACCACGAGCGCCCGGGCAGCGAGGCTGCACGTAGGCCCCGAGTCCGCGGATCGGGCGATCGGCTGCGAGCGGTGCCACGGCCCCGGCGGGCTGCACGTCGCCGCGGTGGCGGCCCGGTTCTCGGACATGGCGATCGCCAACCCGGCCCAGGCCAGGGCCGCGGAGGTCAATCAGTCGTGCGGCGGTTGCCACGGCCAGCATTCCCTGCCGATGCCCGCCTCGCGCACCGCCCCGGACTGGACCCGATTTCCCGGCTCGACGCTCCCCTGGAGCCGTTGCTACGTCGAGAGGGGCGGGGCCCTGAGCTGCGTGACCTGTCACGACCCGCACAGGGACGCCGAGACGTCCCCGGCCTACTACGAGGCGAAATGCCTCGCCTGCCACGCCTCGCCGTCCAGGACGACCGCGTCCACGGCTGCTCAACCCCAGCAAGCCGAGGCCACCCGCCGATCCTCCTGCCCGATCAACCCGAGTCGCGATTGCCTGGGCTGCCACATGCCCAAGGTCGAGTACGACTGGCTCCACGGGTTCTTCACCGACCACTATATCCGAGTCCATCGGTCGCCGGGTCCGTGACCGGGAGGCCGCGGCCGGGCCGGCCTGAAGGCTCAGGGCTGCGGCACCGGTTCGGCGGCCTGATGCGGATCGGCAAGCGGGCCCGGCTCGGGCAGGAGCAAGGCCACGATCAGGGCCGTCCCGACGGCGACCAGCAGGCGGGCCATCAGCCGGGTCGCCCAGGTTTCCGAGATCGGCTCGTCGGTCTCCGCCATGGGGAAGATCGCCGCCCCGATCAGCTCGAAGGCGACGGTCCCGAGCAAGGCGCCGATGCAACCGGCCGTCAGGAGCTTGCCGCAGAGCCGGGGCTCCCCCAGGCCGACCGCGAAGGCCAGGCCGGCCGAGGCCCCGAGCAGGCCCCAGATCAATCCGTGCATTGACAATGCTATGACAATGTCGTAGTCGGAGTTGTTCAGCCGCGCCATGATGAACCAGGGTATCGAGGCCCACGAGACGCCGGCGCCCAGGGCCGGGCCGGCGATCGCGCCGAGCATCGCGCCGGCGACCGCACCGGAGGCCGATCGCCTCGCCAGGCCGCCGGCCAGCCCCAGGCAGGTACCGAGGCACAGGCCCAGGACGGCGAAGGTCAACGCACCGTTCCGCCGGGCGGCCTCCGTGGAGGTCGCGCGATTGGGGACCCAGATCTTGGTCCCCATGAGGTCTTGCTGGACCTTCTCGACGGGGATGAGCCCGTAGACGGCCTCGCCGATCGCGAAGGCGAGCAGTCCCGCCAGGAGCCCGCCGGCCAACGCCAGACTTCGCGGCCGGCCGAACCAGGGCCATGCGCCCACCGTCCCGGCGCGCGACGACTCGGGGACGACGAGATCCTCCGGCGCCACACCCGGTTCATTCGTGCTCATGCGATTCTCCCTCCCGGCGTCGCGATTTCGCGCCGATCGGTCATTCTTGCATGCGGATACCCGCAAGATCCCCACGCGGACGCATGCTCATGCCCGGACGCCGAGGTGGACCGGGGCTTCCCGACTCGGCCGATCCCCGGCAGCTTAGCAGAAACCCCGCGGCGCAGGAGCGCCCTCCCGGAGAATCCGACGGATTCCTCGGAGCCGACGGCTCGCCCGCTCGTACCGACCGGAGACGTCGCCCAAAAGTTTCGGCGATCAATCCTTGCATTCGATCCCGGATGATCTATAATCGGCTCTTGACAGTCAGCGGATCAATGTGTAGACAGTGATCGCTTTACGTTGGCGTGATTTTTTCGGATTGTGCCATGATCCGACCATTGTCAACGTTGTTCGTCGGTTGTCATGATTCGGCCGCGAAACCATTCGGCTAATCACCTTTCACGTTGCAGTCTTGGGTTGGTTGTTGCGAGCACCGCCCTCAAAGAATCTCAGGATTTCCATCATGATCCTTCCCGGTGAGACCCGTCGTTTGCGCACTCGGTTCTTCGTGTCCGGCATCTCTCTCCTTGGCTTCGGACTGTCTCTCGGCTCGATCGGCCTGATCAGCGGTTGTGACGATGGCAAGAGCACAATGACGCAGGTTGAGAACCCGGAGAACCCGGCCGAGAAAGCCAAGGACTCGATGAATTTCTACAAGACCGAGAAGATGAAGAATGCGACCGGTAAGAAGAAGTAAGGCGGCCTGGGACTGGTCGTCTTTCTGAATCGCCCGGGGGCCCTGCGGCTCCGTCGTGGCTGGCTGACATGATCCAGGGTGGCGAGGCCCTGATGTCGGCCCGGTCTGATTCCCGTTGGTCCGTTCTCCGGATCCATCCATTCTCGGTGGATCTGTCATTCATCATTCGTTCCTTTCATCTCGAGGAGTGAGTCGATGCGTTCGCAATTCCGAAGAGGGTTCACCTTGATCGAGCTCCTGGTGGTCATCGCCATCATCGCCGTCTTGATCGCACTACTCCTGCCGGCGGTGCAAGCCGCCCGCGAGGCGGCCCGCCGCTCGCAGTGCACCAACAATCTCAAGCAGCTCGGCCTGGGGATGCATAACTACCACACGACCTACGATAGTTTCCCCATGGGCGTCTCCGCGTCGAACAACACGTGGAACGCCAACAACGGCTGCTCGGCCCTGGTGACCTGGAACGGCTGGAGCGCCCAGGCCATGCTCCTGCCATACCTCGAGGCGACGCCGATCTACAATGCGATCAATTTCGCGTTCGATCCCCTGGTCTGCAACAGCCAGAACTTCCAGAACACCGCGTTCCTGACCGTGATCCCGTCACTCATCTGCCCCTCCGACCCTTGGTCGGGGAAGACCGGGGGCTTCCTCAATAACTATTGCGCCAGCATCGGAACGTCGATCGGGGTCGTCCAGAACTACGGGCAGGATTCGACGGGGATCTTCTCGTACCAGGTGAACCACGGGCTGAGCGCCATCCTGGACGGATCGTCGAACACGGTCGCCTTCGGCGAGTCGCTGGTCGGGAACACGGGTAACAGGGCCAACTACCGGGGCAATGGCGTCGCGGGGAACTGCTTCTCGTGGAATTACGACGCCTCCTCCAACCCCTCGCAAACCATGGCGACGCTCCAGCAGTGCAACGCCGAATGGAATCAGGCGATCAACGGCGGATCGCCCTACAACGGGAACCCGAACATCGGTGTCGATCGCGGCTGGTACTGGGGCTGGGGTGCCGAGGCGATGACGCTGATCAACACCATCGTGCCGCCCAGCTCGACGCAGTATCCCTGGAACGCCTGCCGCAGCGGCTGCCAGGGGTGTGGCAACTACGACATGGATCACGCCGAGATCGCCAACGTCACCAGCAATCATCCGGGTGGCGCCAACGTGCTCTTCGGCGACGGACACGTGCAGTTCATCAAGAGCACGCTCTCGTTGCAGACGTGGTGGGCCCTGGGCACGCGCGACAACGGCGAGACGATCAGCTCGGATGCGTATTGACCGGATTTGAGAACGGCATGGCTCAGATGCCATGCCGCGGGACGTGACACTCGCTCGAACAAGCGGAGCGGCAAGACGATCCTCGACGATGGTCTTGCCGCCTTCGTCTGCGCGCGGACAATCGGGCTGGGGATGACCGTCGCTCCGCCACCCGGAGTGCGGAGATCGGTTGAGAGAGGTAAGCTGACTTGGCAATGCCGCGGCCCGAGTTGGAACAGGCCCACGAGCCGGACCCGCCGCCGTCCGCGGGACCGCGCGGGGCGGTCCGTCGCCCGCGACGGCTCGCGTGGCTGCTGGGGCTGACGGGGTTGGCCGCGGTGCTGACCTGGGTGGGCGTCGATCGCTGGGCCCGCGGCGAGCTGATGCGCGTCGAGCGGGAGCTCAAGCGCGGCGAGATCGGTGCGGCCCGGGTGCGGCTGGACCGGCTGGGGATGCTGAGGCTCGGCGGGCTCGAGGCCGAGTACTGGCGGGGCGCGTGCGAGGAGGCCGAGGGGGACGTCGACGCGGCGTTGGCCTTGTGGGGGCGGATCCCCGCGGGCTCGTCGCGGTTCGCGAATGCGACGCTGCGCCGGGCCCGGCTGGCGATCGATCGGGGCCGGCTCGCCGTGGCCGAGGCGACGCTCGAACGCACGCGGGGCGTATTCCCGCCCGGCAGCACCGCCCACGACCTGCACGAGATCATGTTGCAGCAGGTTTACCTGTTCACGAGCCGGGATGCCGACTTGCGACGGCGGAAGCGAGCGGAAGCGGCCACCACGAAGGACAAGGCCGACGTGCTGCGCAAGCTCTGGCTGATCGACGAGACCTGGGCCTACCCGCTGGCCGCGCTCCGGACCCGCCTGGATGAGGCCGGTCGCGCCGCGCCCGAGGACGACCGCGTCTGGCTGGGCAAGGCCAACTTCGCCACGCGCACGGCCCGATTCGCCGAGGCCGACGCGTGGCTGAAGCGATGCCTGGAGCGCCGCCCCGAGGACCCGGCCGTCTGGCGTTCGCGGCTGGAGTGGGCAACGGCGTCGGACCGGCTCGACGCGGCGCTGGAGGCGTCGCGACACCTGCCGGCCGATGGCCTCGAGCCCGACGCCATGCTGTCGTTGCGCGCCTGGCTGGCGGCTCGTCTGGGCGACCCGCACGCCGAGCAGGCGGCGCTGGACCAATGGCTCGCGCAGGCTCCGGGCGAGACCCGGGCCCTGGCTCGTCGGATCGCAATGGCTGCGGAGGCCGGTCGTGCCGATGAGGTCGCCGCGCTCCGGCGCCGCAAGGCGGAGCGCGATCGGGCCAGCGATGCCTATCGAATGGCCCTGAGCGATCGCGTCCCATCCGGGCGCTTCGACGAGCTGGGCCGGCTCGCCGAGTCGCTGGGGCGTCGTTTCGAGGCGCGCGGATGGTGGACCCTGGCCCTCCAACAGACTGCGCTCGCCGCGCAGGCCCGCGCCGCCCTGGCCCGCCTCGACCGCGACGAGCAGGGCCGGAAATCCATCTCGGCGGCGCGAGCCACTCCATCCGCACGCACCCTGGCCGACGCGATGGCCGACCTGATCCGGCGCGACGACCGCGGGCGCTCGGCGGCCCAATCGTCGACCGAGCCCGCCGTCCCGGTCTTCCGCGACGATGCCCCGGCCGCCGGCCTGCGCTTCACCTACGAGAATGACCCCACCCCGCGCTGCCGGTTGCCCGAGACCATGGGCGGCGGCGTGGGCTTGCTCGACTACGACGGCGATGGACGGCTCGACGTCTACGCCGTGCAGGGAGGCAAGCTCCCCGACGAGCCCGAACCGTCCCCCGCGCCGATGGGCGACCGCCTGTTCCGCAACCGCGGCGACGGCACCTTCGACGACGTCACCGCCACCGCCGGACTCTCGGCCATGCGGGGCGGATACGGACACGGCGTCGCCGTCGGCGACATCGACAACGACGGGCACCCCGACCTGCTGGTCACCCGATGGCGGTCGTATGCGCTCTATCGCAACCGGGGCGACGGGACCTTCGCCGACGTCACCGAGGCATGGGGACTGGGCGGGAGTCGGGACTGGCCGACCTCCTCGGCCTTCGCCGACCTCGACGGCGACGGCGACCTCGACCTGTATGTCTGCCATTATGCCGACTGGGACCCGCGGCACTCGGCCCCGTGTCCTCACCCAGACGATCCCCGCAGATTCACGTACTGCGGCCCGCGCGTCTTCGCCGCGATGCCCGACCACGTGTTCCGCAACGAGGGCGGCCGGTTCGTCGACGTCTCCGACCGGGCCGGTATCCGCGGTGCCGATCGGGACGGTCGCGGCCTGGGCGTGGTCGCCGCCCACCTCGACGATGATGACCGTATCGACCTGTTCGTGGCCAACGACATGTCGGCCAACTTCCTCTTCGCCAACCGGGGCGGATTGCGGTTCGAGGAGACGGGGGCCGAGTCGGGCGTGGCCACCAACGCCGATGGCGGTTACCTGGCCGGCATGGGCGTGGCCTGCGGCGACCTCGACGGCGACGGCCGGCCCGACCTGGTCGTGACCAACTTCTACGGCGAGTCGACCACGTTCTACCAGAACCTCGGCGGCGGCCAGTTCGTCGACCGCACCGCGGCCATCGGCCTCGGTGCAGCGAGCCGATACTTGCTGGGCTTCGGCGTCGCGTTCCTCGACGCCGACAACGACGGCCGGCTCGACCTGGCGACGGCCAACGGGCACGTCAACGACCTCCGACCCAACGTCCCCTTCGTCATGCCGGCCTCGCTCATGATGGGCAGTCCGTCGGGCCGGCTGGTCGATGTGTCGCGCCGCGCCGGAGCGGCGTGGGAGGTGCCGCGCCTGGGCCGAGGGCTGGCCCTCGGGGACCTGGACAATGACGGACGGCTCGACCTGGTGATCGTCGCCGAGGGACAGCCGATGGCCTACTTCCACAACCAGGGGCCGGCCGGACACTTCGTGACCTTTCAACTCGAGGGGACCGCACCGGGCTCCAATCGCGACGCCGTCGGCGCGCGGCTCTCGCTCACGGCATCGGGACACCGGCAGGTCTCCCAGCGCGTCGGCGGGAGCAGCTTCCTCTCAGCCAACGACGGCCGGCTGCACTTCGGGCTGGGCACGGCGACCCGGATCGAAACGATCGAGGTCCGATGGCCCTCGGGGCATGTCGACCGATACGACGGCCTGGAGGCCGACACGGGCTACTACCTCCGCGAGGGCCAACCCCAGGCCGCCCCCTTGCGCGGCTGGCAGCGGACGGTTTCTCCACCCTGACTGTTGGGTGCTCTGCGAGCACCGATCCGGCGTGTTCGACCCGTAACGGTGCTCGCAGAGCACCCTACGATGACCTCTCCATGCGCTCACGGACTCGAAGACCACAGCCTCACAATGAGCTGTCGAGCCGGTGATCCCGGCCTGTAGCGAGTCATCGCGCATCGTGGCGCGTGGAGGCCCTGCTCGTCGGCCGATCGCCGAAGCAGACACCTGCAACGCTCCTCGCTTTGGATCATGCTCCATCGGATCAAGACAATCACGATGGGGACCCGTGTCGCGAAATCGCAGCATCGGACGAGCGCGATCGGCACAGTTATCAAGACGAAAAGGCCTTTCACCGCGATCATCCCTCACCTCGCGCCCGGCTTGCCGCGCGGCCGTAGAGGAGATCGGCAGACTTCCAATCCTTTCGAGGACCCCATGAAAAACGAAACGCTCCTCGCACCGGGAGATGGGAGGAGCGCGTGATCGGGAGGGACGTTGACTCGAAGAGATTCAAGCCGAGAGGCGAAGAAGGCAGGTGGGAAAGGAGCCGCCCCCGGCTCGAGTCGAGGGCCGTGATGTCCGGCCCCTCGACGAGGCACGGATCGAAGCGTCGAGGTTCAACTGCTCTTGGGAGTCGAGGCAGCGGTCTCGAGCGTCTTCAGGTGCTTGGTGCCAGCATTGGAGATCTGGTAGTAGTAGCCGCCGCTCTCGTGCTTCTTCCCCTTCTTGATCACCTTGTGCTTGAGCAAGGCCTCGAGGACCTTGTTCTCAGGCTTCTTGGCAGCGACGTAGCCAAGAGGGTCGGTGTGCAAGGAAACCTTCTTGAGCAACTCGGTCTGGGGAAGGGTGAGCTTGGGGCCGGCGGCCTTTTTGGGGGCTGCCTTCTTGGGTGCGGCCGGGGCCGCGGCCACCGCCTTCTTGGGCGCCGCCTTCTTCGCGGTGCTGCCCTTGGCGGCGGCCTTCTTCGCGGTCGCCCCGTCCTTCTTCGTCTCGCCTGCAGTCTTGTTCATTGCCATGATCGGGTACCCTCTGACAGTGACGAACCCTCGATGATCGGGCAATCTGCCGATCTTGCGTGGAATCATTAGTTAATCTATCAGATCGGGCAAGACGTAAAAGGTCGAATTCTCACGGATTTCCGTTTTTTCGGGGAAATTTTACCGTTTATTCGGGCAGTGCCGGGGCACGCGCGACCATTCGATAGGTACATGCTAGGATTCCCACCTTCATATTTCATGCTCCAGTCATCGAAAAACCGCGGATTTTTCGGGGTTTTCGGGGCGCGGTGGTCGAGATAGGGGGTGCGGCGAGGGTCATCGTCGGCGTTCGCGCCGATCATCGAGCGCGCGGCGTTCGCGCGGGACATCGATCGTCGACGGGTCCCGCGCCCCGGCCTTCGTGCCTCGGCGGCGCCCCGCGCGCGGCGCCGAGGGGTCAGTCCCAGGTGGTCAGGTACACGACGAGGATCAGCAGCGCGACCATGACGAACGCGGCGCCCTCGGCGAACACGCAGGCCATGATGAAGAGGCAGACGAACATCGTCATGCCCACGAGGTAGGAGGCGATGCCCAGCAGCGTGTTCTTCAGGGATTCGAGGCCCATGGCGGGGATGCTCCCCAGCTTCCACTGCACGGCCTGCAAGCCGAAGAGGACGACCACGAGCATGCCGAAGGCCGCCCGATCGCCGTTGCTCAACTGCGAGCGAAGGGTCGCGGTCAGCGTGAGGCAAGCGAGGGCGGCGATGGCGACGAGGACCATCAGGTCGCCGATCATCATCCGCCTCGGCCGCGAGATCGAGAGCCATCGGAATTCGTCCAGGGGCGGTTCGCGTCCCATCGTTGCGGCCTCCTCGCAGGGTCCTCGCGCGTCCACGATCCCGCTGGATTGTAGCCCCTCGTCGATCATCGGGCCAGGGAGTCGAGGATGGCTCGTGAATGAGGCGGCGCGTATCCTTCGAGGGTCGCCGCGTTGACGCGACCGTCTTGCTGCCCCACCCCGTCCTCGCGGAGGGAGGGACTCGTGGTCGACCGCGCGGTGAAGTCGAATCAGACGAGTTGATCGGGCGTCGCGTGCGAGTTAGACTCGCGCTTCGGGCCGACGAGTGAGCCGCGCGCGACGGGATGCGGGGCGTCGGCCGTTTGCCGGCTTTGGCGATCGGGTGACGACCATGTCGACCTCATCAACAGGAGCGGCCGAGCGTAGTGAGACCATCGAACGGCCGGAGGCATCCCGGGCCGCGGTGGTGGTGCCGGGCGTCGAGCTGCGGCCAATGGTCGGCGCGCACAACGGTGCGCGAGGGCTGTTCACGGGCCTGCTGAGCCTGGCGCCCGGCGCGTCGTATCCGTTCTACGCGAGGCCGGCGTGCGAGGCGATGGTCGTGCTGGAGGGCGAGGCGGCCATCGACGTCGAGGATCGTCGATACCGCCTCGGGCCGCTGGACGCCGCAACCGTGATGCCCCAGCAGCCGCGACGGCTGGTGAACCTCTCCGCCGATCGGCCCGCCGTGCTCCACGTCGCGATGGCCTCGACGTCGGCCGAGCAGGGCTGGATCAACGGCCGGTTCGCACCCGTCGAACAGCCGGCCGGCGCGACAGGCCGCGCGGGGGTCGAGCGGATCCGCCGATGCGCCGATGCGACCCCGTTCGAGCTGGCGCCCCACGCGCTGTTCCAGGACCTCTATAATGCCCAGCTCGGCTCGCGAGGGATCTGCGGCGGCTACGGCCTCTTCGAACCCGGTGCGCGGCTCCCCTGTCACCGCCACGAGTTCGACGAGTCCATCACCATCGTCCAGGGGACGGCCACCTGCATCGTCGAAGGCCGGCGCCACGAGCTCTCGGGTTGCGCCACCGCCATGGTGCCCCAGGGCCGTTGCCACTACTTCATCAACCTCACCCTCGAGCCCATGGCCATGATCTGGGTGTACGCCGGCGACATGCCCGACCGCATCGTCGTCGACGAGTCGCTCTGCAATAATAATAGATAGTGGGCAGTAGGCAGTGGGCAGTGGGCAGTGGGCAGTGGGCAGACGAAGGATGCCCAAGCATGTGGCAGGGCACCGCGGTCTCCAACATAGAACCGATCCCCGTTGGGTGGGCACGGCCCACCAGTCGCGTGCCCGGTGGGCCGTGCCCACCCTACGAAGAGGTGTGAACATAGGGCGCTTCTTGGAACGTCGCGGCCTCGTCGTCTTCGTGCGGCATTGGACCAGGACTTGCGAGTGCTCTTGATATCGGGTATAAGAAATGTTGAACGAGGAGCACGAGGATGCAGCGGTCCTCGATCGTTTCGGGCGGGCGTGTGATGTCAGAGGTGAGCCGATCGCTCGGCCGTGATCTCCTGGTTCGATTCGTCGCGCCGGTCCTACCCCACACTGCTGCCGGAACCCGAGGGTTGAATGCCCCGGAGACCGGCAATCCCGCCCGGTTTGATCCTGAGGATGACCCCGCTCTCGACGCCGGGAGCAGGCCCTCGCGAATCGTGAATGGTTGGCCTACCATGCAGAAGAATCCTCCGCTCGCAAGCCGTCATCTCGATTGGCGCCGCCGGCGCGCTCGCCTCGGCCATCGGCTCGGCATGTTGGCGCCGTCGATGTTCTTCTTGATGTTGGTCTCCTCGCTGATCGCGGCCGCGCCGGACCAGAAGGGGGAGCAGATCTACCGGCGGATGTGTGCCACGTGCCATGGCGCGTCGGGAGAAGGGACGGACGACCATTATCCCAAGCCGTTGATCGGCGAGCGCACGGTGGAGGGGCTGTCGCGGATCATCGCCAAGACGATGCCCGAGGATGCGCCGGGCGAATGCGTGGGCGAGGATGCCGACCGGGTCGCCGCCTATATCTATGAGGCGTTCTATTCGAAGGCGGCGCAGGCCCGCAATCCGTTCCGTGCGGCGCGGATCGAGCTGTCGCGCATCACGGTGCGCCAGTATCGGAACGCCGTGTCCGACCTGATCGGCAGCTTCCGGAACCCCGGCCGATGGGACGAGTCGCGGGGCCTCAAGGGGGAGTATTCGCGGTCCGGCCGGGGGAGGCGGCGTGGCGGCGCTCCGAGTAGCGGGCTGAATCGCGTCGACCCGGAAGTCCGCTTCGATTTCGGGACGGATAGCCCCATCCCCGAGCAGAACGAGTTGAAGGACGTGTCCCGGCGCTGGGTCCGGCTGCCGGTGCTCCTGGTCCCCGTGAACGCGTTCCGGCAGTTCTCGCAGGAGTTCCGCGTGAACTGGCAGGGCTCGGTGCTGGCGCCGGAGACCGGCGAGTACGAGTTCGTCGTCCGGTCGGAAAATGCCATCAGGCTATGGGTCAACGACACGGTCCGGCCGCTGATCGACGCCTCGGTGAAGTCGGGCAACGACACGGAGTATCGCGAGACGATCCACCTGCTGGGCGGGCGCGTGTACCCGTTGCGGCTGGAGTTCTCGCGCGGTAAGGAGAAGCGGTCGTCGGTCTCTTTATTGTGGAAGCCGCCGCACGAGACCCTCGGAGTGATCCCGAACCGGAGCCTCACGCCCAACGCGTTCCCCGAGACCTTCGTCCTGAGGACGCCGTTCCCGCCCGACGACCGTAGCGTCGGCTACGAGCGCGGGACGTCGATCTCGAAGGCGTGGGACCAGGCGACGACCGACGCGGCGCTCGAAGTCGCCGGCTACGTCGCGGACCATCTCAAGGAGCTGGCCGGGGCCTCGGAGAGCACGCCGGAGAAGGAGCGAGAAGCGAAGCTCAAGGACTTCTGCGGGCGGTTCGCCGAGCGGGCATTCCGGCGGCCGATGTCGGCCGAACAGAAGGCGTTCTTCATCGACCGGCAGTTCCAGGCGAGCCGCGACGTGAACCTCGCGTTGAAGCGGGTCCTGCTGCTGGTCCTGAAGTCGCCGCGGTTCCTCTATCGCGAGCTGGGCACGGGCAAGCCGGACGCGTACGACGTGGCGTCGCGTCTCTCGTTCGGGCTCTGGGACTCGCTCCCCGACTCGACGCTCTGGGAGGCCGCGGCCTCCGGCCGCCTCGCCAACCGCGAGCCGGTCGCCGAGCAGGCCCGGCGCATGGCCACGGACCTCCGCGCCCGCTCGAAGCTCCGCGAATTCTTCCTCCAATGGCTGCGGGTCGACCAGGGTCCCGAGGTGGCCAAGGACCCCAAGCTGTTCCCCGGCTTCGATGAGGCGGTGGTCTCGGACCTCCGCAGCTCGCTCGAGCTCTTCCTCGACGACATGATCGGCAGCGAGTCCGCCGATTTCCGCGAGCTGCTGCGCGCGAACTACCTCTACCTGAACGGACGGCTGGCGCGATTCTATGGCGCCGAGATGCCTCCCGACGCTCCCTTCCGCAAAGTCGAGCAGAAGCCCGGTGCGCGGGTCGGCGTCCTGACCCACCCCTACCTGCTGTCCAGCTTCGCCTATACGGCGTCGAGCTCGCCCATCCATCGCGGGGTGTTCCTCTCGAGGAGCGTCCTGGGCCGGGTGCTCCGTCCGCCGCCGGAGGCCGTCGCCCCCCTGGCCGCGGACCTCCATCCGGACCTGTCCACGCGCGAGCGCGTCACGCTCCAGACCAAGCCCGAGTCCTGCCAGTCGTGCCACGCGATGATCAACCACCTGGGATTTACGCTGGAGCACTACGACGCGATCGGCCGATATCGAGACCGGGAAAAAGGGCGGCCGATCGACGCGACCGGCTCCTACGAGACCCGCGCCGGCAATCGCGTCGAGTTCGACGGCGTCGCCTCGCTCGCCGCGTTCCTGGCCGCCAGCGAGGAGACCCACTCCGCGTTCGTCCAGCAGTTGTTCCACTACCTCGTCAAGCAGCCGATCCGCGCATTCGGACGTCAGGAGCTGCCTAATTTGCGCCGCTCCTTCGCCGCGAATGATTATAATATCCGCAAGCTGATGGTCGAGATCATGGTATCGTCTGCGCTGGCACCCCGCGAATCGGAGGTGGCCAGGAAGTAGGTCGGGCTTCGCGGCCTGACGTCTCTCGCATGAGGAAAGACCGGATCCGCTCGTCAGTCAGAACTGGCAACGGCCGAACCGATTATGGATAATATCCTTGAGTGTGCGTCATGAACTGTTAGCCCGTATCTCCCGGTTTTTCGGATGTCGCCGGGGTCTGTGACCCCGGGAGCGAACCCCCGGCCTCGCAGAGGCCGGCTACAGAAGCGGGAGAAGTTCATAACAGGCTAGAGGCGTATTGCGTCGTCCATCTTCACTCGCCTTCATAACCCGCCCTCGCAACGTCCTACCGGAGCACTGACATGGCTCAGAGAAGAACTAGCCGGCGCGACTTCATTCGCGACATGGGGATCGGCGCCGCGGCCGTCCCGTTCATCCTGAACTTGCCCAGCCTGGGCTTCGCGAATCAGGCGGTGCGGAAGCAGCGGCTGGTGATCATGTTCAGCCCCAACGGCGTGGTGCCCTCGACGTTCTGGCCCGACCAGGAGGGCGAGAAGTTCGAGCTCAAGGAGAGCCTGAAGCCGCTGGAGCCGTTCAAGAACCGGTCGCTGATCCTCCACGGGCTGTGCGACAAGCTCCGCGGCGACGGCGACAACCACATGCGCGGCATGGGCTGCTTGCTGACGGGCATCGAGCTCTTCCCGGGCAACATCCAGGGCGGCTCGGACACGCCGGCCGGCTGGGCCAAGGGGATCTCGATCGACCAGGAGATCAAGGCCCACCTGCAAAGCCAGAAGGATACGCGGACGCGGTTCGGCTCGCTGGAGTTCGGCGTGATGGTGCCGGACCGGGCCGATACCTGGAGCCGCATGGTCTACGCCGGCCCGAACAAGCCGATCGCCCCGATCGACGACCCCTACCAGATGTTCGCCAAGCTCTACGGTCGGATGAAGGACCAGGAGAGCCTCAAGAGCATCCTCGACGACCTCCAGGATGACCTGAAGAAGGTCCAGTCGGTGGTCAGCGCCGAGGACCGGCAACTGCTGGAGGAGCACGCGACGTTCGTCCGCGAGATGGAGCAGGAGCTCAAGCAGGATGTCCCCGGCCGGGACGTCGGGCATGCGGTCCCCGAGCTGGAGCCGGGCCTCAAGCACGAGAACGCGCAGATGCCCCGGATCGGCAAGACGCAGATCGACCTGATGGTCAACGCCTTCGCCGGGGACTTCGCCCGCGTGGCCACGCTGCAATACACCAACTCGGTCGGCGGGGCGCGGATGAAGTGGATCGGCGTCGACGAGAGCCACCACGAGCTGTCGCACCACGACGACGCCAACAAGAAGTCGCAGGAGAGCCTGACGAAGATCAACAAGTGGTACTGCGAGCAATTGGCGTACCTGGCGAAGCGGCTGGCCGAGACGCCCGAGCCGGGCGGCGCCGGCAGCCTGCTCGATCACACGACGATCGTCTGGACCAACGAGCTGGGCAAGGGGAACTCGCACACGCTCAACGACATCCCGTTCGTGCTCGTCGGCAACGGCCTGGACTTCCGCATGGGCCGCTCGCTCAAACTCAAGAGCGTGGCCCACAACCGGCTCCTGCTGGCGCTGGCCAACGGGATGGGACACCACCTCCAGAAGTTCGGCAACCCGAACCTCTGCGGCGACGGCGTTCTGACGGGGTTGGTCTGAGAAGGGGGCATCGTGTTGGATGGAGGCAGCCTCAATGTCCACGATCGCATCGCCGCCCCGGTCGAGCCTTTCGGCCGTCCCGCCGTCGTGGTACCGGATAACCGTTGATGAGTACGAGCGGATCGGGCAACTTCTCGACGATCCGCGGGTCGAACTCATTGATGGCTACCTGGTGAAGAAAATGCCGAAGAAACCGGAGCATGAGTGGACCACCAAGAAAGTCCAGAAGACACTGGACAGTCGGTTGCCATCTGGATGGACTTCACAAAAGGAAGCGCCGGTGCGGCTTCCAGCCTACGACGAGCCAGAGCCGGACGTCGCGATCATCCGGGGTTCCGACGATGACTACAAGCATCGGACGGCCGTCGCCTCCGATGTGGCGCTCTTGGTCGAGGTCTCCGAGTCGTCGCTCTCCCAGGATCGTTGCGAGAAGCTTTTGGCTTATGCGAGGGGCGGGATCCCCGTCTACTGGATCGTCAACCTGGTTGATCGCCAGGTCGAGGTCTACACCAGCCCTGGCTCCGCGGGTTATCAGTCCCATCAGGTCTACGCCACCGGCGATGTCGTGCCGGTCGTCATCAACGGCCATGCGTGTGGCTCGATCGCGGTCAACGACATCCTTCCCTGATTTGAGCCGAGCTTAGTCTTAGCTGACGGCTGACAACGCAAGGGTATCCACAAGAACATTCATGAAGCTGATCATCGCCGTCATCCAGCCCACGAAGCTCGAGGCCGTCAAGGAGGCGCTGTCGCAGGTCGAGGTGTTCCGCCTG
>JBKQHM010000189.1:0-4347 GCA_052148775.1 Isosphaeraceae bacterium | reverse complement strand
ACGGCCACGCTCGCATCCACTCGCGGCTGCCGCGACGTGTACAGAAATCAATTTTCGATCTTGGACTTGAACGGATTCGGCCCAATCCTAACAATATTCCAGTCCATGGTACTTGCCATCGGGGCGGGGGCCAGGGTGAGTCGGGGGGGACCCGGGCAATGGGGGTTTGTGAACCTGGTCAGGGCGGGAACGCAGCAGCCATAAGCAACACTTTCATGTGCCTGGGAGAACCTCCCCGGCTCACCCCGGCCTCTGCCCGTCGGGCAGTCGGCCATTCCAATCATAGTCACTGAACTCGGCGAGGAACTCGAAGGCGAACCCGAAGACGAGAGCCGACCCGCGGCGAGAGGATGTGGACTGCTTCGTCTTTTGATCCCGAGCCACGATGGAGCGAGCCCGAGTGGCCCCAATTCCCGGATCGGAAAATCGATCGAGGCCAGTTGAGGCCGGCCGGGAGCCTTTGGTCGAGCGAGTGCCGGCACGCTCGTCAGCCGAGCCATACACGGTCGTTGCGCGGCGATATCGGCCCCAGCGATTCGAGGACGTGGTCGGTCAAGACCACGTGGTCCGCGCCCTGCGGAACGCGATCCGGCTGAACCGCATCGCCCAGGCTTATCTGTTCTGCGGGACGCGCGGGGTCGGCAAGACCACGATGGCTCGCATCTTCGCCAAGTGCCTGAACTGCGTCAAAGGCCCCACCGAGGAGCCGTGCCAGGTCTGCGACATCTGCCAGTCGATCGCGCTCGGCCAGGATGTCGATGTCATCGAGATCGACGGGGCCAGCAACAATGGCGTGGAGCAAGTCCGCGAACTCCGACAGAACGCCGGGCTTCGCCCGAGCCGGGCGCGTTTCAAGATCTACTACATCGACGAAGTCCACATGCTCTCGACCGGGGCGTTCAATGCCTTGTTGAAGACCCTGGAAGAGCCCCCGCCCCACGTCAAGTTCTTCTTCGCCACCACGGAGGCGAACAAGATCCCGATCACCGTCCTGTCGCGATGCCAGCGATACGACCTCGCGGGCATCACGCCCGAGGTGATCGGAAAGACTCTGGCCGAGATCTGTGCTCAGGAAGGTGTGGCCGCCGAACCCGAGGCTCTGCAGATCGTGGCCCGCCGAGCGTCCGGATCGTTGCGGGACGCCCAGTCCCTCCTGGACCGGCTCCTTGCCTCCGGCAGCGCCGGCTTGACAGTCGAAATCGTCCACTCTCTGCTCGGCACGGCCAGCGACGAACGATTGCTGGAAATGCTAGAAGCCCTGGCCGACCACGATGCCGCGGGAGCACTCCGGTTGCTGGAGGAGGCGGCCAATGAGGGCGTCCAGCCGGCCGAACTGCTCGGCGGCGTGCTCGACTTCCTCCGCGACGGCCTGATGCTGGCGCTGGGTGCCGACTCGATCCTCCTGTCCGTCACCCCTCGGCAGCGACCCCGGCTCGATCAGATCGTCGGGCGATGGCCGGTCGACTCGATGCTGGCCGCCCTCCAGATCCTGGCCGAACACCGAACTCGACTGCGCGGCAGCTTGCATGGGCGACTCCTGGTCGAGATGGCCCTCGTGCGTGTCGCGCGGCTGGAAGACATTGTGCCGCTCGAATCGCTCGTCGAGCGTCTGACAGCGCTGGAATCGGGTGCCCCCATCGGCCCGAGGCCGGAGGCGGTCGCGGTAAAAAAAAAGCCCGTAACGAGTGAGCACGAGGGGACGGTCGGCCGGATGACTTCGACGGCGCCCCTCGCCGGAGGGAAAGCCGCGGCGGGTGATTCCGTTGTGACCGACGGATCGCTGATCGAGGTTTCATCGGCCCGCGCGGCTAACGACGCGACGGCCCCGAGCACCGGCCGCACGCCCGGTCCGACGCGATTGTCTTCCGTCGCGGAGTCGTCCAGCAGGGCGCCATCGACGGCCCACCGCCCTCTCGATCTGGAAACCGTCCGGAAGATCTGGCCCGAAGTGCTTGCCAAGCTCCCGGCAACACTGGTCTGGAGGTTAACCCAGGTGGAGCCGGTCGCGGTGGAGGATCCGGATATCCTGGTCATCGTGCCGAAGTCGGGATACAATACCGTCGAGGTGGCCCTGGGATCCGAGATCCTGGAGAACCTCGGGCGTGGAATCCAAGGAGTGATCCATCGGCATGTGACGGTCCGTTTCGAGCGGCCGGCGACCGGGCATGATGCGTCCCCCGACCCACCACCGACCGAGTCCCGGCGGACCGATTCCTTGATGGCCGATCCCCTGGTCCAGAAGGTCGTCGAGCTCTTCGAGGCACGCTCTGTGCAACTGGATTACGACGGGCCGGACGCAACGTCTTCCGCATGAGCGGGCCTTTCTCTCTCTCGCGGCCTTGTGGGATCCGGGCGATTGATGCGATTGCCCTGGGTTGCACACCTAACCTCAAGCAAGACAGAGCGAATAACCGTGTTCAATAAATTCGGAATGCTCGCGGATTTGATGGGGAGTGCCGGCAAGATTCGCGAGACGTTTGACAAGGCATTCGAATCGTTGGGCCAGGTCGAGGCCGAGGGGAGTGCCGGGGGCGGCACGGTCACGGCGAAGGTCAACGGCCGCCTCGAGGTGGTCTCCGTGCGGATCGACCCTTCGTTGCTCGCCGAACCCGATGCGGAGCTGCTGGAAGACCTGATCGTTGCGGCCGTCAACGCGGGGCTGGTCAAAGCTCGCGAAGCCGCCGCCCAATCGCTGACGAGCCTGACCGGCGGCCTGCCGATGGGATTGTTCCCCGGCCTGGGGGGCGGCCCAGGGGCCGGCAGCCAAGGAGGGCGGTGACCATGGCGGTCTCCGGCTATTCCGCAGTCGTCGATCGGCTGATCACCGCGCTCGGACGCCTGCCCGGCATCGGAGCTCGTTCCGCCGAGCGGCTGGCCCACTACCTCCTCAAGTGCACCTCCGAAGAGGCGATTGAACTGGCGGATGCCATCCGCGCCACCAAGGAACAGATCCGCCATTGCCAGGTCTGCTTCCATCTGACCGAGGTCGACCAGCCGATCTGCGACATCTGCCGGGATCCCCGGCGAGATCAATCGACCGTCTGCGTCGTCGAACACTCGCGCGATCTCATCGCCATCGAGAAGATGCGCACGTTTCACGGTGTCTACCACGTGCTGCTGGGCCGCCTGGCACCGTTATCGGGAATGGGACCCGAACAGTTGACTATCGATGCGCTGGCGGCCCGGGTGGCGTCGAACACCATCGTCGAACTCATCATGGCCACCAACCCCAATCTCGAAGGCGATGGGACGGCCTTGCTCATCGCACAGCGGCTCGGCGGCTCGGGAGTCCGGATCACTCGGCTCGCTCGCGGCCTGGCCTCCGGCAGCACGCTGGAGTTCGCCAACCGCGACATGCTCGCCGACGCCATGTCCGGCCGCCAACCCTTCTGATCGATCTCGATCGTTTGCTCTGCGGCAGGAATCCCGGAATCGATCATCTCGCACGTCGCCTTCTCCTGGATATCTTCCCCAGGACCGCGGTCTGAAAACCCCATGGGCCAAATGATGTGGCCGGGCGCCCATGTCTCGGGCAGACCCCGGCCTCTCTCTTTCGGGAGTCGAGGCCATTTCCCGATCTGGTCGAAGTCTAGCAATCCCAGCAGCTAACGCCTATTTACCAAGACTCGTTTGGGGATCGTCCCCAAGCATCACAGTGGCAGGTTGACATTTCAAGAGCTCCTTCGCAGCGCGCCGTACCCAACAACCCGAAGCGTGAGCGAGGATCTTTCCCAATCGTCCGCAAGGACTTGCGGAAGACCTCGCTCACGCTTCGGGTTGGTGTGGAAAGGAACCGTCACTGTCAGGGCAGACGCGTTGTCGATCCTTCGGTCTTGGAACGATCCCCTCGTTTGAATGCCTTTTGCAAAGTGGGCTGTGGTTTCGGGACGATTTGTGGCATAATAGTTGCTGTGAGATCAGGACACAAAGCGGGTAAGCTATGCCCGGCCCGATTGTTCGCCATGCCAGAATGCCCTGGCTCATTTTGTAATGGAATAGAGGATAATGCGGCTCGATACCTCGCAGCAAATGCGGACCGAGATGCGCCTTCGCATGGCGCCTCGAATGATCCAATCGATGGAGATCCTGCAATTGCCGATCATGGCGCTGCAGGAGCGCATCGAGCAGGAGTTAAGCGAGAATCCCGTTCTGGAAGATCAACGGGAGTCGGGTCCTGCCGAGGCCGATGGGGAGGAGATGCCCTCCCTGGCACAGAGCGAGCCGGAAGCCGATGGTGAGTCCAATGAATTTGATAGTTTAATGGGTCTCGATGAGAATTGGAGCGAGATCTATGATGAGGGGCCGCGTCGAAGTCGAGCGGCCCTGAGCGAGGATTCTGACCGCAAG
>JBKQHM010000188.1:0-40701 GCA_052148775.1 Isosphaeraceae bacterium | reverse complement strand
GTCGACCGGCTGCGCCCGGTGCCACGACCACAAGTTTGACCCGATCCGGGCGAAGGATTATTACCAGCTCTTCGCGTTCTTCAACAATAATGACGGCCCCGCGCTGGACGGCAATTCGGCGAAGTGGGAGCCGATCGTCCCGGTGCCGACCTCCGCCCAGCGCGAGACGCTCAACGCCCTCGATGGCGAGATCGCGTCGCTGCGCAAGCAGATGGCCGCCGAGGCCGCCCGTGCGGCCGCCGCCTACGACCCCAGGACCGACTCCGCCGCCTGCGCGGAGGTCCATCGGGCCGACTTCGCCTGGATCGACGACGCCCTGCCGGCGGGCGCGAAGCCCGAAGGCAATCGGCCCTGGGAGTTTGTCGGCAAGCCGAACCATCCGGTCCAGAGCGGCCAGCTTTCGATCCGAGGCATCGCCCGGGGGCTGGATCAGCGCGTCTTCGAGACGACCGGCGACAAGCTCAAGATCGGCGAGGGAGACACGCTCTTCGCCCATGTGTACATCGATAAGAATAAACCACCCAAGGAATTGATGCTCCAGTGGCATACCAAGGATGGCTGGTCGCATCGCGCCTACTGGGGCGAGAACGCGATCGACTGGGGCAAGGACGGCACGCCCGAGCGGCTGCGGATGGGCGGCCTGCCGGCGGCCGGCCAGTGGGTGCGGCTTCAGGTCCCTGCCGCCAGCCTCAAGCTCGCGACGGGGACGGTCATCGACGGCTGGGCGTTCACCCAGCACGGGGGCACGGTCTACTGGGACAACGCGGGCATCACGACCCTGATCCCCCAGGATGGCCAGCTCTACGACTCGCTCACGGCCTGGGCCGCGGCCCATCGCGGGGTCGGCGCGGCGGGGCTGCCGGAGAACCTCCGGGCGATCGTGCTGGCCGATCGATCGCGGTGGACCGAGGCCCAGGTCAAGGAGCTTCGCAGCTACTTCGTCGAGCACGCGTACAGCAAGACGAAGGCGATCTCGGGGCCGTTGCGGTCGAAGCTGATGGAGGCCGAGCAGAAGCGGAAGGCGATCGAGCAGCAGTTCCCCACGACGCTGGTCTTCCGCGAGCGGGCCGGCGAGCCGAAGCCGGCGTTCTTGCTCAAGCGGGGCGAGTACGATCAGCGGGGCGAGAAAGTCGGTCGGGGTGTGCCGGCGTTCCTGCCGCCGCTGCCGCCGGGCGCGCCGGTCAACCGCCTGGGTCTGGCCCGATGGCTCGTCGAGCCGAATCATCCGCTGACGGCGCGCGTGGCGGTCAACCGATTCTGGCTCCAGGTCTTCGGGACGGGGATTGTCAAGACGGCCGAGGACTTCGGCGCCCAGGGCGAGCCCCCCAGCCACCCCGAGCTGCTGGACTGGCTGGCGGTCGAGTTCCGCGAGAACGGCTGGGACGTGAAGCGGTTCATGAAGCGGATGGTGATGTCGGCCGCGTACCGGCAGTCGTCGCGGGTCACGCCCGAGAAGCTGGCGAAGGACCCGGCCAACCGCCTGCTGTCGCGCGGGGCGCGGTACCGGCTCGACGCCGAGATGGTCCGCGACCAGGCGCTGTTCGTCAGCGGCCTGCTCGTCGAGAAAGTGGGCGGGCCGAGCGTCAAGCCGCCGCAGCCCGTCGGGCTGTGGGAGGCCGTCGCCTACACCGGGAGCAACACGGCCCGCTTCACGGCCGACGCCGGCGCCGAGAAGGTCCACCGCCGTAGCTTCTACACCTTCTGGAAGCGGACCGCGGCGCCGCCGCAGATGACCACCTTCGATGCACCGTCGCGCGAATCGTGCACCGTGCGCCGCGAGCGGACCAATACCCCGCTCCAGGCCCTCCTCCTCATGAACGAGCCGCAGCTCGTCGAAGCCTCGCGGGCACTGGCCCAGCGCGCGCTGCGAGAGGCCGGGGCCGCCGCCTCGACCGAGGCCCGATTGACCTACCTCTTCCGCCTGGCCGCCGGCCGATGCCCCGACGCCCGCGAACTGGACGAGCTCCGGGCGGCACTCGCCGATTTCCGCACCCATTATGCCGGCAAGCCGGACGACGCCAGGCACTTGATCGCCATCGGCGAGACCAAGCCCGACGCCCACCTCGAGCCGAGCGAGCTGGCCGCCTGGACGATGATCGGCAACGTCGTGCTAAACCTCGATGAAGTGATCACCAAGGGATAGTCATTGGTTATTGGTCATTAGTCATTAGTTATTGGTTGCTGAGTAGGCGTCGAGCTTGCTCGTTCATGGTCAGGTCTCATGCGGAACAATTTCGAGATCGAGTTCCAGGTGACGCCACCAAATGACCAATGACTAATGACAAATGACCAATGACAAAGGAGCGATCGCCATGGACCCGATTCGCGAACAGATCGACGTGATGACGCGCCGGCATTTCTTCGGGCGGTCGGGAATCAGCCTGGGGAGCGCCGCGCTGGCCAGCCTGATGGCGGAGGGTGCCTCGCGAGGCGCGGACACATCGCCGACCCGGGGCTTGTCCGCGGCGGGCGGGTTGCCCGGCTTGCCGCATTTCGCGCCCAAGGCCAAGCGGGCCATCTATCTGTTCATGAACGGCGGCCCGTCGCAGATGGACCTGTTCGACTACAAGCCGGCGATGAACGCGATGTTCGACAAGGACCTGCCGGACTCGATCCGGAAGGGGCAGCGGCTGACCACAATGACCAGCGGGCAGGCGCGGTTCCCGATCGCGCCTTCGAAGTACAAGTTCGCCCAGTACGGCCAATCGGGGGCCTGGATCAGCGAGCTCTTGCCCTGGACGTCGAAGATCGCCGACGAGTTCGCGCTGATCCGATCGGTCTGGACCGAGGCGATCAACCACGACCCGGCGGTCACTTATATTTGCACGGGGAACCAGCTTCCGGGCCGGCCCAGCCTGGGTTCGTGGCTGAGCTACGGGCTGGGCACGATGAACCGGGATCTGCCGGCGTTCGTGGTGATGACGGCGAGCTGGACCGGTCGCAAGGAGGCGCAGGCGATCTACAACCGGCTCTGGGGCTCGGGGTATCTGCCCAGCAAGCACCAGGGGGTGGCGTTGCGGTCCGGCGGCGACCCGGTGCTGTACCTGTCGAACCCCGCGGGGGTGGACGCTGCGACGCGACGACGGTCGCTCGACGCGATCAGCCGGATCAACCACGAGGAGTACCGCCAGTTCGCCGACCCGGAGACCCAGACCCGGATCGCCCAGTATGAAATGGCGTTCCGCATGCAGACCTCGGTCCCCGAGCTGACAGATATCTCCAACGAGCCGAAGCACGTGCTGGACAAGTATGGGCCGGATGTACACAAGCCGGGCACCTTCGCCCGATGCGCACTGCTGGCCCGCCGCATGGCCGAGCGCGACGTCCGCTTCGTCCAGATCTTCCACCGAGGCTGGGACCAGCACGGGAACCTTCCCGGCGACCTGCCCAACCAGTGCCGCGACGTCGACCAGGCTTCGTATGCGCTGGTGACCGACCTCAAGGAGCGCGGGCTGCTCGATGACACCCTGGTCATCTGGGGCGGCGAGTTCGGCCGGACGGTTTACTGTCAGGGCAAGCTGACCCGCACCGACTACGGTCGCGACCACCACCCGAAGTGCTTCCCGATCTGGATGGCTGGCGGCGGCATCAAGCCCGGGGTCGTCCATGGACAGACGGACGATTTCAGCTACAACGTCGTCGCCGACCCGGTCCACATCCACGACCTGAACGCCACGATCCTCCACTGCCTGGGCATCGACCACCGGCGATTGAGCTTCAAGTTTCAGGGTCTCGACGTGCGGCTCACCGGTGTGGAGGAGCACCATCCGGTCAAGGGGATCTTGGCGTGAGGAGCGGGGTGGTCGGGCTAGAGCGCTTTACGATTGAGTGGCGCACGCCCCTTGGCCTGCCAATACACCCCCTGACCCCTCACAAGGGCTCATAAGGGTAGGTTTTTTCCGGTTGGCCGCCCGAAGTCCTGGGAACAACAGGTGTTACGCCATGATCTTCTTTCCGGACCCGATCGCTGGAACTCATGCTGGGAAGAAAGGTTACGCCACGACTTCCCGAAAAACCTACCCTTGTGAGGGGGGCAGGGGGGGTTCTTCGGTCGAGGATCTCGCATGTATGCAAGCCAAACGTGAACCGCTCTAGGTTGAGGACAGGAATTCCGGAACAAAGGGAGCTCGATCATGAACGAGAATTCCGTAACCCTCGAACTCGTGACCGACCCGGTTGCAATCGAGCGAACTCAAGCCTACTACCAGCGGCTCAAGCGCAATCTCGACTGGCTGAATGCCCACTGGGATGACCTCTTGCCCGGGGCGCACGGGAAGTTCGTGGGAGTCGCCGGGCAGGAAGTGTTCCTCGCCGACACTTACCAGGAGGCCGAGGACCTGGCCAGGGCCGCGCACCCCGAGGATGACGCCTTCTGGGTGCAGTGCGTGCCTGGGGCGAACGAGAATTTCCTCACCTTCGACATCGAGACCGACCCGGAGCAGATCGCGCGGGCTCGGGAACAGGACGAACGGGCCAAGCGCAACAGTGACTGGCTGCAAGCCCACTGGGCCGACCTGCTGTCCCAGGCACGGAGGAGATTCCTGACTGTGGCGGGTCAGGAAGCCTTCATAGCCGACACGCCCGAGGAGTCTTGGGCCATGGCCAGATCCGCTCACCCTGAAGATGACGGCGCCTTGGGCCGCTATGTCTTCCCCAACCAAGGGCCTCGAATCTATGCGAATCGTGGGTCAGTGGCAAGCCTGTGACGATGGCGTGACTCGCCCCGTCGTGAGGGCCAAGGTACAAGCCGTCGACGGCGCCTTCCATGAAGATGAGTTCCTGATTGATATCGGTGCGGACCGTACCGTTTTCAGTACCTTCCTCCTGCGGAAACTCGGTTTCCCCATCACCCCGTCGCCGGAGGGCTTGGTTCTCGAGGGCGTCGGTGGCGGATGCGGCTTCGTGGCAATGAAAACCGTTGTGGAATTGACTCACGACAGTGGGGGGCCGGCCAGAATCCGCGGCGAGTTCGCGGCCTTCACCAATCCCACTGCGACTGACCTGAGCATCCTCGGCCGCGACGTCCTCAACTGCTTCGACCTCATCGTGAGCTATCCAGCAAAGAGGTCTTGCTGCTGGCCGGCAACCATCGCTATCGCGTCGAGCCCGCCTGAGACTCAATCCCGTGATCCTGACAGGCCACTCGGCCGACCGCAGGTCTCCAGTCGCGAGACCTTCGGTCCCGTTCCCGGTGGGGTCGGAGACCACAGCGGTGAACCGCTTCGTCTCCAGCCTGTAAATATCACGGAAATCCTAGCAAATATCACGGAAATCCTAGCAAATATCACGGATGGACCGGCTTGATGCCGCCCGATCGACCAGGTGACGCGGGATTTGCTGCAATCCGCGCCGATTTGCCACCTGGCACGGTTCCTGCAATAGACTCGCGAGGTCGCCGGGACGGAGGCATGCGCCCCGACCCGAGACCGGACGCCGGATCTTGTCGGAAGGTCGCGGTAAAGGGCGGTGTCCCTCGAGGACCCGACCCGTCCGCCCCGAGAAGGTTCCCTCGCCAGTCCCTGCCCCGACGCAGTCGGAACCTCGTCTCGACCAGTGACGCGACGGCCCTCTCCGCCGCGGAGGCGGAGCCCGTCGATTCGCGGTGAGGGTGAAGGATGTCCAAGGTGTCTCGTGTCCTGCGTCCCGCGACTCTGTTGAGGTGAGTATGTCGAACCAAACCCATCCGGCACGGGAAGACCATCGAACCGTCCGGCCGCCAACCTCCCCGGGTCTCGACCTGAATGAGGTGCGGAAGGCCGTCGAGGGGATTCGCTACGGCGAAGTCCGGCTGATCATCCAGGACGGCATCATCGTCCAGATCGATCGCATGGAGAAGCGCCGGCTCCGATAAGGCGATCGTTCGCCCGATTTCCACTCGCCCACTCGTCAACGAGAGGCATGTTGATCTCGAACCCCGCGCATCGCCGACCGGTCTGGCCGGAGGCGGGCCCATAGGAGTTTCGCATGCCAACGATGAAACAGGAAAGCCAGCCCATGCTGGCCCCGTTCTCCGTCCGTCCCGCCTCGCGAGGAGCAACCTCGACCCACCTCTCGCCCGGGTGCCGAGTGGCACCGGTCAGGTGCGGGTTCACCCTCATCGAGCTACTGGTCGTGATCGCGATCATCGCGGTCCTGATCGCCCTGCTGCTGCCCGCCGTCCAGAGCGCCCGAGAGGCGGCGCGACGGGTCCAGTGCGTCAACAATCTCAAGCAGATCGGCCTGGCCCTCCACAACTACATCGACGTGAACGGTACCGTCCCTCCGGCGGCGCTCGATACGATGACCATCGGGGGCACGACGACCATACGCAACGGCAGCTTCGGCGCGCTGGCCCGGATGCTCCCGTTCCTGGAACAGACCGCCGTCTATAACGCCGCCAATTTCTCGGTCGACGTGATCAACGGCGCGCCGGGCATGTGGGCCAACACCACGGCGATCTTCACCAGGCTCAGCGGCTTCCTCTGCCCGTCCGATACGCCGCCAGGCTGGCCGGCCATCACCGCTTATGCAGGCACGGCGCCGGGCGTGAACTATTTCGCCTCGGTCGGGTCGGGGCTCGAGTTCAGCAACCTCCAGACGGGCGGGCCGCCCAACGGCATCTTCTCCTACGTCGCGACCGGCTACGGGGCTCCGGTCACCATCGCGGCGATCACCGACGGCACGAGCAACACGATCGCCTTCGGCGAATGGATCGTCGGCGACGGCAATAACGCGCTGTATACGGTTCCCTCGGATATCGTCTTCGTCGGCGCGTATCCTCCCGGCGTGTCGCGCAACACGCCCCAGATGGAGCTGCCCGCCGGTGCCGCGCCCTTCCAGCAATGGGTCCAGCAGTGCGCGGCCGGCTTGACGAATACCGCCGACCGGACGACGAACCACACCTCGCAACTCGGCATGGGCTGGGCCTGGGGCCTACCGGGCTTCAGTTTCGGCAACATCGTGCTGGCGCCGAACCCGAAGACCCCCAATTGCAGCGTCGACACCGGATCGGACAACACGCTCTGGAATCCCGGCATGTGGACGCTGAGTAGCCGCCACCCCGGCGGTGCCAACGTCCTGATAGCCGACGGATCGGTCCGGTTCCTCAGGGACAGTACGAACCTCCAGACCGTCTGGTCGCTTGGCTCCCGGGCCCAGGGCGAAGTCCTCTCTTCGGATTCCTACTGACAACCTCGGCGGCGGCACACCCATTCCCTCCTTAGCAAGCTGGACAGAGCCATGGTCTATCGGTCTCGATTCCTCGGTTTCCTCGGGTTGGCGATCCTCAACGCGACCCCGATGACCTCCTCGGCACAGATTCCCCCGCGGCACGATGCGGCGGTGGAGTTCTTCGAAAAGAAGGTCCGGCCGGTGCTGGTGGGCAACTGTTACACGTGCCACTCGGCCGATACCAACTCCAAGGGCGGCCTGCGGGTCGACGACCGCAACGGCTTGATCCAGGGGGGGACCAGCGGACCCGCGGTCGTCCCCGGCAAGCCCGACGAGAGCCTGCTCCTCCAGGCCGTACGCCACGACGAGGGCATCCCGAAGATGCCCCCGAAGAAGCGGCTCTCGGCGGAGCAGGTGGCCGACCTGACGACCTGGATCAAGGACGGCGCGGCCTGGCCGGCCGTCTCGGGGGCCGCCGTCCTGGATCTCGGCAAGCCGAACGTGAAGTACGAGGGCCTCCGCAAGACCCACTGGGCCTGGCAGCCACTGGGCCGGACTCCCGTCCCTCGCGTGCGCGACGAACCGTGGCCGTCCAACGACATCGACCGAATCATCCTGTCGAGGTTGGAGCGGGAAGGGCTCAGCCCGGTCCGCGATGCCGACAAGCTGGCCCTGATTCGACGGGTGACCTTCGACCTCACCGGCCTTCCGCCGACCCTCGATGAGATCGATGCCTTCCTCGCGGATTCCTCGCCCGAGGCGTTCGATCGCGTCGTGGACCGGCTCCTAGCCTCGCCGGCCTACGGCCAGCAATGGGGGCGGCACTGGCTCGACGTGGCGCGGTACGGCGATTCCACCGGGTCTTCCCGCAATCTGCCGATGCCCCACGCCTGGCGCTATCGCGACTATGTGGTCGACGCGTTCGATCGCGACAAGCCGTACGATCAGTTCATCCGCGAGCAGATCGCGGGCGACCTGCTCCCCGCGGGGTCGGAGGCGGAGCAGGCCGAGCACCTGGTCGCGACCGGTTTCCTGGCCCTGGGCGTGAAGGATGTCAACCAGCGGTTCAAGGTCCGGTTCATCATGGACAACGTCGACGAGCAGATCGACACGGTCAGCCGCGCGGTGCTGGCGCTGACGGCGAGCTGCGCGCGTTGCCACGACCACAAGTTCGACCCGATCCCGACCGCCGACTATTACGCCATGGCCGGCATCTTTCGCAGCACGGACCTCTGCGCCGGCCTGCGGAACAAGATGGGCGGCGGCGGCCTGGACTACTACGACACCAGGATGTTGATCAAGCTGGGGCCGGACACCCCGCCGGATGCCGCGACCTCGGAGAAGATTGAAAAGGCCAGGAAGGCCGCGGCGGAGGCCAAGGCCGAATTCCAGAAGTTGGTCGACAACCCGGCGGGGGACGTCACCGGCCCCGACGGCCGTCCCAGGCGCGCCATCGCCCGGCAGAAAATGAACCGGCTCGAGAACCAGCTCCTCGCGCTGACGGATCCGGCGGCGAATGGGGGCAAGGTCGTGCTGGGCGTGCGGGATGCCAGGGAGGTGAGCGACACCGAGATCCGCATCCGAGGCGAGGCCGAGAAGCTGGGACCGGTTGTACCGCGCGGGTTCCTCGGGGTCCTCAATGTCCCCGGCGCGCATGCGGTCGATCCTCGTCAAAGCGGACGGCTGGAGCTGGCGCGATGGCTCACCAGCGCGGAGAACCCGCTCACCCCGCGCGTGATGGTCAACCGCGTCTGGCGGCACCTCTTCGGCCAGGGCCTGGTCACGACCGTCGATAACTTCGGCGTGATGGGCGACCGCCCGTCGCATCCCGAATTGCTCGACTACCTGGCGGCGGAATTCATCCGCGACGGCTGGTCGGTGAAGGCGATCGTCCGCAGGGTGGTGCTGAGCCGCACCTATCGGCTGGGCTCGGAGGCGTCGGAGAAGAACCAGGCGGTCGACCCGGCCAACCGCCTGGTCTGGCGGCACGCACCTCGTCGGCTCGTCGCCGAGGAGATCCGCGACGCCAGCCTCGCCGCAACCGGTGAGCTCGACCCGCACCGTCCGGAGAAATCGCTGGCCAGGGGGCTGAGGGTCGTGGAGATGCCGAACAACGGCCCACTGGCCAGACGCATCCTGGCGGAAGCCGCCGCCAGCAAGCACCGCAGCCTGTACTTGCCGTTGCTCCGCGGGATCACGCCGCGGTCGCTCGAAGTATTCGACTTCGCCGAGCAAGGCATGGTGACCGGCAGCCGCGATACCACCACGGTCGCCACCCAGGCCCTCTACCTGCTGAACGACCCGTTCGTGCGACGTCGGGCCCTGAACCTCGCCGAGCGGTTGCTCCGCCGCACCGATCTCGACGACGAGGCCCGGGTCGACCTGGCCTACCGCTTGACGCTGGGCCGGGAGGCGACCGCGGCCGAGGTCCGGCGCACGAGCGGCTATCTCGCCGACTACGAGTCCGCCGAGCGCGCGTCGATCGCGTCGCGGTCCGAGTCCCACGAGCCGACGCCCGTCGATGCGCTCGCCCTCCGCGACACCGCCCGCGACGAGACCACGGCTATCGCCGCGGCACCGAAGAAGCCGGCGCCGCCGGTGAACCCGGATGAAGTCCCGCCGGTGGAGGCACCGGTCGAGGAAGAGGTCGTCCGGGCGTCCGACCCGAAGACCGCCGCCTGGGCCAGCTTCTGCCAGGCCCTGCTCGGCAGCGCCGAATTCCGCTATATCAAATGATGATAAGCTTGCGTAATCGCTCGTCGTGGCCACGAGTTCCGCTCCAAACACGCTTCGTAGCATTCGCGAGATATAAAGGACCAACCTATGTTGCGTCGAGAATCTGATCCACTCGCGGCCGCTGGCGGGCTGACCCGTCGTCAGGCCCTGAAGCACGCCGGCACCGGATTCGGCTACCTGGCCCTGGCGGGCCTGCTCGGCCGCGATGCGGGCGCGGCCTCGCCGGGGCGCGAGCGACCGCTGGCGCCGAAGGCGCCGCACTTCCCGGCCAAGGCCAGGCGGATCATCTTCCTGTTCATGAACGGGGCGATGTCCCAGATGGACACCTGGGATTACAAGCCGCAGCTCCAGAAGGACGACGGCAAGGTCGGGCCGGGCGGAGGCGTCTTGACCGCGTCGAAGTTCCAGTTCCGCCAGTATGGCGAGACCGGCACGTGGGTCTCCGAACTGTTCCCGCACATGGCGCGTCACGTCGACTCGCTCTGCTTCCTCCGCGGGCTGCACACCGACACGCCGGCCCACCCCGAGGCGGTGATGCAGCTCCATACCGGCACGGCGATCGCGTCGTTGACCCGCCCTTCGATGGGCGCGTGGCTCTTGTACGGGCTGGGGACGGAGAACCAGGACATCCCCGGATACGTCACCATCAACCCGGCGCCGAACTTCGGCGGTGCGGCCAACTACGGCAGCGCGTTCCTCCCCGCCCACTTCCAAGGGACGAAGATCAACGACAGCGGATACATGGCGAACCTCGAGGCCCAGACGGCCCGGAAGCTCCAGCGCAAGCAGATCGACCTGATCCAGTCGATGAACCGCGACCTGGCGTCCACGCCGGGCGCGCCGGACCAGCTCGACGGCGTGATCCAGTCCTACGAGCTGGCGTTCACGATGCAGGGGAAGGTACCGGAACTGCTGGACATCTCCCGCGAGCCGCAGGCGGTGCTCGACGCGTACGGCGTGAAGCCCGGCCCGGCCGGCAGCTTCGCCCGGCAGTGCCTAATGGCCCGTCGCCTGAGCGAAGCGGGGGTGCGGTTCGTCCAGATCGCGCAACCCGGCTGGGACCATCACACCAACCTGCACCAGGGGTTGATCCGCAACTCCGCCGCCGTGGATCAGCCCGCCGCGGCGCTCCTGACCGACCTGGCCCAGCGCGGGCTCCTGGACGAGACCCTCGTCCTCTTCGGCAGCGAGTTCGGCCGCCTGCCGACCGCCCAGGGCGTCGATGGCCGCGACCATAATATTACGGGATATCCGATGTTCTTGGCCGGCGCCGGAGTGAAGAAAGGTTTCTGCCACGGCAACACCGACGAGTACGGGCTCCACGCCGTCGAAGGCCAGATGCACACCACGGACCTCCACGCCACATTGCTGGCCCTGATGGGGCTGGACCACGAGAAGCTGACCTACCGCTATGCCGGGCGGGACTTCCGGCTCACCGACGTCGCCGGCAATGTGACCCGCGAGATCTTCGAGTGACCGTGTTGCGCATGCCCCTCCGAGGCTGTTAGGCCCCACGAGCCCGGCGGTCGGGTCGTGGGGTTTGCTATTTGCGGCGTTGGGAGCCATCGCGCGCCGGAATCCAATAAGGTCGAGCATTTACCTGCTTGAGTGATCTGCGTGATCGGGCTAAGATGAGAACGGGGATACAGTAAACGGCGCTCGATCCTGAACGAGAATCTCGTCATCCTCGAACGCTTAACCCGGTTGTCTTGTACCGGCCACGTACAAGACTCCTGACTTTACGATCTGGTAGTGAGCAGGCTGGGGTCGTGGATTGATGGACGATCCCGAGGAACACGCTCTTGTCGTCAAGGCATTGCGGGATGGCCTGGGCAATTGTGTCATATGGCATGAGAAAGGCATCAAGCTCGCGCGTGACGATGCCGCTCTTAAGAGCGTCACACCCGAATGGATCCTGAGAGAGGTCATGCGACTCGCCAGGAGCACTCCGGACCCCGTTTCGGTCGTGAGGCAAGTTCCGGAGAGGCGCGAGGGGTGGCGGGATCAGTATCGTTTCTACTACAAGGTCATCCTCCCCGTCGCAGGATACAAACACGGCCTATTTGTCGAAATGAGGCTGGCGGACGACGATCCCGAGTTTCCGGCGGTCACGCTGGTCCGCGCACATACTCAAAAGAACTGATGGGATCTCAACGATGTCTGCTCCCTTGCTTACGAAATGCTTGATCTGCCGCGAGCGGGCCGTCTCTCCAACCACGCTGGCGACCTACGCAACGGATATGGAGCACGACGGCCGGAAGTATACGCTTAGCGTCGCCGACTTCTCGGTTCTTCAATGTCAGAACTGTGGCGAGATCTACCTGGATGTGGCCGCGAATGAGCGATTGAGCGACGCACTCCGTGCCGCGGCGGGGCTGCTTTCTCCAACCGAGATCCGAGAGAAACGCGAAGGGTTGGGGTTAACCCAGCAACAACTCGCCAGCCTGCTTCGAATCCCGGAGTACACCTTATCTCACTGGGAGGCCGGAGCGCAAATCCAGCAAGGCTCGATGGACGCGTTTCTGCGGGTCATTTTCCAATCGGCCGAAGCGCGTCGCATCCTGGACACCCATGATGTCGATTGGATGGGGACCGGCGACCATTTAAACGTTCCCGCCGGAAGTCCGACGGTCGGATAGCAAGTTGAGAGAAAGGAGGTCAGCCCAGGACCAAAGCGACTGAGGCACGTCCCCGCCAGCCCGTTGCGATGGCCCCGCGCACGGGTTAGATTGGCCTCCGCCGCGATCGGCCGAGGGGGCTGCGTCGTGCTCGGTCTCCCCGCGCGGTCCCGGCGGGAGGAGCGCGCATCATGAAACGCCGAGACGTCCTGGGCTGCCTGTCGGCCGGTGCCGCGGCTGGCTGCTTCGACCTACTCTCCGGACAGGCTCCCGCGGCCCAGCCGAAGCCGGAATCGTCGGCTACCCGCGGCCTGCCCCCGCTGAAGATCACCGACGTTTCCACGATCCTCACCGCGCCCAACCGGGTCCGGCTGGTGATCGTCAAGGTCTCGACCAGCGAGCCGGGCCTTTATGGCCTGGGCTGCGCCACGTTCACCCAGCGCGCCCGCGTCGTGCAGACGGCCGTCGAGAAATACTTGAAGCCCTTCCTCATCGGCCGCGACGTCGACCAGATCGAGGACATCTGGCAATCCTCTTATGTCAGCTCGTACTGGCGGAACGGGCCGGTGCTGTTCAACGCGATGAGCGGCGTGGACATGGCGCTCTGGGACATCAAGGGTAAGCGCGCCAATATGCCCATGTATCAACTGCTGGGCGGCAAGTGCCGGTTCGCCGCCGCGCTGTATGTCCACGTCACCGGCAACACGATCAAGCAGGTTGAGGAGAACGCGCGCGCCGCGATGGCCAAGGGCTACCGGCATATCCGCGTGCAGGTGGGTATCCCGGGGATGGCGACCTACGGCACTCGCCTCACCAACGAGCCGACCAACCGCGAGATCGTCGGCCCGACCGATCCCAAGAATATCTGGGAGCCCGGCCCCTATCTGCGCACGCTGCCGAAGCTGTTCGAGCACCTGCGATCGACGCTCGGCGACGACATCGAGCTGCTCCATGACGTCCACGAGCGGATCACGCCGAGTCAGGCGGTCAGCCTGTGCAAGGAGCTGGAGAAGTATCGCCTGTTCTTCCTGGAAGACCCGCTCCCGCCCGAGGAGAAGGACCATTTCCGGCTGATCCGCCAGCAGTCGAGCATCCCGCTGGCGATGGGCGAACTCTTCAACACGCAACAGGAGTACCTACCGCTGATCGCCGATCGGCTGATCGACTTCATCCGCATCCACATCTCGCAGATCGGCGGATTGAGCATGGCGCGCAAGGTGGCCGCGCTCTGCGAGTTCTTCGGCGTGAAGACCGCCTGGCACGGTCCCGGCGACGCCTCGCCGGTCGCCCACGCCGCCCAACTGGCCCTGGAACTGGCGAGCCACAACTTCGGCATCCACGAAGGTTACGTCTTCCCGCCCGAGACCCGCGCCGTCTTCCCCGGCTGCCCCGAAACCAAGGACGGCTACATGTACGCCCACGAGGCCCCCGGCCTGGGGATCGATATCGACGAGAAGCTGGCCGCGAAGTACCCGGTCTCCGACGATCCGCCCTTCGACTTCCGATGGGGCACCACCCGACGCCGCGATGGTACGGTGATCCGGCCATGAGATCGCTCGCTCCGCTCGCTCCAGTAGTCAGTGGTCAGCGGTCAGACGCAGGCGAGCGACTCGACCGGGCGGTGGAGTGTGAGAGAATTTGTAAGAAGCCCGGGAAGACGTGAAGTGACTTCAGGCTGACTACCGACTACTCCCCAACGAGGAATCCCATACCCGATGACCTGGCCTCAACACTACGACCCCTTGCACGCCTGGCCCTTGTCGACGCTCGTCTCGGCGCTGCCGGTGGTCACGCTCTTCTTCGCGCTGGTGGTTCTGAAGACCCGGGTCTGGATCGCGGCCCTGGCGGGGATGTTGATGGCCGTCGCGCTGGCCCTGGTCGTCTTCGGCATGCCCGCGATGATGGTCGCGGCGGCGGGGGGGCTCGGCGTCATCTTCGGGTTGCTTCGCATCGCCTGGATCATCGTCGCCTCGATCTTCCTCTACAACATCGCCGTGGAGACGGGCCAGTTCCAGGTGATGAAGGAGTCGATCGCGGCGCTCTCGACGGATAAACGTCTGCAATTGATCCTGATTGCGTTCTGCTTCGGGGCGTTCCTGGAGGGGACCGGCGGCGGCGGGGCGCCCGTGGCGATCGCCGGCTCGTTCCTGATCGGGCTCGGCTTCGATCCGTTCCAGGCGGCGACGCTCTGCCTGATCGCCAACACCGCGCCCGTGGCCTGGGGGGCCGTCGGCAACCCGATCCGCGTCCTCGCGGGCGTCACCGCGCTGCCCGAGTCGGCCCTCGGCGCCATGACCGGCCGGATCCTGCCGCCCCTCTCGGCGATCCTCCCGTTCTGGCTGGTCCGTACGATGGTCGGCTGGGGCGAGACCTTTGAGGTCTGGCCGGCCCTGGCGGTCAGCGGGCTCTCGTTCGCGGGCATGCAGTTCTACTGGTCCAACTACCAGGAATCCGGGCTCGTCGACATCATCGCCGCCCTGTTCTCGCTCCTGACGATGGTCGCGTTCCTGAAGCTGTGGAAGCCGAGGACCATCCGCGAGAATCCCGCCGCACCCGGCGAGACGATCGACAGCCGCGTGGACACGACGAGGCGTCATTCGATCGGGAAGGTGCTCAAGGGCTGGTCGCCGTTCCTGCTCGCCTCCGTGCTCATCTTCGTGTGGGCCCAGCCGATGATCGCGCGCCACCTGACCCTGGACGGCTTGAAGCAGCCGATGCCGGGCTTGCATCGGATGGTCGTCCGCATGCCGCCGGTCGTCCCTGAGGCCACGCCCGAGGACGCGATCGCCGACCTGAATCTCCTCTCGCTGCCCGGGACGGCCGTGCTGCTGGGTGCGGTCCTGGCGGCGATGGTGCTCGGCATGAGCCCGCCGCGGATCGCCCGGACCTTCGTCCGTACGGTGGTCACCCTGTTGCCGTCGCTGCTGGCGATCAGCTTCATGGTCGGCCTGGCCTATGTCACGCGATACTCGGGCATGGATACGGTCCTCGGCCTGAGCCTGACCCGGACCGGACCCGCCTTCCCCTTCTTCGGCACACTGCTCGGCTGGCTGGGTGTCGCTCTGACGGGCACCGACGCCGGCTCGAATGCGCTGTTCGGCAACCTCCAGAAGGTCACGGCCGAGCGGCTGGGCATCAGCCCGATCTTGATGGCATCGGCCAATTCGAGCGGGGGCGTCATGGGCAAGATGATCGATGCGCAGTCGATCGTCGTCTCGAGCACCGCGACCCGGCAAGTCGGCCGGGAAGCGGCGATCTTCCAGTTCGTCTTCAAGCACAGCCTCGCGCTGGCCTGCCTGGTCGGCGCGATCGTGATGCTGTATGCCTTCGCGTTCCCGTGGATCATCCCCGCGGCGACGCCGACGCCGTAGGGCGATCAGTACGCATCGCTGCCGATGATCTCCTTGCCGGCGCGGGTCGCGAGTGCCCACCAGGTCTGGAGGTCGATCGAATCCTTGACGAACTTCACCGAGCCGTCGGCGAAGGCGACGTTGACGCCGCCGGGATGGTTGCTGGTCGCGGTGATCGCCGCTCCGATCCCACCCCAGGTCGCATTCGAGATGAAGGTGGACGAATCCGGAGTGCCCGTGCAGGAGATGGCGTTGGGCGGCATGACGTGCGAGTAGGCGTTGTTCGCTGTCGCGAAGTCCGCGCTCAAGAGCCACTGGGTCCCGAAGCTGCCGTCAAACGTGGCCACCGTCGTCCCCGGCAGGCCCTTGCAAGCGGCGACGAAAGCCTGGGCGTTGTTCAGGCTCCCCTGGTCGAGCACCACATTGAACGCGACCGGAAAGAGCCCCCGCTTGCCCACGGTACCGACCGGTGTCACGCTGGCCGTGCTCGGCGATTGGAAACTGCTGTTGGCCAGCAGGTGCTCGCTCAGGAGTGCCGTCGTCGAGGCCCCGTCGGTGATCGTCTGGATGCGGAGCGGGCCGCCGGTCGCTGGCGGCGTCTCGCCGGCCTTCGCGATCAGGTTGAAGACCAGGTTATTCTGCACCTTGTTGGGGACGATGGTGCCGCTGCAACTCTTGATCATGGCGGGGCCGCCGTAGTTGCCCGCGTAGTTGCTCACCGCGAATTGCCCCGTGTAGCCTGCCGTCCCGCTCGAGGAGTACGCGAAACTCGGCGTCCGCTGAAGGCTCTCGGATGGACAGAGCAGCGTCCTGATCGTGATCAGCCCGACGGTCGTGTTGGCGCCCGAGAGCGGCGCGGCCATCTCCAGCATGGGGAGGTTGAAGTTCAACGTGTTGTACAGCGGTTGCTGCTCAATGTGCGGCAGCAGGCTCGCCGTCCACGACGTCCACCACTGCACGTCGGACGTCCCCTTGATGACCGAGGTGTTCTCCGTCGTCTGCGCCGGCAGGATGTTTGTCTGCGTCAGGTAAGCCTGCACGGCCAGGCCCAACTGCTTCAGGTTGTTGAGGCACTGCGTCCGCCTCGCGGACTCCCTCGCCGATTGCACGGCCGGCAAGAGCAGGGCGATCAACACGCCGATGATCGCGATGACGACCAGGAGCTCGATCAAGGTGAAGCCCCGGCTCGTGCGCATTGAGCGATTCATCGTATCGTCCTTTCGTTCCGCGCGATGGGAGATGATCTCGGAAGAGCATTGATGTCAGTATTCGGGCGCGGATGACGGGCGGCAAGTGCGGCCGGGTGCGGGAATGAGGAGGTCGCCCTCATCCGCCGCCTGTCAAATCGACACACGTCACCCTGCCGCAGGGGGGTAGAGCGCATATCCGGGGACGGCGAGGGGGATCTTGTAGACGGTCTTGCCCGCGGTGACGTGGAGGGTCTTGCGGCCCGGCCCGCCGAAGGCCAGGTTGGTGCAGAGGTCCTCGGGGATCGGGATCCGGCCGAGTAACTCGCCGCCGGGCGTGATGACGTAGACGCCGGCCGGCACGTCGGCCGTCTCGCCCTCATGGCGGGGAAACAGGACCCCGGCCGCCACCCAGAGGTTCCCACGCTCGTCGAGGCGCATGCCATCCCCGCCCCGGCCTCGACCGAAGTCGAAGACCAGGCGCTGACCGCTCAGCCGACCATCCTCGGCGACGTCGAACGCCCAGACCTTGCGATTCCCGCCCGGGCGGGTATGGCTGTCGATGACATAGAGCGTCCGGGCATCGGGCGTGATCGCCAGCCCGTTGGGCCGCTGGACCAGGGGCTGAGACAGCACCCGCATGACGTTGCCGCCGGGATCGATCCGGTAGACCGCCTCCTGGTCCATCTCGAGCACCGAGCGGTCCTTTTCGTAGTAGGGATCGGTGAACCAGATGCAGCCGTGGATATCCACCACGACATCATTGGGGCTGTTATACCGCTTCCCCTCGTAGCGATCGGTCAGGACTTCGACCCCGCCCGTCTTCAGGTCGGTACGCACCACGCGACGCCGACCGTTGGGTCCCTGCTCCGCGCCCTCGCAACTGATCAGCCGGCCCATGGCGTCGAACGTGTTGCCATTGGTGCGCCCGCTGTCGGCGCGGAAGATCGAGAGCGTGCCATCCGGGGTCAGGCGATAGATGCGGTTGCCGAAGATGTCGCTGAAGAAGAGGTTGTCGTCCGAGTCGAAGGCAGGCCCTTCGAGCAGGCACGTTCGCGCGGCGATGGTCGTGGCACCCTGCGGCGCGAGCAGGGCTGCTGGGGGTGGGGTCTTGGTCAGGTCCGTCGGCTTCACCATGGAGGATGACTCCTACTCCGGGCGGCACGATGCTGCGTCCGTAATTCCGATTGGAGCGGCAAACGCAAGGGCAATCTTACTCGATCTTGCCCGTCGAATCTCCGCGCCCTCGCTTTTGAGCAGTTGGTTTGTATTTGAACAGAGTTTTGAAAGGCGCACGAAATCGGCGCGCGCCAGGTCGTGGATTGAGCGTTTACTGACACGGCGGCAACGATTCGTATGCGTCGGATGGTACCCGATTCGGTGGAACCGGATCGCTCGGCCGTACCACGCTATCGCCGCATTCCAACCCATAATCTTCGATTACCGAAGGAGTCTCCGAGGATGTTCGATCCGAACGCTCGACGCTGCGCAGGCGTCTTGCTCACGATGTTGGCCTTGTCGATCATCCGGCCGCCGTCCGCCGGGGCGTCGACCGTCGTACTCTCCGACAACATCACGGGCGTCGCGACCGGTGGCCTCGAGGCCGCGACCGGCTCGATCTGGCTGGCGTCCAGTTTCAGCACCGGCGGGGCGAGCGACACGCTCGACAGCGTCACCCTGCTCCTGGAGAACCCGGTCGCCGGCAACGCGACGGTCTCCATCTACACTGATGGCGGCTTGCAGCCGGGTACCCTCGTGGGCACCCTGACCTCGCCATCCAGCTACCTGGGGCCGCTGGTCGAGACGAGGTTCACCGCCGACGGCATCACCCTCTCGGCCGACACGACCTACTGGGTGGTGCTCCAGGCCGCGGGGGGCGAGTTCGATTGGGCCTGGGCTTCGAGCGACTCCGGCACGGGGGTCGGCTTTACGGACACCTGGGCCTCGAGCACCGATGCGGGGAACTCCTGGTTCGCGTTCGTCGGCCCGGACAGCTATCCGCTGCAGATGATCGTGTCGGCAACGGTACCCGAGCCGGGCTCGATGACCCTGCTGGGCCTGGGCGCCGGCCTCGTCCTGCTCCATCGGCGTTTCCGCGGGCGCCGCACGGGTTTTCTCCCCGCGGCGACCGAATCGTCCTCGGCGCGGCGGGCCATCCCGCGACCGATCTCGACCGAAGGCTCGGCGTCGACACCACTGTCCTGAACACGGGAGGATGAAACCATGGCGAAAGATCCGGATCGCATCATTTATTTACCCAACCGCCGCGAAGTCCTGATCAAGGGCATGGCCGGCGCGATGGCACTCATGGGGACCTTCTCGAAGACGGGCATCGTCTTCGCCGGCTCGCCCGGGGTGGCCTACGGCGAGACGCCCAGCCTGGAGGAGGGGCCGTTCTGGGTCGACGGCATGCCCGAGCGGGTGGACGTGCGACCCGACAGCACGACCGGCGTCTATCAGCCCGGCCTCCCCCTGTACCTGGGCCTGACCATCTCCCAGCTCTCCGACACGGCCCCCTACACCATCACCCCGCTGGTCGGCGCGAGGGTGGATATCTGGAATTGCAACGCCAGCGGCCTCTATTCGGCCGAGGTGTCGCAAGGCACCTCGGCGGCGGATTACCTGCGCGGCTACCAGATCTCGAACGCCCACGGGGTCGTCGAGTTCCTCACCAACTATCCCGGCTGGTACAGCGGTCGCACGCTGCACGTCCACATCCGCGTCCGCACGTACGACGAGAGTGGCGACGTGACCTACGACCTGGCCACGCAGCTCTTCTTCGAAGAGTCGGTCACGGCCCAGGTCTACGCACTCGAGCCGTATTCCGCGCGGGCGGCGGAGCGCGACACCTATAACGCGACCGATCGCGTGTTCCTCGGCGGTTCTTACAACGGCAGCCCCGCGAGCGATGCCGGCGACTATACGTTGTTCACGCTGGCCAACGACGGCAGCCACGTGATGGGCTCGATGCACATCGTGGTCGACCTGTCAGACACAGCGAATGAAGACCCGACCGGCGGCACCGAGGGGGGTAGCACCGGTGCGCCGGGCGGAGGCGGGACCCCACCGGGCGGAGGCGGGACCCCGCCGAGCGGCGGGACCCCACCGAGCGGAGGCGGGACTCCACCGGGCGGCGGCGGTGGCGGCTGACCGGGATATGGCAGTGTCATTCCGGCGATCGCAACCAGTCCGAGCGAACCGGCCGTGAAGCGATCGCCGGAGTCCTTCCGGTCGAGACGGACGGCACTGGAAGGAGCGGGAGCAGCGCACCCTCACAGGATCTCCGCGAGCCAGACGTGATTCTATGAGGTGTCATTCGATGCTTCCGGGACGAGCAGCGCGACACGTTGTGACCATGCACGTGAGTGCATGGTTCGGACGGGACGAACGTCCGCCAACCTCGGACGTCAGCCCGATCCTCCTCGGAGATCGCACGGCGGACCTGAAGGCCGATGCCGCCGCTCATCCGCCCTTCGGGGTGAGGGGTTGTCGGGTTATCCCCTCTCATGACAAGAGGCGCCTTTGGTCCCGGATCGGCGTGTTCACGAGTCCGATCAGCCGGCCCGGAACTTGTGGAGCTTGAGATGAGTCGACATCGAGTCCCATACCTGGCCGCGACGGCGTCTTTGATCCTCTCGCTCCCGAGCCCGACCTTGATGGCCCAACCGCCTCCGGCGGCAAGGGCCGGGGGAGCGGGCGGCCTCGGAACGAACCTGCTTGGTCTTGTGACCAACCCGGCCGTCCAGGCGGAATTGAAGGCGACCGAGGCACAGAAGGCCCACCTCAAGGCCCTGAGCGAGCAGGACGAAGAGCAGCGGCTACGATGGTTGGAACGCATGGGCATCGGGCGCCCCGACGTCGCGGGAAACCGCGGGGATGGCAAGAGTCGGGGAGGCGGCGATCCACCCGGCCGGGCCGTCGGCACCGGCGGCGGTCGTCGCCTCGACAATTCCCCCGACGCGGAGCAGCAAGATCCCTTCGCCACGATGCTCGAGGCCAGGCAGCAAATCCAGCGGTCCACCGAGCGTTCGATCGCGCGGATCCTGTCGCAGGCGCAGTACGCACGCGCCCGACAGATTCAGCTCCAGACCGAAGGTCCCGCCGCCCTCCTGCGGCCCGAGATGCAGGAACGACTCTACCTGAGTGAGGATCAGGTCGCCGAGATCCTCGAGCTGATGCAGGAGCGGCGACAGTCGATGCGCGAAACGCGCGACGCCCGGAACGCCCTCAGGGAATCCGCCCTGGATCGCGATCCCGCGCTCGGCCGCCTCAAGGAACAACTTGCGTGGAATGTCCCTCAAGTCCGGAACGGTGTCGATGACCCGGTCGGGCAAGACGGCCGGAGGAACGACCCGGGGAACAACCCGGCCTACCGAGAGGCCAGGAATCAGGCGCGTCGAAGGTTCGACGAGGATCGCGAGAGCCAGAAGCAGATGGCCACATTCCGGGCCCAGGACGAGGCCATCGAGAAGCAGTTCAATGCGGCCTTGTACTCGAGCATCCTGACGAGGCGCCAGAGTCAGGCTTACAGGAAGATGCTCGGTGCTCCGTTCAACCCGCCCCGATCCCCGGGCGTGGCGAAGGGAGGGCCGAACCGGCCCGACGCGGCTCGCGGCGCCCGGGCGACCGCCGCGACTTCCGAGATGGGGGCTGCGAGCCGACCCCAGGGCCAGGCGACGGCGAAGCCGAGGCGCATGAGCCTCCGGGAACAGCGCGGCCTCGGCCCATCCGATGACCGGCCATGAGCGCCCTCCTCTCCGGGCGCCAGCCCGGAGCGGCCTTCCCCCTCAAGAGAGTAGCTGGTCGAGGAATTGGTGATCCTCGTTGAACAGCCTGCGATAGCTGAGCAGCACGACCGAGACCGTCCCCAACGCGGTCCCCGAGGCAATCAGGAACATGATCACAACCTGATATTTGACCGCCTCGACCGGGCTGGTCCCGGCCAGGAGCTGGCCGGTCATCATCCCGGGCAGGCTGACGATGCCGACGACCATCATCGCGTTAATGGTCGGGATCAGCCCGGTCTTCACGGCCTGCTGGATCGCTCGGTGTGCGGCCTCCCACCGGGTCGCCCCGAGCGCCAGCAGGGCCTCGACCTGATCGCGCTTGCCGGATAGCTCGCCGCCCATCCGATCGAGGCCCAGCGAGACCCCGTTGAGCGTGTTCCCGAGGATCATGCCCAGCAGCGGGATGGCGTATTGCGGCGTGTACCACGGTCGGACTCGCACGATCAGCCCCAGCGCGACCGCGGTCATCAGCCAGGAGCTGGCCCACGTCGCGGCGATGCTCCGCCGGCGGATGCCCGGGTAGCGGACCTTGGTGCGCTGGATCGCCGCCACCCCCGCGACCAGCGTCATCAGGGACATCATGGCCAGCACCACGTACCATCGGTCGACCCGGAAGACCCACTCGAGCACCAGCCCGATCAGGAGCAACTGGGTCACGGTGCAGGCGGCGGCGATCAGCAGCCGGCGCTCCAGGTCCAGCTTCAGCAGGATCGAGATCGCCCCGTTGATCAGGATCAGCATCGCGGCCAGCGCGACCTGCCCGTACGAGAGCTCGATATAGGAGATGGTCATATCAATTCCTTTCCTCGGATTCGAGCCACCCGGCCCGCAGGAACAGTCGACGATCCGTCATGCGATGCGCCTGGTCGCGGTCGTGGCTGACCCAGACGAGGGCGCGCCCCTTGGGGTCGGCGGCCAGCCAGGCGTCGAGCAAATCCTCGACGGCCCGGGCCGTGGCCGGGTCCAGCGAGGCGGTCGGCTCGTCCAGGAGGAGCACGGCCGGGTCGAGCTGGAGGGCGCGGAGCAGCCCGACGATCTGCGACTCGCCCCCCGACAGGTCGCGGCTCGTCTTGGTGAGGAACGCGCGATCGCGGCCCAGGCGCCCCAGCAGGTCGATGATGCGATCCGGGTCGAACCGGCGCTCGCGGTGTGTTTCGAGCGCGAACGGGAGCCGCAGGTTGTCTTCCACGCTGCCGTCGAGCAGGGCGGGCCGCTGGTGCAGGTAGATCACCCGGCTGCGGTAAGGCGGCACCGACTCGCCCGCGATCGCCCGGCCCTGCCACCGGATCGAGCCGGAATCGAGCGGGTCGAGCAACGCCATCGCCCTGAGCAGCACGGTCTTCCCCGCGCCCGAGGGACCGAGGATGCCCAGCCGATCGCCGAGGTTGAGCGTCAGACTGACGTCCTGGATCAGCCAGCCGTCGGCCTTCGGGTTGCGACGCCCGATGCCGACGGCCTCGATCGCGGGTGGAGGCGTTGGGTCCATTTCCGTCGTTTCAAGCCGCGATGGCCGAGGACTCCGCAGGTGCGACCCGCATCGGCTGGAGCCGCCAGTAGGTGAGCGACCGCCAGAGCCACTCGGCCGGGCCGAAGCGGAAATGCTTCAGCCAGATCGGGCTGACGACGAGCTGGAAGATCCAGATCGCCAGGACGATCGCGGCCAGCCCGGTGCGGTTGATCGTACCGAAGAGGTTGAAGCCGTAACCATAGAACAGCGTCGTGCAGACGATCGAGTGTGTCAAGTAGTTGCTCAGCGCCATGCGGCCGACCGCGGCCAGCCGTCGGGTGAGCCAGCCCAGTGCCCCCGATTGCACGACGAGCATCAGCATTCCCACGTGCCCCAACGCCACGACCAGGCTGCCGAACGCATTGTAGAGGATTCCGCCATGCAGCATGTAGTCGGCGGAGAATTCATGGCGGATCAATTGAATGCCGTCGAAGACCATCAGCGGCATGCCGATGCCGTAGCCCAGGCCGGCCATCCACAGGTAGAACTGCGGCGAACGGGCCGCGGAGAAGATGCCCAGCTTCATCAGCCCCATGCCGACGAGCATCCGTCCCCCCGCCATGAAGCTGAGGACCAGCACGAAGACGACGGTGTGGACCCAGATGAGCTGGCCGGCGCGATGCTTGACGATCCCGAAGTAACCGCCGCGATAGATCGCCATCTCCTTGTCCCAATCCTTGGCCCGCTGCTCGGGGGTGGGCGAGAGGTTTTCCTCGAGATTCGTTTTCCAGATCTCGGCGAGCTTCTTGTCGGTCCGATTGGGCGTCTGTCCGGCTTTCTCCTGGGCCTCGACCCGGGCCGCCGCCGCCTTCATGTAGTCGATACCCGCGGTGAGGCCGAGCAGGACCGGCACGAGGAGCATCAAGAACGACGCGCCGACGATGAGGAGCGTCTTCGGGCTCTTGTTCCGGAAGAGGTACAGGAATAGCCCGCACTCGGCGTAGCACACCAGGATGTCGCCGCTCCAGATCAGGTAGGCGTGGACCAGGCCGATCGCCAGCAGCCAGAGCACGCGGCGATAGTAGACCCCGCGGATCGAGGCTTTGCGCGACGCGGCCCGCTGGTCCATCAGCACGAGGCCCGCCCCGAAGAGCATCGAGAAGATCGTCATCATCTTGCCTTCGAACACCAGGTGGTTGAAGAACCAGATGATGCGATCGGTCCCCTCGAAGCCGCCGCCACGCATCGGATTGGCGTAAGCTGCCCCCGGCCAGCCGAAGTCGACGATGTTCATCGCCAGGATGCCCAGCAGCGCGAAGCCGCGGAGCACGTCCACGGCGAAGAATCGCTCGGTTGCCTTGACGGGCTCGGCGCCGGGTTGCGCCCCGTCGAGCTCGGCGTCATGAACTCCGATCGCTACAGGAGCCGATACCTCCGCCGAGTCCGGCTCGGTATCCAGCATCGTGGGTTCCAGCTCCGGCTGGCTGGCTTGCACGTCGAGCGACATCGCAAATCCTCGCGAAAAGGTAGTCGGACGGATCGATCCTTGCTCCGGCTCGATGATGACGACGATCGAGGCGGTGGAGAGTTTATCATGGTCTTCGACGCCGGACCAAAATTATTGATTTCCGCTCACCTTGGTCGCCACCATGTGCTTGATCATCCATACACAGGTCGTACCGATGGCCGTAGCCAGGATTAAGCCGATGAGCAGCACTCCCAGGCCGCCGACTCCGGCGGCATGGCGGTGGGCATCGTAGAGGGCCGCGATGTCGATCGCGGCCAGTCGCCGCGCCTCGCGGAGGACGAGGGCGGCGAAGATCGTCAGGACGGCGCCGGCGGAGAGGATGGCGAGTCGTCGCTCATTCAGATCCGAGCTGGATTTGACGGTCAGCCAGCCGGCGGCCTGGACGCCCATGCCGGCGAGGGCGAGGAGGCCATAGGGCAGCGCCAGGATGCCGAGGATCGCCCCTCGCTCCGGCGGGTCGAGCGAGAACACCCAGACCCAGGCCTCGGCGGCCGAGGCCGCCAGTCCCAGGATTGCCAGCGTGCGGAGGCGGCTCGCGGCCAAGTCCAGGTCGGCCGGCTCGATGCGTCGGCGCGCCCGATGGAGCTGCCAGGCCAGCACGGTCGCCAGCGTCGGGAACGACGCGGTGAGCACGTAGCCCAGCCGCGGCCACATCTCCGCATCGCGGAAGAACCAGCGGCCCGACGCATAGACATCGCCCCATGACTGGCCGCGCAGGCTCCTGACATGGTCCTCCGTCCACAGCCACGCCGTGCCCACGAAGGCGGCCAGGGCCAGGGACGTTACGGCGGCGCGTGCCAGCGGTCCCCGCTCGGCCAGCGGTCGGATCTTGATCCAGTAGAGAAGGAAGAAGGCCGCGATTAGGGCCGGCGGCATCACCAGGAAGCGCCGGAGCCCCAGCGCGTTGTCCGGCTCGAAGGGGCGATGGTACAGCACCTGGAGGAACAGGAGCGGCACGAGCCCGGCGGCGATCGCCAGGCCGAGCATCATCGGCATCCCCTCGCGCAGGACTTTCACGATGGGGTCCAGGCCCGACCGCCTCGTCCGTCGGCCGAGGCGCCGACGCACCCCGGGCAAGATGGCTCCCACGATGAGCAGGATCCCGCCGCCCAGCACGTACTGGATCAAGACCGCGTAAATCGTCGCCGAGACCACGAACAGCGCCAGATACATCGCAGTCGGCCAGGGGAACCCGAAGGGGAAGAGTCGATCCATCATCGCCTCGTGTGTGTGGTCTCGGATACCGGATTGCGGATACCGGATTGCATACTCCAGTTCGAGAGCCGGATGCGAGGCCACGTGTTTCAGCGACGCCGCCATGAGGGAGCCATTCTACGGAAGCCGATGGCCCGGGGCGAGCCGGATTCGATGCGGAGGAACTTCGGGCTCGATTGGCCGTGCGCGGCTCAGTGATCGGACCCGAAAACCGGCGGACGCCGTTCGACGAAGGCGCGGATACCTTCCTCGTAGTCCCGGCTGTTGTAGATGTCCCGGCGCATGGCCTGGAGTCGTTCGAATGCCTCGGGGCTCAAGGGGTGCGCCTCGGCGAGGATGCGGAGCTCTTCCTTCATCAGGGCGACGCACAGCGGAGAGGTCTCGGCCAGGTGCCCGGCGAGCTCGAAGGTGAACCGCTCGAGGTCTTCCGGCGGCACGACATGGTTGATCATGCCGACCCGCAGCGCGCGCTCGGCCGTGATCGGCCGTGCGGTGAAGAGCATCTCCTTCAGGACCGGCAGCCCGACTGCCCTCATCAGGTTGAGGACGCCCACGACATTGTAAGGGACACCGAGCCGGGCGGGGGTCAACGCGAAGGTGGCGTCGGGCGTGGCGATGAGGATGTCGCAGGTGATCGCCACCTCGCAGGCACCACCCCAGACGCCGCCTTCGAGCATGGCGATCACCGGCGCCGGATGCTGCTCGATGGCCCGGACGACCCGGCGGAGCGGGTCGTCGTAGGGCAGCGGGTCGCGGCCGGGCAGGGGCAGCTCGTGGACATCGTGGCCCGCCGACCACACCTTCGAGCCCGAGGGGGCTCGCAACACCACCGAGCGGACGGCGGAATCCGCCAGCTCCTTCAATCCCGCGATCAGCTCCTCGATGAGGGCCGCGCCCAGCGCATTCCGCTTGGCGGCGTGATTGAGCGTCAAGACGCCGACGCCGTTGGTGATCTCCTTCAGGACGAGCGGCATGGCGGGTTCTCCTCAGCTTCGACAAGATGGCAAGCGGAATGTTTCAAATGTGTACATAAATTTTTAACGTGCTTTCGGGAGGGCGAGGCTCCTGCCGAGCCCCTGACGGATCGCGGCTCGCCGGGAGGCTCGCCCTCCCCGAATCGTGCAAGGTCATTTAGAGCTTGTCAGGGACTGTTCGCCCGACATTCTCCGTGCTTTTGGCTGGAGGCGGGGTCTGTGACCCCGCGATCGAACCCGCAACCTCACAGAGGCCGCCTACAGGATACGGAGGTGTCCATGACGCGCTCTAGCCACTACAGGTCCATACTCTCCTGATGCTCGCCGAAGACTTCGCGGAGCACGCCGCAGATCTCGCCGATGGTCGCATAGGCGCGGACGGCGTCGAGGATCGGAGGCATCAGGTTGCGCGACGCTTCGACGGCCGCTTGCTTCAAGGCCGACAGCGACCGGCTCACCGCGTCGCCGTCGCGCCGGGCCTTCACCTGGTTTAGGCGCTCGATCGCGAGCCGTTGCACGTCGGCGCCGACCGAGAAGAGTGGGATAGTCGGTTTTTCGTCATCGGTGTATTCGTTGACCCCGACGACGATCCGATCCTTGCGCTCGATTTGCATGCACCATTCGTATCCGGCCTGGTCGATGAGCCGGTTGACGTAGCCGCTCTCGATCGCCGCGACCATGCCGCCGAGCTTGTCGATCGCGTCGATGAGTGCCCGGGCTTCGCCCTCGATCCGGTCGGTGAGCTGTTCGACATGGAAGCTGCCGCCCAGGGGGTCGACGTTGTCCACGACCCCGCTCTCATGGGCGATGACTTGCTGGGTCCGGAGCGCCATCCTGACCGAGTCCTCGGTCGGCAGGGCCAGGGCCTCATCGCGTCCGTTGGTGTGCAGGCTCTGCGTGCCGCCGAGGACCGCCGCCAGCGCCTGGAGGGCGACCCGGACGATGTTATTATCGGGCTGCTTCGCCGTGAGGGTCACGCCGCCGGTCTGCGTGTGGAACCGCATCATCAGGCTTCGGGGCGACTTCGCGCCGAACCGTTCCTTCATGATCCGGGCGTAGAGCCGGCGCGCGGCGCGGAACTTGGCGATCTCCTCGAAGAAATCGGTGTGCGCCGCGAAGAAGAACGCCAGCCTCGGCGCGAAATCGTCCACGTGCAGGCCGGCGCGGATCGCGGTCTCGATGTAGCAGATCGCGTCGGCCAGGGTGAACGCCACCTCCTGCACGGCCGGCGCGCCGGCCTCGCGGATGTGGTAGCCGCTGACCGAGATCGAGTTCCACTGGGGGAGGTTATGCTCGCAATACTCGAAGAGGTTCTCGACCAGCCGCAGGCTCGGCCTGGGCGGGAAGATGTAGGTCCCGCGCGCGACGTATTCCTTGAGGATGTCGTTCTGGACGGTCCCTTGCAGCCGCTTCGGGTCCACGCCCCGCTTTTCGGCCAGGGCGACGTACATGGCCAGGAGCACGGCCGCCGGCGCGTTGATGGTCATCGAGGTCGAGACCTGGTCGAGGCGGATGCCGTCGAACAGGGCCTCGAGATCGGCCAGCGTGTTCACCGCGACGCCGACCCGGCCCACCTCGCCGAGGCAGAGGGGATGGTCGGAATCGAGGCCGATCTGCGTGGGCAGGTCGAATGCGACGCTCAGTCCGGTCGAGCCCTGCTCCAGCAGGTAGCGATATCGGCGGTTCGACTCCTCGGCGGTGGAATAGCCGGCGTACTCGCGCATGGTCCAGAGCCGGCCGCGATACATCGTCGGGTGGACGCCCCGGGTGAAGGGGAACTCGCCCGGGAAACCGAGCTTCTCGGCGTATCGGTCGAGGATGTCCTGGTCCGGCAGGCTCAGCCGCTCGACGGGCAGGCCGGAGATCGTCGCGAACTGCGGCGAGCGCTCGGGGAAGCGCGCCAGCGCCTCGGCGAGCGGTCCCTCGGCCCAGCACCGGGCCTGTTCCTCGATCGGCTTGGGGGTCATGGCGGTCGCTTCGCTCCATTGGTCGTTGGTCAATGGTCATTGGTCATTTGCTAAAAAGAGTTCCTAATTACTAAATACCAATGACCAATAACCACTAAGAGTTGTAATAACTCGCGGGCGACATCCGCGACGGTAGATCGTCCGGCCAGGACGCGGTCGACCGTCGCATCGTCGGGGGCCCCGGCCAGCTCGGCCTCGAGGCGTCGGCGGGCCGATTCGCGGATCGCGTCGCGGACGTCGCGGCGCACGGATTCGAGCCGACGCTCGGCCGTCGGATCGGCGCGGTTCGCGGCGATCCGCTCGATGCCGGCGACCAGCTCGTCCAGGCCCTCGCGCCGCGCGGCGCTGGTCCGGAAGATGGTGCGCCGGTCTTCCGGCGATCCCGGCGACATGGCCAGGACCCCGCCGAGCTCGGCGCAGAGGCGGTCGGCGCCCGGACGGTCGGCCTTGTTGACGACGAACACGTCGGCCGTCTCGAGCAGGCCGGCCTTGAGCATCTGGACGCCGTCCCCCACGCCCGGAGCCAGCACGACGCAGACCACATCCGCCAGGCCGGCGACCTCGATCTCGCCCTGACCGACGCCGACGGTCTCGAGCAGGACCACGTCGAAGCCGGCCAGCCCCATGATCCGCACGGCGCCCCGGGTGCCCAGAGTGAGCCCGCCCAGGTGTCCGCGGCTGCCGAGCGACCGGATGAAGACCTTGTCGTCGGTGGCGTGCTCCATCATCCGCACCCGATCGCCCAGGATGGCGCCGCCGCTGAATGGCGAGGAGGGGTCGACGGCGATCACGCCCACGCGCGTCTCCGGGTGCTGCTTTCGCCAGACTCCGATCAATCCGTCGACCAGACGGCTCTTGCCCACGCCCGGCGGCCCGGTGATCCCCACCACGAGCCGGGGCGCGGGCCAGTCCTCGGGCCGGTCGAAGAGGGTGGTCAGGAGCGTCGGGTCGTCCTCCAGCAGGCTGATCAGCCGGCTGGCCGCCCGGATCGATCCCCGACGCGCCCGATCAACCAGCGCTTGCACGGGTCCGCTCCTGTAAGATCCGGTCGACGGCCGAGAGGATCTCGGCCGCCGGCGTGCCCGGCGTGAAGACCGCCTTGACGCCCAGCCCCTCGAGATAGGGGACGTCGGCCTCGGGGATCGTCCCGCCGCCGAAGACCAGGATATCCCCGGCGTCGTGCTCATTGAGCAGGTCGATCACCCGTTTGAACAACACGTTGTGGGCGCCGCTGAGCAGGCTCAGGCCGATGGCGTCGACGTCCTCCTGGACGGCCGCCGCGACGATCTGCTCGGGGCTGCGGCGGATGCCGGTGTAGATGACCTCGTAGCCGGCGTCGCGGAGCAGGCGCGCCACGTACTTGGCACCGCGATCGTGCCCGTCCAGGCCCGGCTTGCCGATCAAGATGCGGCCCTTCGCCATGAATCGCCCCTCACGCTCCCGCGAGCGCCGCCACGAGTTTGGCGATGCCGTCGGCCGGGCCGCCGGGGGCCTTGAAGATCGACGAGCCGGCGACCAGGACCCGCGCGCCGGCGTCGACCACCCGGGACGCAGTGTGCGGCTCGATCCCGCCGTCGACCTCCAGCTCGCAGTCGGGCCGAACCTGGTCGATCATGTGCCGGACCCGTCGGATCTTCGGCAGCGTGCCGGCCAGGAACTCCTGGCCGCCGAAGCCCGGGTTGACGGTCATCACCAGGACCAGCTCGATGTCCGGCAGGATCTCCTCGATCATCGCGGCGGGCGTCGCCGGGTTGATCGCCACCCCGGCGCGCTTGCCCAGCGCGTGGATCGCCTGGATGGTGCGGTTCAGGTGGATCGCGCCCTCCTGGTGCACGATCAAGGTGTCGGCCCCGGCCTCGGCGAACGCCTCGAGGTAACGGTCCGGCTCCGAGATCATCAGGTGCACTTCCAGGGGGATCGATACGACCGGCCGGAGGCAGCGGACCACCACCGGCCCGAAGCTGATGTTGGGCACGAAGTGGCCGTCCATCACGTCGACGTGGATCCGATCCGCCCCGGCCGCCACCACCTGCGACACCCGGTCTGCCAGGTACGCCATGTCGGCGGCCAGGATCGACGGGGCGAGCTTGATGTCTGGTCGATTATTCATGAGATTGATCATCGATTTTTGAATGTGATGGCCCGTTGTTGCGTTCGTCCTGAGTCGCGGGAATCCGATCCCGCCGGCCGGCCGAATCATGTCCGCCGGAGCGAGACTGTAGCAAAGTGACCGGGCCGGCTGTCGTCGCTCATACTAACCCGAAGCGTCAGCGAGGTTCCGATCCGCAGACTCGGCCACCGATCACCTCGCTGACGCTTCGGGTTGGTATCCATAGCGGACGAAGGCTCTTGTCAGCCCCAAACGCCTACCACAGACCTGGCGTCCTTGCTACAGACTCGCCGAAGCCCCTTCATTTCACTGAGTCGAGCGAGCTTTTCCAAGGGGACTGTCCGGAAACCGGTCACGAGCCACTCCCCTCGAGCTGGGCGACGAGCAGGGTGCGGTCGTCGGCGGGGGGCTGGCCGTTCGTGAACCGGTCGACGGCCTCGACCACGGCGCGGACGATCCCGGGCGCATCGAGGTCGCACCGGCCGAGGACCTCGTCGAGCCGCTCGACGCCGAACTGGTCGCCGCGCGCGTCCATGGCCTCGGTGATGCCGTCGGTGTAGAAGGCCAGGGTGTCGTCCGGCTCGAGCGTCAGGGTCGCCTCGTCGTATTCGATGTCGTCGATGAGTCCCAGCGGGGGGCCGCCGATCTCGTCGAGCGAGTGGACGAACGACTCGCCGCAACGCTTCAGCCGGGGCGGGTTGTGTCCCGCACAGGCGTAGTTCAGCGTGCGCCGCGCGGGGTCGAAGACGCCGTAGAACGCCGTGACGAATCCCTCGTTGCTGGCATTGTAGCGGCGGCACAGGTGCCGGTTGACGTGTCCCAGCAGCGAGGCCGGCGGCTCGGGATGGCCGGGCAGGCCGTGGGCCAGGCTGTGCGTGATCGCCATCAGGACGGCCGCCGGCGTCCCGTGGCCGCTGACGTCCGCGATGAGGATCCCCCACCGGTCGCCCGGTAGCGGGAAGAAGTCGTAATAGTCGCCGCCGGCCCACTGCGAAGTCTGGTAGTAGGCACCCAGCTCAAGCCCGGGGATCTTCGGCAGGGCCTGGGGCAGGAGCGACCGTTGGATGTCGGCCACGACCTTCAACTCGTGCTCGACGATCGCATAGGCACGGCTCAGCTCGTCCTTCAGGACGAGGTAGTGCGTCAACCGGCCGAACAGGCTGCTGGCCCAGAACCACTCCGGGAACTTCTCCGGGTCGAAGGCCGACGGTTGCGGCTCCAGCAAGATGACCATGTTCTGCGTCACCCCCCGCTCATAGTGCGGGATCGCCATCAGGGAACGGAAGCCCAGCAAGTAATCGCGCGCCGGGTCATCCTCGGCCAGCATGGGCGCGATGTCCTCGATCAGCCGGGGTTCGTCCCCGTAGATGAGCTCGGCCAGCAAGCCCCCCTCCAGGAGCGGCAGCCGGTCCGCTTGCTTCCACGGGTTGATGTCCTGGCTCCAGGTGCTCGACCGCGTGATCCGGTACCGCGGTCGCTCCAGGCCCCTGCGGCTCAGCGACATCCATCGGCCCGCCGGCATCAGCTTGCGAATCCGAGAGCCGTACGACCGGACCATCGCCTGCGGGTCATCCTGCGAGCTCAATTCGCGCATCACCGAGTCGATGAACGCCAGCCGCTCCCGCCAATCCCCCTCCAGGAACCCCACGCCCGCGCGGCCGTCCTTCGTCGCCGCAGTTGTCGATGCACTCATGGCCGCAGTCGTCCTCGGCTCGTCAACAGAATGGTGTGAGACCGGGATATTGTACCGGAGCCGTCGAGATTGTGCTGGCGCGGGTCCGCCGGACGACGTGCCGGAATTATGGACTGCACCGGAGGAGTATCGCTGTGATCTCCTTCCGGCCGCCGACGGGGCGACCTTCGTTTTTCGAAGGGGTCTGCCGGATAAATTTCGTTTTTCGAAACGACCCACTGGCTGAGTTTCGCTTTTCGAAATAGAATATTCGCGGGGAGAGAGCTCACGACGTCCTGGAATCAAATAAGTCGATCCGGGAACGAGCATACTCATCAATCGCACGCGGTTATTGCGGGCCGGATCGAAGGGGAGAGCGATCCGCGGTGCAAAACCTCGTTAGCGGTTGATGAGTATGGGAGTCGCAGCCATGCGTGCAAGTATTCGCGTCATCGCCGGGGGAGCTGTGCTCCACCTGGTGATCCTGCTATCCGATGGCATCGCCCCGGCCGCTGCTCAGGGTGTACTGGCGAGCCCATCCGTATCAACGGCACGCGGTTGGGCCGGTTATCAGCCGGTGACAGCCTGGGCCTATCAGGGGCCCGCCCATGGCGGGGTCGGAAAACCGTCGATAGCCCCAGGTGGAATCCCTGTGGCGAGCAACGTGAGCTCGTCGCAAGGAGGCTGGGCGGGATATGCCCCGTCGTCGGCATGGACGAGCTATCGGCCGGCGACCGCCTGGCAACATGGGAAGTCATCGGCGACCGGGCGTCCGATCAATCGCATGAATCTTGCGCACGTGCCTGGGCCTAGCCCTTATGCTGACGGGCGGGCCCGGAGCTATCGCGAATATGGAACCGGGCGACCGGTGCCCTTGATCAAACCCTGGCTACCCGGATCACCATGAGGGCTACCTGTCCGACCGTGACTTTGAGGGAATAGCCGCTTCCGGTTCGATCGAACGGATGACCCGTCCTTGCTTGTCGAAAAGGCCGATGGCGGATGTCGCGTCCGGCCGAAGGGCGACTGCGGCACGTAGTGTGGCATCGTCGTCATACACGTTGACCCCGGATGTGCCGTCGCGACCGACGTCGATCGAGGCCCGGATCTGGCCCTTGCTACCGAACAGGCCGATGCCGGGCGTGCCATCCGGGCGCATCGCCATCGCTGCACGCAAGGTCCCCGATCCATCGTGCAAGTTCAAACCGCCCTGGCCTTCGGGATTCAAATCGAGCGAGAGCCGGACCTTGCCGCTCTTGTCGAAGAGGCCAAATCCCGGAGTGCCATCGGGGCGAATCGTCAGTGATGCCCGCATCAGCCCGCTCTCGTCGCGGAGCACAAACTCCTTGCCCTCGATCGTTCCCGGCATCTGATTCGCGGCCCCCGCGACCGCCACGACCAGGGCACACCCCAGGAGTCCAATCCCGCATCGTCTCCAGCGACGATACCCCCGTTCATTCTCCCGATTGCTCTGCTCCAGCACCTCCACCCGCCTCTTGAGCTCCCAGATTTCAGCCCCTGACATCGCGATGCTCTCCTCGCAGATCTTGGCAATCTCGCTCTCTATTGGGATACACTCTCGTCGCAAACGGCTTGCCGAAGTCGTACTGATCGTTGGGCGACCAAGGCAAAACCCTTTACTCTCAGGCGATTATAGTTTCTTGCCCCATATTGGGAGTCTATCGCCTTTTTATGCCAGTAGATTCCACAGGCATTTTACACGGCAAGCGGGCAAAATGCACTACGGCACCGTTTTCGGTTTTTATTCTTGCGGCGAAGAAGTTCGGCGTTATAGCCGATGTAGACGGAGTGAACGGTAGATCCGGCCGGGTCATTGCGGTCCGAATGGTTTTCAAGGCTGGCTTCTTGCGTCGAATTTCGTGGTGATGTTGCCGCGTGTTGAGGGACGCGTCGTGCCAAGCCCGGTGGGAATGGCGAGTTGCTCTGGGGGTAGCATGCGGGGAATCACGGCGGAAACCGGGGGGAAGGCAAGGAGCTGGGCTTTCGGAGTCCTTTCCTGGCTGATCCTCGCCATCATGGGGGGCGGCACCGCGCCGGGGGCCGACGAAGGGGCCGGAGAGGCTGCGTCTTCGACGATGTCGGTAGCTGCGAGGCGGGATGAGACCGAACCGTCAGCCAGACCAGTGATTCCGCCGCCGCGCCGATTTGATCCGACGAGGCTTGTGATCCCACCGCCGCGCCGGTTTGATCCGTCGACGTTGCGGGTCCAGGCCGGGGGGCAACCCTCGGCCGACGCGCCGCCGGCCGTCCCCGACCTGACGGTGCCCGCCGAAGAGCGGGCCCTCGGTGGCGGAGAGCCCCCCGAGGCCGTCGCCGAGGCCGAGGCGGCGGCGGCTCCGCCCTCGGCGACCGCCTCGACGCTCCTCATGAAAGCGCTGGCGATGGAGGATTCCCCGGTCAAGGTCTATGGCTGGCTCCAGAACAGCTACACGGGAAACGCCAACGGTCGGCCGGCCAACGGGCTCAACTTCGGTGTCAATCCCAACAGCCATGCCAACCAGTGGATGGGCAACCAGTATTACCTCGTCATCGAGAACCCCATCGAGCGCAACGATACGGTCAACTTCGGCTTCCGCATTGACAACATGTTCGGCAATGACTGGCAGTTCAACTACATGCAAGGGCTCTTCAACCGGGCCTTCCCGCCCGGCCAGTTTGCCGGCTATGACCTCTCGCAGCTCTATGGGGAGGTCCACCTGCCGATCCTGACACCCGGGGGCCTCGACGTCAAAGGGGGCCTCTGGTACACGCTGGCCGGCTACGAGCAAGTCCCCGCGATCGCCCGACCGCTCCTGTCTGTCCCCTATATGTTCAACTACGGCCAGCCATTCCGTCACGTTGGCGTCGTCACGACCTTCCACCTGACTGACCGGATTAACCTCTACAATGGCTCGATCAACGGCTGGGTCCGCTGGATCGACGAGCGTTATATCTGGGGTTACATCGGCGGCTTCAGTTGGGTCTCCGCCGACCAGAAGTGGAACCTGGCGTTCACCTGCGTCTCGGGCCCCAATCAGTATCCCCGATTCCTCCCCGCCAATCAGCCGATCTACCCGACCGGCTACGTGAACATACCCAGCCTCGCCGGGCTCCCCAATCCGGGCTACGCGCACAACACCCGGACCCTCTTCACCACGGTCCTCTCCCATAAATGGAGCGAAAAGCTGACCCAGGTCAACGAGACCGATCAGGCCTGGGAGCTCAACGTCCCCGGCCTGGCCTCGAACGGCGTCAACGGCGCCCCCAAGACCGCGAGCTGGTTCAGCATCGGCAACTGGTTCCTCTACCAGGCGAACCCGAAGCTCACGGGCGTCTGGCGGAGCGAGGTCTTCTGGGACCCCACCGGGGACCGAACCGGCTACGCCGACACGTATTACGAAATGACCCTGGGCCTGATCTACAAGCCCAAAGACTATATCTGGATCCGGCCCGAGGCACGCTACGACTGGGCCGAGACCGGCAAGCCCTACAACAACAACACCCGCAACAGCCAGTTCACCCTCGGCTTCGATGTCATCTTCCTGTTCTAACGCGGTTCGGCCAGGAAGGATGAGGCAAGGGGGGCTGGCTCGAGCCGCGGGGGACACCGGGCCACATCCGTGCCCTCACGCTCGTTGACCGAGGACGCGAGCTATGAGAATTCCTCATCGGCACGGCGTTCGCCAGTATGGGACACTCCGTCAATCTCTCCCCTTCCCGCCTCGGCCCGGGTTCAACGACGTAACCTCATTAACAATTGGGAGTTAAGAATAGGGAATTCGTCGGTGAACGATCAAGGGATTGGGTCCCTCGAATAGGGTTGCGTCGGGCGCTGCTCACAAAAAGGTCAGGAATGCTCATGAAGCGCGCAACTGCTGTCCCGTTCGTATTGCTCGTCGTATTAGCCTTCGCCGCACTCCTCCCCATGAGATGGACTTCGACAGTCCCTGTGGGTGACGCGATCAATTCGGGCGATGTCGCCTGGATGCTGACCGCTTCGGCCCTGGTCTTGCTGATGACCCCGGGCCTATCCTTCTTCTACGGGGGGATGGTGAGCCTGAAGAACGTCGTCTCGACGATGCTCCAGAGCGTCGTCGCGCTGGGCGTCATCAGCATGGTCTGGCTGACGGTGGGCTTCAGCCTGTCGTTCGGCGACAGCCTGGGCGGGTTCATCGGTAATCCGATGACGTTCCTGATGTTCGACAATGTCGGGGAGGCCACGAGCAAGGCGTTGTCGCCGACGATCCCGCTGTTGCTCTTCGCCTTCTTCCAGCTCAAGTTCGCGATCATCACGCCGGCCTTGATCACGGGCTCGTTCGCGGAGCGCGTGCGGTTCTCGTCTTACCTGCTGTTCATCGTGCTGTTCAGCCTGTTCATCTATTCTCCGCTGGCGCACTGGACCTGGCATCCGGACGGATTCCTGAGGAAGATGGGCGTGCTGGATTTCGCCGGCGGTACCGTGGTGCACATGTCGGCGGGCTGGGCGGCGCTGGCCGGCGCCCTGATTCTGGGCCGACGCAAGAGCCACCTGTCCAATGAGACGACGTCGCCGGCGAATGTGCCCTTCGTGATCCTGGGCACCGGGATGCTCTGGTTCGGCTGGTTCGGCTTCAACGCCGGCTCGGCGCTGGCGGCCAACGGCACCGCCGCGATGGCCTTCGCGACGACCAACACGGCCTCGGCGGCCGCCATGCTCGGCTGGATGTTCTTCGACTGGATGCGGGGCCGCAAGCCGTCGGCGCTGGGGGCCTGCATCGGCGCGGTCGTCGGCCTGGTGGCCGTCACGCCCGCGGCCGGCTACGTCACGATCCGCGAGAGCATCGTCATCGGCGTGATCGCCAGCGTCGTCAGCAACCTCGCCGCCCACTGGAAGTCCAAGTCCACGCTCGACGACACGCTCGACGTCTTCCCTTGCCATGGCGTCGGCGGCATGGTCGGCATGCTCATGACCGGGATCTTCGCCAAGGATGTCGGACTCACCAGCGGCCACACTTCCACGTTCCTGGCACATCTCGCGGCGCTGGTGATCGTCTCCGTGTTCAGCTTCGTCGGCTCGTGGATCCTCTTCAAGATCACCGATATGATCATCCCGATCCGCGTGCCCGAAGAGCAGGAACTCGAAGGGCTCGACCTCAGCCAGCACGGCGAGACCGCGATTGCGGCCGAGCTGCTCCTGGCCCCCTCGACCAACGGCAACGGCGTCCACAGCCCCGCCGAGAAGGAACTGGTCATGAGCTGAGGCTCGTGACCTTCGAATCGCGTTGCACCCTTGCGGATCGCCACGACGACGGCCGGGACGCTCGAAGCCGAGCCTCCCGGCCGTTCGTGTCGTTTCCGGCCCGGATTCATCACGAGAAGCCCAGGACCGGATGCGGCACGTACGGCTCTTCGAGTCGCGCCATCTCCTCAGGGGTCAGCTCGATCGACAGAGCGGCCACGGCGTCCTCCAGGTGATGCGGCTTCGTCGCGCCGACGATCGGCGCGGTGACGGCGGGCTTGCCGAGCAGCCAGGCCAGCGCGACCTGGGCCCGCGGCACGCCGCGCGCGGCAGCGATCTCGCCGACCCGATCCACGACGGCCTGGTCGGACTCCTCGGTCCGGGAATAGAGCGTCTTGCCGAACTCGTCCGAGCCGGCCCGTTCCGTGCTCGCCCGCTCGTCCCACGGCCGGGCCAGCCGCCCGCGGGCCAGGGGGCTCCACGGGATCACGCCGATGCCCTCGGCCGCGCACAGGCCCATCATCTCCCGCTCTTCCTCGCGATAGAGCAAGTTGTAATGGTTCTGCATGGAGACGAACCGCGTCCAGCCGCGGAGCTCGGACGTGCCGAGGGCCTTGCAGAACTGCCAGGCGAACATCGACGATCCGCCGATGTACCGGGCCTTGCCCGCCTTCACCACGTCGTGAAGTGCCTCGAGCGTCTCATCGATCGGTGTGGTGTAGTCCCATCGATGGATCTGGTAGAGGTCGACGTAATCCGTGCCGAGCCGGCGCAGGCTCGCGTCGATCTCGGTCATGATGGTCTTGCGCGACAACCCTCTGGCGTTCGGGTCCTTTCCCGACTGGAAGAAGACCTTGGTGGCGATCACGAGCTCATCCCGACGAGTGAGGTCGCGGATCGCCCGGCCGAGGATCTCCTCGCTCGTGCCGTCGGAGTACGAGTTGGCCGTGTCGAAGAAGTTGATCCCGAGCTCCAGGGCGCGGGCGAAATACGGACGGCTCCGCGCCTCATCGAGGGACCAGGGGTGAACACCCCGATCCGGCACCCCGTAGCTCATGCAGCCGAGGCAGATCCGAGAGACCGTCAGCCCCGTCCTCCCCAGATTCCGGTAATCCATCGCTCGTTCTCCAAACAAGTAAATACAAGAGGATAGGACAGTCGAGTCACGGAGGGGCGATATGACCCTCCGCGACTCGACTGTCCTATCCTCTGCTCGGGTCTTGACGGATCAGAGCCCTTCAACTTCCCAGCCCTTGCGAGGCTTGCGCCGGACGAACTGGTTGGCGTCGGAGGAGTTCGTGAACGCAAGCTTCTCCGAGTCCCATTCCAGCAATTTCTTGGGGAACCTGGTCGCGAGGGTGCCGAGCAGGACCGATTCGGTCAGCGGGCCGGAGTAGTCGAACGGCGTCGAGGTCTTGCCGTTGCCCCGGCACGCCTCGACGAACTGGAGATAATGGTCATTGCCGCCGGGATTGGGCAGCTTGACGCCCTGGAACTTCTCCTTGGGCAGGAGGACGGGATCGTCGATGTAGGGGGCGTACAGGATCCCCTCGGTCCCGATGTAGATCGAGCCCTGGTCCTGGAGGGACCGCCTGTTGATCAGCGACTTGAACTCGGCGGGCGGCCGGCCGTTGCCGTCGTACCAGTAGAGGGTGAAGGGATCGGTGGTGTACTTCGTGCCCGGGAACAGGTAGCGCACCTGGGAGTCGAGCCCCCAGTTGTGGGCGTTGGGGGCGCCGCCTTCGGAGAGCAACGATCTGGGCGAGGAGAGGGCCAGCGAGGTGAAGACCGGGTCGAGGATATGGCAGCCCATGTCGCCGAACGTGCCCGTGCCGAAGTCGAGCCGCTTCCGCCATTCGCCGGGATGGTAGTAATGGTTGATGAAGGGCCGATCGGCCGCGACGCCGAGCCAGATGTCCCAGTTGAATCCCGCGGGCACCGGGTCCTTGCGGTCGGGGCGGGGGTTGCGGTCGCCCCAGTGCTTGCCGCTCCAGCTCAGGACCTCCATCACCTTGCCGATCAACCCGGCCTGGATCGTGGCGACGATCGTCCGGTGGACCGGATGGGAGTGGATCTGGATGCCCATCTGGGTGACGAGCTTCTTCTCGCGGGCGACCTTCGCGACCTGGCGGGCCTCGTAGATCGTCTGGGTGAGCGGCTTCTGGCAATAGACGTTGATGCCGCGCTGGAGCGCGCTCATGGTGATCGAGCCGTGCATGTGGTCCGGGGTCGACACGTTCACCGAGTCGAGGTGTTTCTCCTTGTCGAGCAGCTCGCGCCAGTCCTGATAGACCTTGACGCCGGGGAATCGCCGGGTGATCGACGCGGTGTTCCTCAGGTCGACGTCGGCCACGGCGACGAGCTTGACGTGCTTGCTGGCCGTGATCGAGCCGATGTCGGCGGCGGCCATGCCGGAAGAGCCGAAGCTGGCGTGGAGGAGGGTCTCGCTCGGGGGGGCGCTCGCGTGCGCCCTCATGACGTACGGAAATGCGATGCTGGTCGCGGCGGCTCGCTTCAATGCGGCCCGGCGGGTTATCCGGGAGGTCGGCGATGACATCGGGTGGGTCCTTTCTCGGGTGGGGTGGATCGGATCAGCAGGGGTCACGGCGGAGCGGCGGCAGCGGCGCAGGGATCTCCCGCGACCTGGCAGGCACATCGGACTCCTCGGCAAGCCCGGAAGAACCGCTGTGGCGCCGGAGGGCCGGTATCCTGTGACCATATCCGATCGAGGGACTCGGTCAAG
>JBKQHM010000187.1:0-14774 GCA_052148775.1 Isosphaeraceae bacterium | reverse complement strand
CTGACGATGCTGACGCACTCCTCCGGCCAGTCCCTCACCCTGGGCTACAACGCGGCCGGCCTGGTCTCCTCGATCACCGATTCGGCCGGCCGTACCACCCATTTCTACTACGATCCGACCGATCAGTATCTGACCTCTGTGGTGGACTTCGACGGCCAGACGACGAGCTACACCTACGACACGGGCTCGAATCCGGCGACCGCCCATGCCCTCCTGTCCGTTACTCAGTCGAATGGCAGCCACGACTATTTCAGCTACGATGCCCAGGGCCGACTCGCCGACGCCCACCGCGATGGCGGCGTCGACGACTCGGCGTTCACCTATCACGAGGGCCAGGTCGACGTCACCGACGTCCTCGGCGATGAGACGATCTATTCCTTCGACAACCGCGGGCTCCTGGTGCAGGTCCAGAATCCACTGGGCGAGACGGTCCACTACACCTATGACGGTAATTACAACCTGATCCAGACGACGGACGCCGCGGGCCAGACCTATACGAACACCTACGACAATTACGGAGACGTGCTCAGCACGACCGACCCGCTCGGCCACACGGTCACCTATACGTACGATTGCACGGACGACCGGCTGGCTTCCGTCACCGACGCGGACGGGAATACCACCACCTACGCCTACGACGGCGAGGGCAACCTCACCTCCACGACCTACGCCGACGGCACCGTGGCAAGCGTGGCGTATGACCCGATCGGCAACGTCCTGAGCTCGGTCGACCAGATGGGACAGGCCACCCAATACACCTACGACGCGGCCGGCAACGTCCTCACCGAGGCCTTCGCCGACGGTTCGGAGGCCATCTTCACCTATGACGGCCACGAGAACCTCACGAGTGCCACCGATGCCGACGGCACGACAACCCTGTCGTACGACGCGAACGATCGCCTGATCGAGATCAGCTATCCCAGCGGCCTCTACCTGAAATACAGCTACGACGCGTCCGGGCGCCGGACGCAGATGGTCGACCAGACGGGCTTCACGGTGAACTATGCCTACGACGCCGTCGGCAATCTGGCCTCCCTGACCGACGGCTCGGGCAGCTTGATTGTCCAGTACACGTATGACCTCCTCGGGCGCCTCAGCCGCGAGGACCTCGGTAACGGCACCTACGTCACTTACGCCTACGACGCGGCCGGGGAGTTGCTGGACGTGGTGGACTACGCACCCGACGGCTCGGTCAACGCACGGTACGACGACACCTTCGACGATTTAGGCCGACTCGTCGCCAGGACAAGCCTCGACGGAACATGGACCTATTCCTACGATGCAATCGGCGAATTGACGCAAGCCATTTACACCTCGAACAACCCGGATGTCGCGAACCAAGACTTGACCTACGCCTACGACGCCGCAGGAAATCGGACGCAGACCATCACGAATGGAGTGACGACCGATTACACCACGAACGACATGAACGAATACACGCAAGTAGGCGACGCGCAATATAGCTATAACCCGGATGGCGACTTGATTTCCATTTCCGACGCGGGCGGCACGACCAACTATTCTTACAATGTCGAGAATCAACTCGTCGACGACACTGGGCCGGGCGGTTCCTGGGCGTATCAGTACGACGCCTTCGGCAACCGGATCGGAGAGACAGTAGATGGGCAGGAGACGCAATATCTGATCGACCCGACCGGCCTGGGTCAGCTGGCGTCGTCCTACGATGGAAATGGAAACGCCATAGCCCATTACACCTACGGCCTCGGTTCGGGGCCGGTCAGCCAGGATATGCAGGGAGGGTCGACCGATTACTATCTCTATTGTTCGTCGGGTAATACCATGGGGCTCACCAATTCGGTGGGGGTTGAGTCCCAGAGCTATATCTACGACCCCTCCGGCAATCTGCTCGCCTCGACGGGCGGCATCTCCAACCCGTTCACGTTCGGCAGCCAATTGGGGCTCATCAGCAACGGCAACGGCACTTTCAGCACTCCGATCGGTGATTATGATCCCGAGATCGGCGAAATTACCGAATACATCTCGAAAACGGGCGACTACTACGGGTTGTTCAAGAACAGCTATGCCCTCCAGTCAGAGCCCGTCGAACTCCCGGCCTACGTCGAAACCATTGGAAAGGGTTTTGACACATTTTCAATCTCGAACGACATCGTCGGCTCCTTCAAGGGCAAGCCGGATTCCTTCGCCGATTACTTATTCGACGCCGCCGCCTTCGCCGTCCCGAAATATATCCAGGAATCGCGCCTCCTGCAGGCCCAGCGTTTGCAGGTGGCCATCGAGGGGTCGCTGGAATTGGCCTTCAATTATGATTTAGAGCCGGTCCTCGCCGACCTTTTCGCTGCCCGCGCCTATCAACTGGCGGGAAGTGCATTCTTCATCGGTACCTCGACGACGGGCATCGGCGAAGCCGTGGTCCTCATCGCCCTCGCCAAGAATCTCTACGACAACCGCGAGGCAGTGATGTACGTCCTGGAGAACCTCGCGCAATCAGCATACAAGAGTGTTATAAACTTCATTGATGAATGTGTCAATTCCATCGATCCCAACGACAAGTTTGGCCCCGCTGGCTACGGGGACTCGAACTTTGTCAGTGCATCCAACCCCCTCCCCTACCACATCGACTTCGAGAACGCCCCCACTGCGACCGCCCCGGCCCAGCGCGTGGACGTCACCGACCAGCTCGACCCGAACTTGGACTGGTCCACGTTCCAGTGGACGGGCTTTGGCTTCGGCAACACCATAATCAGCATCCCGCCGAACACGCAGAATTACCAGACCACGGTACCGATGACCTACGAGGGGGTGACGTTCCGGGTGGTCGTCGACCTGAGCCTCAACCCGCTGACCGGTATGGTCGATGCCTCCTTCCAGTCGCTCAACGCCGCCAACCTCATGGCGGGCCTCGCCACCTGTCCCGGCACGCTCCCCCTGGGCCCGTTGAACCCGGATGCCGAGCTCCCGCCACCAGTCACGATCGGCTTCCTTCCTCCGGAAGATGGCACGGGCCGGGGGATGGGATATATTACTTATAGCGTGAAACCCAAGGCCGGACTGCCCACCGGCACCCAGATCCGCAACGTCGCCGACGTCACATTCGATCTCGGCAACACGATCGCCACCGACCAAGTCAGCGAGACCGATCCCAGCCTGGGGGTCGATCCCTCCAAGCAGGCCCTCGTGACCATCGATTCCGTCCCGCCGACCAGCAGCGTCGGCCCACTGCCACCCGTCACGACTTTATCCAGCTTTGCCGTATCGTGGTCGGGTCAGGACGATCCCGGCGGCTCGGGACTCGCCTCTTACAGCATCTATGTCTCGGAGGATGGGGCGCCGTATACGATCTGGCTGTCGGACACAACACAGACCTCGGCCATCTTCGACGCGATCAGCGGGCACACCTACGCCTTTTACAGCATCGCCACCGACAATGTCGGAAACATCGAGCCAACCCCTTCGGCCGCGGAGGCGACCATCCAGGTCATCCCCCCGCTCACCGTCTCGTCGATCGCGGCCGTCTCCCCGAATCCAAGTAACACCGCCGTGCCGTCCAGCGAAGTCACCTTCAGCCTTCCGATCAATCTCAGCACGTTCACCTCCGGTGACTTGACCCTGACCGACAACAACGGTTCCAACCTGATCACCGGCGCGGTCTCCCTCACCTTCGTCTCCGGCGCGACCTATGAGATCGTCGGCCTGGCCGGGGTGACCACGGCCGAGGGGTCTTACACGCTGACTGTGAACGCCGCTGGCATTCAAGATCAATACGGTAACCCGGGAGTCGGTTCCCTCTCGACGACCTGGCTGATGGACACGACACCCCCGACGAGCTCGGTCAGCGCACTGCCGTCGCAGACCACGACCACCAGCTTCGTGCTTTCCGTCACCGGTATCGACCCGAACGGCGCCGGAAACAGCGCGCCCTCGGGCCTCGCCTCGTTCGCGATCTACGAATCCGAGGACGGCGGTTCCTATTCCCCGTTCGCGACCGTGACGCCTGCCAGTCCGAAGGCCCCGTTCACGGGACAGGCCGGTCACACCTACGCCTTCTACAGCCTGGCGACTGACAATGCCGGCAACGTCCAACCGATCCCGACCTCGGCCCAGACGACCGTCCAGATCCTCCCGCCCCTGACGATCAGCCCGATCGCCGTCTCTCCGGACGTGCGCAATACGGCGGTCTCGAGTCTCTACGTCAGCCCCAGCCTGTCGTCCGGCCTCCTGGTCATTGGTGATAATGCCTTGACGCTCACGGATAACGGCGGGCCGAATCTGATCAACGCCGGGGTCACGGTCACCCCGATCACGGCCTCGGATTACCTGATCGGCGGCCTCGAGGGCTTGACCTCCGCCGAGGGGAACTTCACCCTCACCGTCAACGCCGCGGACATCACCGATCCCTACGGCAACCCCGGAACCGGCACGGTCTCGACCTCGTGGCTGATGGACACGACGCCGCCGACGAGTACCGTCAATGCGCTCCCCCAGACGACCACATCCACGACCTTCACGGTGTCGGTCACCGGCAGCGACCCGATCGCCTCGAACGGCAGCCCACCCTCGGGCATCAAGTCGATCGTCCTCTTCGTGTCCGACGATGGCGGACCGTTCACGTCCTTCGCCACCGTCACGCCCGCAGACCCGTCCGCCCAGTTCACGGGCCAGTTCGGTTATCAATACGGCTTCTACAGCGTGGCGACCGATAACGCGGGCAACGTCCAGGCGACGCCGACATCCGCCCAGGCCACGACCCAGGTCGCGTCCCCGCTCAGCGTGACGTCGATCGCGGCGGTCTCCCCTGCCCCCCGTAAGGCGCCCGTCTCCGCGATCGACGTCACCTTCAGTGTCCCAATCAATCCCAGCAGCCTCGCCGCGGGCGCCTTGACGCTGACCGACGACGGCGGCCCCAACCTGATCAACGGGGGCGTCTCGCTGAGCCTGGTTTCCGGCACGACGACCACCTATGCGATCGGCGGCCTCGCCGGGCTGACCGCGGCCCAGGGCCAGTACACCCTGACCGTCAACGCCGCCGATATCCAGGATCCCTATGGCGACCACGGTACCGGCTCGACATCCACCTCGTGGCTGATGGACACTACGGCGCCCTCCAGCCACGTCGTCAACGCGCTCGGCACCAGCCAGACTTCCGACACTTTCCCGGTCTCGGTCACTTTCAGCGACCCCGCCGGCACCGGCGCCGCGCCGGCCTCGGGGGTCGCGTCGGTGTCGCTGTACGATTCGATCAATAACGGACCCTTCACCCTCTACCAGACCCTGACCCTCACGTCGCCCTCGACGTCCGGCACTCTGACGTTCAGCTTCGCCGGCAAGGATCGCAATCTCTACGCGTTCCACAGCATCGCCACCGACGCCGCCGGCAATACCGAGAGCAAGAGCAGTACGGCCATCGAGGCCAGCACCAGCGTCCCCGACCTGAACCCGCCCGTGACGCACGTCCTGTCGAGCAGCCAGTACAACAACGGCGTCTTCACGCTCGACTGGTCCGGGACCGATCCCGACCAGAATACCGGCACGCCCCCCGGCTCGATCGCGCTGGTGAACATCTATGTCGAGATCGATGGTGATACCCCGACGCTCATCGGCCAGCTCAATGGCGGCACGCCCAGTAGCAGCGGCGCCTACTCCGGCTCGATGACCTACAACGCCCTCGGCGACAACCAGACGCACACCTACGGTTTCTTCAGCGTCGGCATCGATGACCAGCAGAAGGTGCAGTACGCCCCCCAGCCGGGCCCGACCAGCCCCGATGTGACTTTCGGCGACATCAATCACTCCGCCGCACTCGCGATTCAGCAGTTCGCCGTCGAGAAGTTCATCGCGGAACGCTCCTTCATCCAGTATCTCGACGTCGACTTCAACCAGAACCTCGCGACGACCCCGATCGGCATGGGCGGGTTGACCAGCGATCCCGGCGTCTACGTGGAGCTCCTGTGGTATGGCGAGAACCTCAACGCCAGCAGTTCTCCCGCGGGCAGCGTCAATCTCTTCGGCACCGGCACCACCGCCAAGGTCAGCCTGTCCGGCAACGATCTCTCGATCAACTTCGGACCCAACGGAATCACCAGCCTGCTCACCGAGACCGGCGTATCGGGGACGGGCAGTCCGACCAGCACGTTCGGCGACGGCTGGTACGCGCTGGGGATCGATCCCACCGGCGATCCCAGCAATGGGCAGGTCTTCTGGTTGCCGTTCTTCCGCTTGCTGGGATCGGCCACCGGCGATCTCACGGTGAGCGGGCCCTATACGGCGATCGGCACGGACGCTTACGCGGTCTACCACGCCGAAGGCCAATCGGGCGCGCTGATGGATGCGGATGTCAACGGCGACGGGGCGGTCAACACCAAGGACCTGACGGAGACGGTCGCGGCCGACAACCACGCGGTCGGCACGACGCCCCCCGAGAGCTTCCCGCAATTCCAGTTACTCGCCGGTGCCCCCCCGGCGTCGGGGAACGCCATCGCGGTGACGCAAACCCAGGTACAAGCGTTGCTGCCGGACGCGGTCGCCGCCTGGCAAGCGGCCGGCCTGGATGCCGCCGACCTGCGACGGCTCGAAAGCGTGCCCGTCGAGGTCGGCAACCTGGGCTCGAGCATCCTGGGCCTCGAGGCGGCCGGCACGATCACGATCAACCAGACCGCCGCGGGCTTCGATTGGTATCTCGGTTCGACTCCGGCCATCGGCAAGACCGGCCTCGACGGCGAGTCCCTCGCCTCGTCCGCGAGCCCCGCGGCTGGTGACGTCGACCTCTTGACGGTGCTGGAGCACGAGCTGGGCCACGTGATCGGCCTGGCCGACAACAACCAGGCCGGCGACCTGATGGACATCACTCTGGGGCTGGGCGTGCGCAGATCGCCGACGAGTGCGGACGTGGCGGCGGTCGTTGGAAATGCCATCGGTACGGCTCCGATCCCGCCGGTCGCCTCGGTCCCGGCCGGTCTTCCATCCGAGGCATTGGTGGACGCGGCCCTGGATTCGATCCTGGGCCCGGTCGGCATCGGCGGTCCTCGTCCCGATTTGAACGTGACACGGGTGGCTCCGCCCGCATCGATGGGTCCGATTCCCGGTCAGGGAGCGACCTCGAGGAAAAAGAATCCGGGCCGCCGATCCGCCCCCCTGCCCCACCGCGGCTTCTACTTCTCGCGGAATGCCGGCAAGACCCGTCTCCCCGGTCAGTCATCGGCTTCCGGTCCGATATCCTATGAGACGACACGCGGAGAATGAACGCCTGTTTAGAGCGCCGATCATTTGCATTGGGCATGCCGCGGAGTGTTCGTTCGGCGCGGGTCTCCTGACCCCGCTGGGAGCCGGACCGGCGTTGTGGCAAGGTCTCCCGACCTTGCCACCTGGCCGCGGGGCTTTGTTCGGCGCGGGTCTCCTGACCCCGCCGGGAGCGGCTTTGTTCGGCGCGGGTCTCCTGACCCCGCCGGGAGCCGGACCGCAGGTGTCCCTTCTTCGGAGTGTGCTCGAAGGCACCAACGCTTTGGAATTTGCCCCGAGGCGGGGTCGGGCGACCCGCGCCGAGCGCGGCGCGTGCGCAACTTCTCAGTATGCCTCGATCCCGACCGAGCTGATCATGGAGTCGATGTCGAGCCGAACCAACCCGCCTCAGTATCCCGGAGGTCCAGCTCACGGCATGCAAAATCCAACATTTTTCGGATTTTTTTATCTCCTGATCCAGGCTTAAGTAACGTCGAAAAAATGCCTCCCTCCCGCGATAGGTGCATTAATGAATTTTCAAAATGGCGGCATAATAATTAATAAGGCGTTGTGCGCGAATTCTTCTCTGGTTACGGCGTCGCTCGGGCTGGCACCGTGATTCTCACCGCGGAGGACTCCTCCGATTGATCTCTCTCACACGGACTCACCCCTCGAAGGCCGGATGAACAGCCAGATCCTCAAGTTGATTGCCGCGAGTGGGAGAGTGGGAGCCGATGGAATCTTGCAACAGAGTGCAAACCAGTGCAATGCCCGGAGTACGACCCGGAACCCAGAAAACCAGCCATACATGGCTCTTACAGCCGCTCGATTACCGCAGCATCCCGGCCCCTTCGAGCGCACGCATCATCCCGAAGGTGCTCGACTCGTTGGGACAGAAGATCCCGTCGACCTGGCCTCGATAGCGTGTGACCAGGCTCTGGGCCTTCTGCTGGGCCGAGTCCGAAGTCGGCCCGGCGTATTCCGTGTCCGAGAGCAGTGAGATGCCGGGAAATTCCTTGGCGAGGGTCTCGGTAAAGCCGTTCTCGCGCTGCTCGGTGCTCTCGGAGCCGACGGCATAGCGGAGCAGGATGACCTTTCCCTTGCCCTTGAGGACCTCGCCCAGGCGGCGTGCCGCGAGCACGCCGCCGTGGTAATTGTCGGTCGCGATATAGCTGATCATCTTGGACGTATCGAGTCCCGAATCGAAAATGACGACCGGAATCCCCTTGGCCATGGCCGATTCGACCGGCTCGACCAGGGCGTGCGAATCCAGCGGGGCCAGCACGATCCCATCGACCCCCGCCGCCACCGCGTTCTGGACCAATGAGATTTGCTGCACCCGATCGTCCTCTTTCTGAGGGCCGAGCCAGATGACCTCGACGTTTCTCAGCTCCTCAGCCGCCTTGAGAGCACCGGCATGGACCGACTTCCAGAATTCGTGCGTCGTCCCCTTGGGGATCACAATGACTTTCCACTTCTTGGACTTGGGTCCCGAAAGGCTCACGCTGCTCGAATTCTCCGCCTGGGCCGGATGGATCAGCTTGGCGATCTCCGCTTCCTTGTGGTTTTCGGGCGTCACGAGGGTCTCACCCGTGGAGATTTTCGGCTCGACCGGCTGCTTCTCCAGGTACTTGACGATCGTCTTGACGCTCGTCTCCCCCATCATCAGGGGATTCTGCACCACCAGGCCCTGGATCTTCCCCTGGCCCAACGCATCGATGAGCGGCTCGCTTGCGTCGAAGCCGATGAACGCAACACCGCGGGAGTCCGCCGCCTTCGCCGGGCCGGCCACGTTCCCCGGAGCGCCTTCCTCCGAGCCGTTGCAACCGATCAACAACCCCGCGACCACGAGAATGACGACACGATGACCGCCTCGCAGGGCCATGAATGATCTCCTTGAAACGCCTCGACTTATCGAAAATGGACCCTCATGGTAAGACCCCCCGATTCGCCGCGTCAAGCCGGTAGCCGGGCAGACTTCTCGACCTTTTCCCTCGACCCGGATTCCCGTAGAGTCGGTTGATCCACTCGGGCGACTCTGTCGATATTCAAAGTGCGAGGGATGGAGAGATGAGAGAAATCCTTTATGCGATCGAGTCCTATCCCGAGTTCACGGTCGAGGAATTCCTGGATGTCCTGCGCCGATCGACGCTGGCGGAGCGTCGGCCCGTCGGGGAGCTGAATACCATCCGAGGGATGCTTGTGCACGCCGACGTCATCGTGACAGCCCGGGTGGCCGGTCTGCTGGTCGGCGTCTCGCGGGCGATCACCGACTTCTCGTACTGCACTTATCTCTCCGACCTTGCCGTCGATGAATCCTATCAACGGATCGGAATCGGGAAGGAACTCATCCGCCGCACCCACGAGGCCGCCGGTCGACAGACGCAATTGATCCTCCTCGCCGCCCCCAAGGCCAGGGATTATTACCCGCGTATCGGGATGTCCGGGCACGACTCGTGCTGGATGATACTTCGCAAACCGCCGGTTTCTTGAGTCGCTAGTAGTCAACCGAACCGGCCTGCGGCATAATTACGGATTGAGTCAACACGGATTCGCTCGGGCAGGCCATCTCATCCCTACGGACATTCTGCCGAGAAAGTGAGCCCCGATATGGCACGGATCAGCGGGCCGATCAGGATCGTGGCGGGATTTTGCCTGATGCTGACAATGGGATCTGTCTTCGAGTCCGCCGCGCGGGGACAAGGCGCCATTGCATTCACTCCGCAAGTCGGCTTCGTCCCCAACGGCGCCACGCTGTCGGTCACTCCCGCGGTCTCGGCCGACCGGCGATATGTCCGGCTGAGCGTCAATCCGTATTTCAACACGATCAACGGCTTCACGACGTACAGCGCACCACTCGGTGCCGTCGGCGGGGGCGGTGCCGGCGGCGGCCTCGGTGGCCTCGCCGGGATGAACGGTCTGATTGGTGGGGGCGGTATGGGTGGCGGAGGCGCCGGGGCAGGATTCCGCCAGATGGGGGTTGGCTCCGGCACCTATGTCGCAGGCGACTATCCCCCAGCGATGGCCGGCTTCCAGCAGGGCTTCGGCGCCGATGGTTTCACGGCCGCCGCAAACTCATTCAGCCCCGGTCTTGGCGGACAGAATCCTGGCCTGGATGGCGGGTTTGCCAGCTCGGATCCCTTCGTACCCGGTCAACGAGAGATCTCTCAGGCGGATGAAGGCCAATCCGTACGAGCCAATTCCCGATCCAAGTCGGCGCGGCAGAAGGCCGTACGCAAGCCAGTCCGCCGTCCCGCGACCACCAAGACCACACGACGCCGCTGAGTTCGCCCTGGTACGAAGGAGTGAAGCCCACCGCACTCGGCCCGTCTCCCCTGACCGCCGAAAGCCTATTCGGACACGCGCACTTTCCGGCCCAAGGCGAGAGAAGACGACTTGATCCCGGCGCAACTCGCCACTCGAGTCCGGATTCTCCCCGGCCAGCCTCTCAACCGCTCGTCTGCCGATGCTGCGGATCGAAGTATTTGACCAGGGTGACCTGATTGCCGAGCTTGTTGTACCAGAAATGGTCGACCAGCCCACGGGCGAGCATGATGCCGAATCCTCCTTCGCGGAGACCCAATTCGTTACGAATCTCGAGATGTCGGATCGGGTCCTCGTCCGAGGCGGCGTGGGGGAGGTCCCTCGGGTCGAACCCGGGACCTTGGTCCTGGATGATCAGCGTCACGGAAGTCGAGTCGATTCGATACGTGATGCGAAGGACCAACTCGGCGTTCTTCTTGTGGCCCCATTCGATGGCATTACCCCCCATCTCCATCACGGCCTGCTTCAGGTCCTTGATGTGACGTTCGGTTAGAGGGGAATGCGCGAACAGGTCAGCCAGCATGTCGCTCGCCTGTGACAGGTAAGTCAACTCGCTTCGGATGTCGAAATTAATCTCGCCCGTGGTCCCCTTCTGAAGGTGTTCGTCGTGCCAGGCGATGGCATCGTCCATCATCTGGTAGAGCTCGCCAGGAGTGAACGGCTTGGTCAGATAGCCATTGGCTCCCACCCTCACGCCGGCCGCTCGTTCCTTGGCATCGTGGTGGGCCGTGACCATCACGATAGGAATGAGATTGGTTTCGCGGTTCCGTTTCAACCGATCGCAGAGCTCGAAGCCGCTGATGTCGGGCAGCGACGGGTCGAGCAATATCAGGTCGGGTTGCCGACGGGCGACCTCGGCCAGCGCCTCGGCGCCGGAGTAGACCTGGATGGGTTCGAAATCACGAGGCCGCACGAGACTGGCCAAAATATCATTGGCGTCGCGCTCATCGTCGACCACCAAAACGGTGCGAGGCATGGGCAAGACCCGTAGAGCCTACGAAAGATCGACTGCTCCCTGGGGCGGAGCCTTCCAGAGAATGGCTACACCGTATTCTCTCGCGCCGAGACGTGGCTGACAAGGCTCTGCACCCAGCCGGCCGTCTCGGCTCATCCGATCACACTCAAGAATAGCCACTTCTCGACGCCCGCAACAGCTCAGGACTGACTCCCCTTGCGAGAGGAAGGATCACCACGGCACAATTAAGTGACGAGGCACTTCGTCCGCTCGTGACCCTTCTCGCGTCTTCCCGGCGCCGCCGGCCTTCGAGAGTCATCGGCATCGGACTTCCCTCGCTGGAACGTAAGCCATGAAAGTTACACAGATTATCGACGCATTCGGCTACGTGATCTACGGAGCCCTGGCTATTCTGGCGGTCTGGGGTACCTATAATGGAATCTTGCTATATCGCAGTCTCGGCAAGAAATCCATCCGAGATCCGGAAGAACTGATCGACCAGGTTCGCGAATTGTGCCGGGCGAGGCAATGGGACAAGGCGGTTAATCTCTGTCAAACGCCACAATACTGGCACTCGGCACTGGCGCAATTGATCGCCGTGGCGCTCAAGAACCGAGACAAGGGCCTGAGCAAGATCAAGCAACTCGTTGTGACCGAGTTCCACAGCGAGGTCGTCGCCGGGATGGAGAACCGGCTCGGATCGGTGTCAACGATCGTGCGAATGGGCCCGCTGCTTGGACTCCTCGGCACCGTGGCCAGTATGATCGGCGCGTTCGGCCGCATCGGCGGTTCGGAGAAGGTCAATCCCCAAGCTCTGGCCCAGGATATCAGCCTGGCACTCTGGGCGACCGGCGCCGGGCTATTGATCGCCAACCCCATGATGCTGGTCGGCAACGATGTCCATGCACGTTTGAGGCGGCTCCGAGATCGAACCGAGCGCCAACTCCAGGACGTTCTGGACATCGTCGAGGCCGACCAACGGTAATCCCGGGCTGGATCGGGGCGACCTGCCTGACAGACGAGGAACGCTGCCGTCATGTTACTTCGCCGCGACGTCGATGAGGAACGGAACGAGCACATCGACATGACGCCGATGGTCGATGTCGTATTCCAGCTCATGACGTTCATGCTCTTTTCCATCCAGATGAGCGGGGGCGAGAAAGTGGACGTACCGCCGGCTCGACATGGGGTGGGCGTGGAGGAATCGGACGCGACCTTCCTGACGCTGGTCAAACCGTCGACGCCCGGAGGGGAGACGAGGCTGTTAATCGGCCATGGCGAGGGGCCGACGGGCACGCTCGACCAGGCGCGCCAGGCGGTCATCGATGGCCTCAAAGCGAAGACGCCGCGGCGCAAGGTGATACTCCAGGCCGACGGCGACGTCCCGCACGGCGAGGTGCTCAAGGTCGCGGGCGCGGTCGCGCAGGTCGAGGGGATTACGGTCCATGTAGGCGTCCAGGAGCTGACGGGCACCCCATGAGTTTGGCGCAAGGTCCATCGGCGAGCTGGGACGTCTTCCATGCCGAAAGCCTGGAGTTGGAGCGCGGGCTGAGTACGTCCGCTGTCCGTGCGGCCCTGGCCGGCGGGGCCCTGCGAGACGATGATCTGGTCAGGCCCGCGGGCACCGCCGCGGCCTGGACGCGGCTCGCCGATATCCCCGAGCTTTCCGCCCACGACAACAGCCCGCCCGGAGTCCCCGAGACCTCGACTTCGGCTCGGGCCGAAGCCGGACCACCAGAGCCAAACCCCGAGGCGATCCCGCGGCGAGTCACTCGGGGAGAGCAGCCGAAGGCCTCGCCGACACAGCCTTCACGAGCGGACTTCACGGGCACGGGCGCCGAGACCAGTGACTTCGAACTCGAGGCCGACGATGGCATCAGCCCGCTCTCAACTACGACGGCCCCCGAGACTCCGAGGCCGACCTGGCTGCAGCTCGGCGGCGAGCCCAACGATGTGACTTTCCCCGTCCTGCGGGATCAACCGGTCGAACCGAAACGCCCCGAGCGAGGCCATCCGGAGTCAGAGGCGACCTCCGCAACCGCCTGGACCTGGGGGAATGTCGACGACGAGGATCAAGAGGATGAGCCGCTCGAAGCAGAACTCGACGACCAGATTGAGATCCTCGACGATGACCCCGCGGCCGGACTGGAGATCCTCGACGAGGATGGGCTCGCGGTCCCGAGTCCCTTCTCTGCGGATGCGTATACCGGCGGCAGTGGCAGCCGCATGTCGCTACCGGTCGTACCATCCCGCGATTGGAACGAGGACCGACAGCCCGTCGAGGGGGGTGAGGAGGAGGGCGATTTCACGCTGTCGCGTAGCGGACCCATGACCGTAGAGGAACTGGACCTGGCCCCGATGGTCGACGTGGCTTTCCAGCTCGTCTTGTTCTTCATGGTGACCGCGACGACTGTGCTCTTCAAGACGCTGGAGATTCCCAAGCCGAGTAGCGACCCGCCGCCTGGGGCCGTCGCCCAGGGTCAGTCGCGATCACTCGAGGATTTCAAGGATGATTACGTCCTCGTGGAGATCGACGCATCCGGCAATATGAAGATTGACCACGAGCCGGTCCCCGCGGAGTTGAATGCGTTGGCGGAGCGGCTCCGCACCTCTCGAGAGAAGACGGGCCGGAAGGCTATGCTCCTCTCGGCAGATTTCGCGACCCCGCACCGTCATGCGGTCCTGGCCTATGATGCGGCCAATGAGATCGGTATGGGCATCGCGATTGCCAAGCCTTCCCCACCGCAGGGGGTTGGCCCCGGATTACTCAGCGGATCCGGGAGGGCGGCCCAGAACACCCGCGTAGCTGCTCCTTCCACGGCACCGGTTTCGCGCACCGCCCCGACCCCGACGACGCCCGCCCCAGGAGGTCCTGCTCCATTCGATTAAGGAACGAATAACCCTAGCGCCCGCCAGTTGGTGCGCGCGTCTGGACAAGCTGGAGAGGTCAGGCATGGCAAAATAGGGTTGCCCGCCTCCGTCCTGGCTCACCAACTGGCGGGCGCTAGGCAGTTTTCTTGCCGAGCGCGCCGCTCCCCTCTTGGCCGGTAGGATGCCAGCCGTTAGAATCTCGTTGTGTAGCCGAATCCGTTGCGACCAGTGTTACAACCAAGCCAATCGGCCGTGCGATCGATTGACGTAACTCCTTGCGGCACAATAATTTGCGGGCGTAATTCAGTGGTAGAATGCCAGCTTCCCAAGCTGGACGTCAGGGGTTCGAATCCCCTCGCCCGCTCTGAATCCTAAACCCTTCCGAACGCTTGTCTTAGCGTACCTGCCTGTGTCGGGCAGTGCGGTCCTG
>JBKQHM010000186.1:0-23782 GCA_052148775.1 Isosphaeraceae bacterium | reverse complement strand
ACCGTGATCCTCTTCCCTCAGCCGCCATTGACGATCCAACTCTTCTCCGCGGTCCCCTGGCCCGGCGAGGCCATGGGGCCTTTCGTGGCGGGCGCACTGGCACTCGGCGTGGCCCTCGCGGGACTGGCCACCGTCCGGATCTGGCGGTGGCGCAACCAGAGGGTCAAACGCTTCGCGCACCTGCGGGCCCAGGCGGCCGAGCGGCGTCGGGACAAGCGTGCCCTCCTCCAGACCGAGGTCTTCTACCATTCGCTGGTCGAGACCATCCCCCAGATGATCCTCTGCAAGGACCTCGAAGGCCGGTTCACGTTCGCCAACCAGAAGTTCTGCGCGGAGCTCGGGACGACCCTGGAGGCGATCAAGGGGAAGACCGACCTCGATTTCTTCCCCCGGGAACTCGCCGAGAAATATCGCGCCGACGATCGGCGCGTGATCGACGGCGGTCAGGTCCTCGACGTCGTCGAGCAACACGTCACACCCAAGGGGGAAAAGCTCTATGTCCAGACGATGAAGACGCCGCTGTTCGGCCCCGATGGCGAGGCGATCGGCATCCAGGGCATCTTCTGGGATGTGACCGAGCGGATGCGCGCGGAGGAGAAGCTCAAGGAGCAGAACGTCACGCTCCAGGAGCTTGCCCGCTCGGAGCATCAGGCCCACGAGGCACTCAAGGCCGCCCAGAGCCGGATGGTGGAGACCGAGAAGCTAGCCAGCCTGGGACAGCTCGTGGCCGGGGTGGCCCACGAGATCAACAACCCACTGGCGTTCGTGAGCAATAACGTCGCCGTCCTCGAGCGCGACCTGCTCGACCTCGTCGCGCTGGTCGGCCTCTATCGGCGTGCCAGGGATACGAGCGAGGAGGATCGGTCTGCGATTGAGGCGTCGATCGCGGAGCTTTGCGAACAGCTCGATGTCGACTACTGCACGGAGAACTTGCCCCGGATCATCGAGCGCACCCGCGAGGGGCTGAGGCGGATCGAGCGTATTGTCAAGGATCTCCGGCTCTTCGCGAGGGTCGACGAGGGAGAATGGAACGAGGTGGACCTCAATCCCGGCATCGAGTCGTCGGTGAACATGGTCCAGGGGTACGCCCGCAAGCACGGCGTCACGGTCGGGATGGATCTGGGCCCGCTGCCCCCGATCCGCTGCCGCGCCGCGAGGCTCCATCAGGTTGTCGTCAATCTGCTGATGAACGCCATCGATGCCTGCCCTCCGGAGGGTAAAGTCACGATCCGCACACGGACGGACGCCGAGATTGGCGGGATTCGCCTCGAAGTGGTCGATACCGGCTGCGGCATCGATCCGGCGATTCGAGATCGGATTTTCGACCCCTTCTTCACCACCAAGCCGATCGGCGAGGGGACCGGCCTGGGTCTCTCGATCAGCTATGGGATCGTGCAAGAGCACGAAGGGACGATCGAGGTGCAGTCTTCTCCGGGTGGTGGTTCCTGTTTCACCGTTCGCATCCCCTCCAAGCCAAGGCGGAACCGGTCCGACGAGACCTCGTTCGTCGTCCATGGCGTGTCGTGAACATCGGCCTTCGCAGGAGAGTCCCCATGAAGCTCGGCCTCATCAACTCCGCCTGGGTTCAGTCCGGCCGCGGGACCTCGTTCGGCATCCGCAAGACCCGGGACATCGGGTTCGACACGATCGACATCTTCGCCGATCCGCTCGACATCGATGATCAGGAGAAACGACTGATCAAGGACGAATGCGACGTAGCCGGCCTGCCGATCATCAGCGTCGCATGCGTTGCGGTGGGCCTGGTCGACTTCAACCCGAGCGTCCGGCGGTTCCACATGGAGAGGGTCCGGGCCTATCTCGACATGGCTCGGATGTTCGAGGCGAGGAACGTGCTCCTGGTCCTGGGCGAATACATCTGGCAGAAGGAAGTGATCCCGCCCGCCGAGCAATGGGCGACGGCCGTCAACAATGTCCGCGCTCTGGGCGAGTATGCCGGCGGGCTGGGGCTGGAGCTCGCCCTGGAGCTCGAGCCCTTCCATCTCTCGCTCCTGAACGACGTCGCGAGCATGCTCCGGTTCTTGACGGAGGTCGACCACCCGGCCGTGAAGGCCAACCTGGACATCTCGCACCTGGCCCTGTCCCATCAGCCTGCGAGCCTGATCGACCAACTGCGGGGCCGAGTGGCTCACGTTCACATCTCCGATTGTGACGGCAAGGTCCACGGCGACCTGCCCCCGGGGCGTGGAGTGGTCGATTTCCCGCCCTATCTGGAGGCGATCACGAAGTTGGATATTCCCGAGGCGACGATATCCATCGAGCTCGAATACTCGCCGGAGCCCGCGAAGATCGTCGAATGGGTCGGCGAGGCCTACGAGAAGACGGCCGCTCTCATGCGAGCGGCGGGACTGCGCCCGTGAGAGGGACCTGGGAAATCCTGGCCGGGCTGACCCTTTCGCTGGGCTTGGTCTTCGTCCTTGGCTGGCCGGCCCTGGCGACGGTCCTGGAAGCAACGCGGGCCGTGGACCGTCTTGAAGTGACTCTGCGAAAGGCTGGCTGGACAAAGCAGGCGGAGGCCCTGGCGCACTGGCAAGGGTCTGAGGCGCCGACGGACTCGGGGGAAGCTCTGGACCCGGCCGCGACGGCGGAGTTGCTCCGCGAGGATCGGGGACTGGCGCGTCCCCTCCGACTGGCCATGGAGACGACCGGACTGGTCCTGGCGACGGAGGCCTTCGCACTCCCCCTGGGCATCTTGCTGGCGATACTCCTGTTCCGGACGGATTTGTGGGGTCGGCAGGTGGTGCTGGCGTTGGTCGCACTGTCGGCGTTCGTCCCGCTGCCGCTGCATGCAACGGCCTGGCTCGGTGCGCTGGGGAATGCGGGCCGGATGCAGGCATTGGGTATCCGGCCGATCCTGGTCGGGCGATTCGGCGCCGCGGTCGTCCACGCGATCGCCGCCCTGCCCTGGGTCATCCTGGTGGCGGGCGTCGGCTTGTGCGCGGTCGAGCCCGAGCTGGAAGAGTCGGCCCTGCTCGACTTCGGGGCCTGGCGCGTCATGATCCGGGTCACCTTGCGACGATCGATCGGGGCGATCGCCGCGGCCGCACTAGCGGTCGCCGTGCTCACGGCCGGCGACATGACCGTCACCGACTTGCTCCAGGTGCGAACGTACGCCGAGGAGGCTTACGTTCAGTTCATCCTGGGCCGTGGCCTGGCCGACGCGGCGATCGTCGCCCTTCCTCCGATGGTGATCCTCGGAGCGATGATCCTGATCGTCGGCCGGTCATTATCGCACCTCGATCCGGCCCGGATCGTCTCCTCCTTTTCCCGGGCTCGGACCGTACACCTCGGCCCGTGGCGAATCCCCGGTGGCGTGTTGCTCGTCGCCCTGGCCGGTAACACGTTGGCATTTCCGCTGTACAGCTTACTCTGGCGTGCCGGACGCGTGGGCGGTCGGGCGAATCTGGGTCGGCCCCCGACATGGTCGCTCACCGGATTGCTGGGTACATTGCGGTTCGCGGCCGCCGAGATCCAGCGTCCCTTGATGGCGAGCCTCTTCTGGGCCGTGATCGCCGCGACGATGACGACCGCCATCGCCTTTGGCCTGTCCTGGGCCGCCCGGCGCTCGCGGGCGTGGCGATGGATCATGCTGGCCGCGATCGTCATCGCGCTCGCCACTCCGGGTCCGGTCGCCGGCCGTGCCCTGGTCCTGGCCTATCGCGACTGGCCCGCGCTGTATGATTCCTCGGGGATGGTCGTGATGGCCCAGTCGCTCCGTGCACTGCCTTATGTCTTGCTCGTGATCTGGCCCTTCGTGCGGTCGTTTCCCCGGGACTATCTCGACGCCGCCGCCCTGGACGGTCATGGCCCCTGGGGGCAGATGTTCCGCGTCGTCTTGCCGTTATCGGTTCGGGCGCTGGTGGCCGGCTGGCTGGTCGCCCTGGCCCTGGGCCTCGGGGAGCTCCCCGCGACCGATCAGGTGTACCCTCCCGGTGTGGAGCCGATGTCCGTTTTTCTCTGGGGCCTTCTCCATACCGGGGTCGAGAGCCATCTCTCGGGCGTGGCCCTGGTCATGCTGACGGTGATCGGCATCGCGGGCCTGTCGGCCGCTGCGGCACTGAGCTGGCTGCGGGGGCTCGATCATCCTTGAGCCGCAGGATCATCGGCCGGGGCCGGCTTCTGCCTGGCGAGGCATCAGTCGGGATGGCCGGATTCGAACCGGCGTTCTCCTGCTCCCAAGGCAGGCGGATTACCAGGCTTTCCCACATCCCGCCGAATCCTTCAAGCAGCCCGTGAGGGAATCGGACCCTCCTCTCCGCCTTGAAAGGGCGGTATCCTTGCCGATAGACGAACGGGCCGACGGCTTCGTTTCTTACCTTGCAAGGCAGACTTCAGCGGGCCGGGTGGCGCTCGAATCCACGTCTCAACCTTTTCAGGGTAGCGCTAGACCATCTCAGCTACCGGCCCATTGTTGACTCCAATTCAGTCGGACTTTCCACAATGACAGACGCGGCTCCCACCCGACGAGTTCGCGCGGATCGGATCGATTTCTCCAGGTCGCATCGAGCCGACGATCGGCTCGATGCGCACGCCGAGGCATGAGTTCGACCAGACTCCCTCGTCACGACGGGGAGCGACCGGTTACGATATCCGGGTCATTGGGAAAACCACGACTTCCAGGAGTGACCAACCGGTGAATCCTCCACCGACAGCCGAGAGCCATGCCGGATCGACGATCGGACCGCCGACGCTCGAGCGAAGATTGACCAACTATCGCGCAATGCTTGCGGTCTTCTGGACCCTCGTCATCCTGATGCTTTGCTGGCTACCCAAGGAGGTCCTGCAAGAGGTCGAGGACGATTCGTCCTGGTTCCAGATCCCGAATTTCGACAAGGTGGTCCACTGGGGGATCTTCCTCCTCTTCACGATGCTCTGGTTGCGCGTCTGGTCGTCGCGATGGCGCTTTCTCTGGGTCGGTCTCGCGGGACTCGTGCTGGCCGTGGTCAGCGAGGCAGGGCAGGCGATGCCTATCGTCGGACGTGACGCGAGCGTCGCCGACGCGGTGACCGATGTCATCGGCGTCCTGCTGGGCCTCGTACTGGCCCCGGCTATCGAGCCACTGGTGCAACGGGTAGAGTCACTGATCCTGCGGAAGTCGACGTCGTGATGACCTGTGTCCTGGCCATCTGTCACGGCGGGGGAACACTCCTACGGCAGATCATGCAGGAAAGGGATTGGAGATGGCACACCTCGGTTTCCGCGGATTCCTGATCGCGATCGCGATCGCGATCGGTCTTCCCGTCGTATCCACATCCATCGAAGGCATCGCCGCCGAAGGGGGCGAGCGGGCGTTGTCCCTGTCATGGGACAAGGAGATGCTGACAATCCGAGGGAAGCACCTGCCCGGCGGCCTGGTCGAAGTCTGGTACATCGAAGCCTTTTGCCGGCCCGGTTCCACGTCGAGGGATTGGAAGCAGACGGTCATCGCCCACAAGACGGAGCTCGTCGAATCGGACCCCGACGGCCGCCGTCTGAAGCTTCGGTCGCGCCTGGACGACGGCGTCGTGGTCGACCATGAGATCCGTGCCGGGCGGGACGAGGTCGATTTCCGGCTGGTCGCGACCAATCCGACCGCGGTGGAATCGCAGGCGCAATGGGCGCAGCCCTGCATCCGGGTCGACCGGTTCACCGGCACGAAGGCGGAGCGATCGTCCGAAGCCTATCTGCCACGCTGCTTCATCTATGTGGATGGCAAGCCTGCCAGGATGCCAACGACTCCATGGGCTCGCTCTGCCCTCTACACGCCCGGTCAGGTCTGGTGTCCCGAAGGGGTGAGCCGAGAGGATGTCAATCCCCGCCCCTTGAGCCCGATCCTCCCGTCCAACGGCTTGATCGGCTGCGTCTCGGCCGACGGCAAGGAGATGCTGGCGACCGCCTGGGAGCCCTACCAGGAGCTGTTCCAGGGCGTCATCGTCTGCCTGCACTCCGACTTCCGGATCGGCGGCCTGAAACCTGGGCAGTCGAAGACGATTCGCGGCAAGATCTACCTGACGCCTGCCGATTTCGGGGAGCTGGAGACGCGCTACCGTAAGGACTTCCCCGAGCACGTCCGTCGGGACGCTCAACCCAAGACCGGCGCGTCGTCGAAGAAGCTCATCGAATTCGGCTGGGACGAGCCCGGGACGGGCTTCCTGCGGAGCCACCGTGCCGAGCTCGAAGCCTCCCCGTTTGACGGCTGCGTGTTCCACGCCGAGGCCCGGCCGACGCAGGGAGCACCCGTCAGCTTCACCTGGCACTGCTGGGGTAAGAGGCGGTTCTCCGCGGACGAGCTCAAGTCCGCGCGCGAGGACCTCGAGTCGATCGACGAGACGCGATTCCATCACAACTTCCTCCGCTTCAACACGACCCCCGCCGACCTCGACTGGTTCGACGACCACTCGTCCGTCATGAATAACGCCCGGCTGGCTGCCCAACTCGCCCGCACCGGCCACTGCCGGGGCATCCTGCTCGATACGGAGCAATACGAGGGGAAGCTATTCGACTATTCGAAGCAGCGCGATGCGAAGCGTCGCTCCTGGGTCGCCTACGCCGACGAAGCCCGGCGACGCGGGCGGGAGCTCATGACGGCGTTCCAGAAAGAATTCCCCGACCTGATCGTGTTCGTGACCTTCGGCCACAGCTTGCTCTGGGAACAAAGCGAGCACGGGAAGAAGACGCTGGCCGAGTGCCGATACGGCCTGCTCGTCCCCTTCCTGGACGGGATGATCGGCGCGGCCGGGGGTCGAACACGGATTGTCGACGGCCACGAGATGTCCTATGGATATCGCGATGCCGACGCCTTTACAAGAGCCCATCGGACAATCAAGGAGGACTCCGCGACGCTGGCCGAGGACCGTGCTGCCTATCGACGCACGGTCTCCGCCGGCTTCGGCCTCTGGCTCGATTACGACTGGCGAGAGAAAGGTTGGGACATCAAAGACCCCGAGAAGAACTACTTCTCCCCCGCGCGCTTCGAGACGAGTCTGCACGCCGCGATCGAGCAAGCCGACGAGTTCGTCTGGATCTATACCGAGAAGCCGCGATGGTGGTCGCCGAGTGGGAAGTCCGTCGACCTGCCTCCGGCGTATGTCGAAGTTGTGAGACGGGTCCATCGACGGCCAGGTGATTGACGAAGGGCCGTATCGCGCGGAAACTCGTGGCATCGGTCGCCCCATCGATGCTTATTGCAGTAGATGAAACCGGACCGTTCCGATCCCTCAGTCGCTGGTCTCGATCGATTCGTGGCTGATGCGCGAGAAGCCGGGGGTGTACATCCCGGCCCATCTCGGCGGGGAGACGATGCCTTGCTCCTGAAGCCATCGCTCGGCGCCTTCTCGGAGCGCACGAGTCTCCTCGTCGGTCTGGACCTCACCGAGGCGGTAGCGCATGAGGTGGGCGTTGAGCGGCATATCGGCCTGCTCGTAGAGCGTCGCGGCGGAGCTGAGATTGGCGGCGGATCGGATCGGATCTTCCTCGCAGGCGGCGATCGCGGCGCGGATGAAATGGGCGTGGGCGATGGCCCAGCCTTGTCCCTCACGCTCGAGCAAGCGAGCGTCGCGCCCGGCCCGAATGAGGAAGGGACGGGGCTCGCTGGCCTTCTCCGCCATCGCCAGTGCGGCCCGTGCCCGCTGTTCGAGCATCCGAATGCGGATCAGTTGCGTACGGAAGAGGAGCGACCGCGAATACTCCGGCCAAGTTGATTCGAGTCGTACCCATGCCCGGCTGACGTCGCCTCGGTACAGGTCGAGGTGGAGCAGGGCATCGAACGCAGAGCTGTGCTGGAGGTTGAACGGACGGTCGCCCCGCCGGCCGAGGAGCGTCTCGAGATCGGACTCCGCCGGCGGGCTCTCGTTGGCGGCCAGCTTGATGATCGTCATGTAGAACGCGGTCAGGGTCGAGGCCGCGTAGAGGTCGCCGCGTTCCTGGGCCTCGCGGTAGAGGACGGTCCATCGCCGCTTGAACTCGGCGATCTCGCCCCGTTGCACCAGGGCCCAGAGCGCGAAGTTGTGCCCCGTATCGCGCTCCCAGGCGACACCCGAGCAACGGTTCCGGAAGAGGCACTCGGCCTGGTCGAGCGAGGTCTGGGCGGCCTTCCAACGTCCCACCAGCAGCGAGCTGATCCCGCGCACCAGTTCGACCATGCCCTGGGCATGAGGCGACTGGAGGCGGTCGGCGATCGCCTCGGCGGCCTCCAGGAGCGCGGCGACGCGGGGCACCGCGGCCAGGCCGGTCGTGGCCCGATGGGCTGCCTCCATGGCCAAGGCGCGAGCGATCCGGAACGGCTCGCCGGCCGCGAGCGCGAGGAGGAGGCCGCGCGTCTGGAAGTCGGCGCCCCGAATCGGCTCGATCATGCTGAGTCCCGCGACGGCCGACCAGCAGAGGTCAATGCGGCTCAACTCGATCGACGAGACCCGGGTCGCATCGCGCTGGCGGAAGCCGAAGCCCCGGAGCCGGAGGCGCAGACGGTGCCAGGCCAGCGAGGCGAGGGCCTGCCGTGGCGTCTCGGGCATGCTCACGCCCATCGGTCCGAAGAGGGTGCGCAACAGGGCCAGGCCGTCGTCGAGGTGTCCGCTGATGAGGAGCTGGGTCGAGGCGAGCCGCTTCAGCTCCAGGGCCTCGGCCGGCGAGGCTGATGGAGCCGCCGTCAGATACGCCTGGGCGGCCTCGGCGCCTCGGCCGGCGCTGGCCAGCGCATCGCCCAGCCGGCGGCGCAAGTCGGTCACCGGGGCGGCCGGGCCGGGATGTAGCTCCAGGGCGATCCGGTAGAGCCTCGCCGCGTGGTCGAACGCCAGTGCCGCGGCCGCCTGGTCGGCGCCTTGGGTGTAATAGTCGCAGGCGCGGGCCAGGTCGCCGGCACCCCGGTAGTGCCCGGCGAGCACTTCCGGGTCGACCGGGCCGGATTTCGAGAGTACCATGGCCAACCGCTCGTTGTGCCACTTCAAGCGATCGGGAGGCAGGTGGGCCACCACCGTCTCGCGGATCCGGTCGTGATAGATCTCGATGTCATCGTGCTGGGCCTGGCCGATGCAACGGATCAGTCGAGCCGTGCGGAGCGATGCCAGGGCTACCCGGCCGACGGCGCCCATCTCGCCGGCCTGGAAAGCCATCGCCTGCCGGATCGGACGCCCCGAGACGGCCACGACGCCCAGCAGCCGCTGTGCCTCCTCCGGCTGACGGCGGATCCGCGCCCAGAGCACTTCATCCAGGTCGAGGTGGCCGATCGCTTCCCAGCGATCGATCGGCTCGCCGCCCTGGATGTGCCGGACCAGCTCGTCGATGAACAGCGGGTTCCCGCCCGACTCTCGGGCCACCACGTGTGCCTCGGCGCGCGCAACGGCATCGTCCCGACCCAGCAGGACCAGGGCCAACTCGCGCGCCTCCGATTGTGTCAGCGGCTCGACGACCAGGTCGCGGTGCTCGAGCCGCGGCGACCCTTCGGCGATCGATTTGCGGATCTCGTTCAGGAAGGGGCTCCGGCCCTCATCCTCGGAACGGAAGCTGCCCAGGAATAGCATCGCGGGCGACTGCGGCGAGCAGAGCAGGTCGGACAGGAGCAGGGCGCTGTCGACGTCGCCCCACTGGAGGTCGTCGACCGCCAGGACCAGGGCCGTCTTCTTCGCGATTCTCGCCAGCAGATCGCGGAGGCCGGCGAACGCCCGGCGGCGGAGCTCTTGCTGGTCGGGCAGCTCCGGGGAGTCGCCCCGCGACAGTTCCACGGCCTCCACGCTCTGCAGGACCGGGAACACCCTGGCGAGGAACGACACGTCCGGGGGCAGCAGGGCCTGCACCTTCCTGGCCGGGAGCCCCTTCAAGTGCCGGGCCAAGGCATCGATCAAGCTATCCAGGGCCTTGTATGGGACCGATTCCCGCTCGTAGCACCGTCCGCAGAGGACGACGGCGTCGTCCCGGACGATCAGCCCGTCGAGGAACGAACGGATCAGCGTCGTCTTGCCGGTCCCCGTGCGGCCGAAGACGAAGATCGACTCGGTCCTTCCTCGGGCGAGGCCGGCGAAGGCACCATCGAGGATCTGGAGGTGTCGCGATCGCCCGATCAAGGGGAGCTCGCGATTCGCGTCCTGAACCTCGGCCGAATCCAGGGCCTGACCGGTCAGCAGGACGATGATCTCGCGACCGGTCGGCCGCCTGGCGGGATCGCGATCCAGCAGATTGACGCAGAGTCGGACCAGGTCCTCCGAGAGCCCCTGGACGAGCGACGCCGGAGAGGGAGGGGCCTGGGTCCGCTTGGCGACGATCAACTCTTGCGGCGTGCCGACGAAAGGCAGCTCTCCCGTCAGGACTTCGTAGAGCATGACGCCGACGCTGTACCAGTCGCTCGCCGCCGTGACGGGGAGATTCGCCGCCTGCTCCGGAGACATGTGCGCCAGCGTCCCCACGATCTGACGTTCCAGGATTCGCTCTCGGCCCGAGCTCTCCAGGTCGGTGGTGAGCCCGAAATCGAGCAGCACGACCCGCCCCTCCGTGGTCACCAGGACGTTCGTCGGCTTGATATCCCGATGCAGCTTCCCCGACTGGTGCAGCGCATCGATCCCCTCGGCCAACTGCCGCAGCGCGTCGCGAAGGCGAGCCTCGTCGAACCCCGGCGGCAGACCGGTGCCGCGGTCGGCCCGGGCCGTTGGCGAGACACCCTCACCCGAATCGGCCGATGAGCCTTCCGCCGGACTCGTCGCGGTTCCCGACGCCGACGACGTCCGCACGTAGCTCACGAAGTCGCAACCCTCGACGAGCTCCATGGTGAAGAACCATCGATCTTCGATCGTGGAGAGCTCGTACAGATTGACCAGGTTGGTATGGGCGATATCGCTGAGCGAGCGAAACTCCTGCTTGAACCGGACCAGGCCCGAGGGATCCACTCGTCTCATCGTCTTGAGGGCCACCAGTTCCCCGCGTTGCTGGTCGTATGCTTCGTAAACGACCCCCATCCCGCCCGCGCCCAGGCGTCGCACGAGCGTGAACCGCACCGTTTTCAACAGGATCCTCAGGCTCTCGGCCTCCGAATAGAGATGATGGTTGTCGTCCAGCGCGAAGGCCAGTTCGTCCCGATCGCCGGTCTCGTCCGAGCCTGCCGGGTTCCGGGTGATCCCGAGGACATCCGGAGAGTTCGGGCCGGCTCCCGTGGGGGAGAGATCCAGGGCCGGGGAACTCCCATCGCCCTCGGTATTGGCCGGAGTCGATCCGATCTCGACGGGCACGGTGTCGGACTTCGAGATCAGCAAGGACGGTGTGGGATTATCGATGGTCTCATTCAATCGGCCGGCCGATCTCCGGCGTTCCTCGCGTTCCCGGTCGACCAGGATGCGGATGAGTTCACCCCGTTCGGCGATGTCGGGGAATGCCGAGAGGTAGACCCTAAGCGGCAAGGACTGCCCGCACCGCCATCGCTGTCGCTGATCCTCGAGGAGGACCGCGAGCCGTTCCTCCGCGGAGACCGACGGCCGCGAGGCCAGGAAAGCGAAAACGTCGGGGACGGGGAGCCCGTTCTCCCAGAGCCGGGAGAAACACTGAGCGAGGCCCTCATTCTGGATCGAGCCTGAGTTGGATCCCATCGCTCGATAACCCCCGTCGCGCGCCGCGATCCCCACTCCATCGAACCCCGGTGGCGGTCCGACAACCTCTGGCTGAGCGGAGACACTCTCCCATCGAACTTGCCCATGCATCGCTGGCATCACGGACCGACCGGCATCCCGCCGGTATCGGTCGCCCACCCCTGCGCCGGGCCTCCGGAAGATTCGTCCCGAGTTCTCCTTAGAATACGGATGCAACGGTGCGCCGATCAATCGAGCACCCGCCCGGAGCCGCGACCGTGGGGCGGCCCAAGCAGCAGCGATAGAACCGGGTTTGATCGTCGCGGATCGAGTTCTGCCCAGTCGAGGTCAGGCCAGCGCGCCCTGTCGCACTGGCATGAACCCACTTTTCAACAAATGTCGACCATCTTGCTCAGATCATCCATTCGTGGGTTCGTTCCAGAGAATTGGTGTTCCTTGGCCATGCGGCGTGGGCTCGTTCGCACGATTTTCCATCGCATCGACATCGAGAGCGGGCTCATTCGCGCGATTCTGCGGTGGACGTGCTCGATTCCGCATCTCGGCACAGCCCCTTCCTTGCCTCGCATGCGCACCGCGAACCCCGTCGTTTCGATCCGACATCTTTGTCTAATTCAAACTTTCGAGACGACCGGGGGGAAACAGCTCCGAGAATCCGGCGAGTACACGCAGGCCGATGCCTGGTATCATGCTGGACGAAGGCTCGGTTTGCCTCCCGACAACCAACCGGGTACAGCGGCCTGACAGGCGAATCGTTTCGCTGAAGTTCGCCGGACGGAGCCGGGGTTCCTCAGGCTATGACCGACACCAACGATGACTTCTTGAGCGAAGACGCGGACGTCGCGGCCTGGGTGATCGTACGGCGATACGAGAACGTGCCCAGGACCGTTGGAGATGTCCCGACCGGTGTGGAGAAGAAGGACGCCGGTCGCGTCGGTGCCATGATCGGTGTCGAGGTGGTCAAACGATTGGATCCAACGGCGGTCAGGGCGCTCATCCAGACCCCGACCACCGCGATCGAGGGCGAGGCCGGGGAAGAGGCGATCGCGGTCTTGACGTTGGATGATGATGGACTGAACGCGACATCGGCCCAGAAGTTCATCCCGTCGCCGTCCACGTCGGGGAATGCGCCGGCTCGGTTATAGACCCCGTCGCCTCCGGTGACGCTGTCGGACAGAGCCTCCAGTGGACCGCTGGTCACACCGCCGGAATTGAAGTAGCCGGTGGTGATGCCGAAATAGCCCCCGCCCGTGGAGAATGAGACGACGTACTCCATGTTGGCATGGATCGCCACCGGGCTCGAGAAGTCGACCTGCTGCCAACCGTAGGCCGTCTCGTTCGTGAACGTGGCCGTGGCCAATAAGGTCCCGGTCGACGACCAGAGGTGGCCGACGTGGACGTATCCGCCCATCCACGTCTGCTTGTAGAGCCGGACGCCCGTCACCTCCCCGGCCTGGATGGAAGTGAACTTCACGCCCACCTCGTATGACCCGTAGCTGTAGGCGTTCTCCGGCGGGACGTAGGAGTTGCTCCAGATGCTGTCGGCGGACGGTGCGGTGCCAGTGGTCGTTGCGCTGGCGACGCTACTGGCGGCCGAATCGACGCTCCCCAGCGTGCCGATGATGCGGAAGTAATAGGTGGTCCCGGGGGCCAGGCCCGTATCCTGGTAGCTCGTGGTGCCGACCGATGGGCTGGCGATCGTCGTCCAGCCGGTGCTGCTGCTGAGGCTCTGCTGGATCTGGTAGCCGGTGGCACCGATCGAATCGGTCCAGGCCAGATCGATCTCGCTGGATGAGACCGCGGTGGCGGTCAGGTTGGTCGGGGCGGCCGGGGCGACCGTGATTCCCGACTGGGTGGCTTTGATTCCCGAGGTGGTGTCGGTCACGGTCAAGGACTGGGTGCCGGCGGTCTCGAACGTGAGCGAGAAGGATTGCACCCCTTTATCGGCTGTCGTGAAAGTCGCGTTCGCCGGCAGGATTGCGGAGGTATCGCTGCTGGTGAACTGGACGGTGCCGGCGTAACCGGTCGCCACGTTGTTGTAGGGATCCTCGGCGGTGACCGTGAAGGTCTCAACCACGCCGACGGTCGCGGTCGAGGGGAGGCCGGAGAGGACGAAATGGCTGGCGGCGGCCGGGCTGACGCTGATCGAGGAGCTCGTGCCGGTGATCACCGGCGACGAGGCATCCGTCGCGGTGATCGTCTGGCTGCCGGCGGTCTCGAGCGTGACGTCGGTGAACGTGTACGTCCCGTCGTCGGCCGCCGGGAATGTGAATTTCGGCGGCAGACCGGCCTGGACATCGCTGCTGGTGAACTGGATCGTGCCCACATAGCCGGTGTCCGTCGCGCCACTCGACGTCTCGGCGGTGACGGTCAGGCTGAATGGCGTCCCGGCCGTCGCGGTGGCCGGCGCGGTGAGGACCAGCTTGTCGTACGAGGCCGTGGATGTGCCCACGAGCGAGTTGGCCACCAGATTGGCCATCGGAGAGCCCAGGCCGGTGACATAATCGTAGCCGACCCCCGCCGAATAGTGGGGGCGTCCGTCGCTCGTGCCGCTGGTGATGTCGTGGAAGTCGCCCGGGTTTTCGTAGAGGATGTCCATCACTTGCTGCGGACTCGTACTGTCGAGAGCCGGCTGGCCGGTCAGGGCGCGCCCCTGGTCGGTGATCGCCAGCAGCGCCGACCACTGCGGTGCGCCCATGCTGGTGCCGCCGACCTCGAGCCAGTCGTAGGTCGTCCCCTCATAAGGGACGGAGTCATAGACGGCGACGCCGGTCGACGGCGATGCGTCGTAGGCGACGTCCGGGGTGGCTCGCGCGGTCGACGTCTGCTTCACCACGCCTTTCTGGTAGGACGGTTGTGCCTCGTACGCGCTGGGCCCCCCACCGCTGTCGCTCCAGCCGACCTCGCTCGACCACGAATTATTGGCGCCGAGGGTGAGGGCCGTGCCGCCGACGGACAGAACGTTCGGCGAGGCCGCCGGCCACTCCGCAGGCGCGCCGGCATCTCCAGAGGAGGCCACAAAGGCCACGCCGGGCTGGTCGAAATAGGTGGAGTCGTCGGCCGTCTCGCCCGAGAACTCGCTGCCTCCCCAGCTCATCGACACGACATTGGCATGGGCCGCCGCGTATTTGACGGCGGCAAGTAGGTCGCTCGTACCGGCGGAGTTGGCCTCGACCAGCAGGATGCTGGCACCGGGCGCCATGGCGTGGGCCCACTCCACGTCGAGGGACTCCTCGAGCTCCCAGCCGCCGGTCGAATCGCTTGCCGGATAGCTCGTCCCGCCGGTCTGGTTGACTCGCGTGACCGTCGTCGCGGGCAGGCTGAACTCGGCATCGAACGTGTTCAGGTCGGACTGGATATTCGGGTCGTCGTAAGCGTCGACGATCGCGATCGTCTCGCCCTTGCCCGTACCGGGGGTACCATCGAAAGTGATGGCATTGAATCCATAGGCTTGCTGGAGCTGCGCGGGCGAGTAACCTCCGGAGGGAGAGCCCCCAGCCATGGGCTCCAGCACGAACGTCGGTCGGGCCACCGTCGCGAGCAACGCTCGCGATTCGAGATGATCCATCCTCGGCCTCAAGCAACGCCGCGTCGCGCAACGGCGACGGTGAGATCGGTGCGCTTTTCTCGAACTCATCAAACAATCCCCTGGATGTTGCAACGATGTTGAGTCTTCAAGACGCATCTTCAGCGCGTGAAAACGGCATGTCCCAGGAAGGTCCGACCCACCCAAGAATGAGGGTGTGGAGGAAGTGTCGGAGTACCTACAACACAAAAGATAGCTCAGATTCTGATCGGGTCACCGAAGATCTGGATGGCCTTGGGACAGCATCCGACGACCCTCGCGGCTCGCCCTGTCTCGAGAACGTGCATTGTGCGAGTGGGACGACTCAGGCTCGCATTGAGAATCCGTCGCGATGGACTTCCGGATCGCTCGACGCACGAGCAATGGTACGTGAACGAGAGACGTCTTCACCAATGAGGGTCGATCGGAGCAGTCCTATGCGACAGGCTACCGTCCGGGGGCGCCAAAATAAAGCCGCGTCCGGCGATTTCATTTTATCAAGAGATGGTTAGACGCTCTCATGACCCGCGCGATCCAGAAATACACGTAGATCGGGCTTCCCAGTCTCAGGCGGATCGATGTCAGGCTCGGGCTGGACAGGGTCGGGGGTCGGAGCTACCTCCTACACGTCCCGTCTGTAGGAGCCGGCTCCGTCCGGCGAGCTTCAGCCAATAGTCATGTGGCTTCACCGAGCCTCATCCACCCCGGCGAGCTGTTCGACCTGGGGTTTCGCGGGGGCCGGATGTGCTATGGCCGAGCGGGCGGCCGCGCGGGCCGTCTCGGCGACGGGTGTCCAGAATAAGCCGAACGCGACCGTCAGGCCGGCGCAGACCGCCACGGAGACCGAGACCGGCCAGCCCCCGCGCACCTCGACGGTTTCCTTGGCCGGGGTGAGATACATCATCACCACGATACGGAGATAATAATAACTGCCGATCGCCGCGTTCAGCATGCCGATGACCGCCAGCAGGAGGAACGACCAGGACTCTCCGAGCTCATAGACCGCCAGGGCCGATGAGAAGATCTCGAACTTGGCCCAGAATCCTACGAGTGGAGGGATGCCGCTGAGGCTGAGCAGGCAAACGGCCAGCGCGGCCCCTAGCCAGGGATGAGTCCATCCCACTCCGGCGAGATCGCTCACCGTCTGGACGGGGCGATCCCCGATCCGCAGGGCGATGAAGACCCCGAAGGCCCCCAGGGTCATGAGGGCATAGGCGAGCAGATAGAACAGGATGCCTTCGTTGCCGTAATACATCTCTGTGCCGCGCTGGGCGTTGGCGAAGGCGACCGCGACGCCGACCATGATATAGCCCGCGTGAGCGATCGAGGAGTAGGCCAGCAGCCGCTTGAGATTGTCCTGGAGCAAGGCCACGAAGTTGCCGATTGTCATGGTCGCCGCCGCGATGATCCACGCGAGGATGGCCGCCTTGTAGACCAGGGTGGGCGCGACCGAGAAGATGGCCGTGAGCGCGCGGATCATGGCCAGGAAGCCCACGGCCTTGGGGACCCAGGAGAGCAACGCGGCGATCACGATCGGCGAGCCCTCGTAGACGTCGGGCGCGTAGGCGTGCATCGGAACCGCTGCCACGCGGAAGCACAGGCCCGCCATCACGAAGACCAGCGCGACCAGGCCGAGCTGGGGCTGCGGAAAGTTGTCCACCTTCTCGATAAGGAAGGCAACCGCCTTCAGATTGCTGATACCCGTGGAACCGTAGAGGAAGGCCAGGCCGTAGAGGAGCAGGCCGGAGGCGAAGACGCTGAGGAAGAAATACTTGGTCGCGGCCTCCTGGCTCGCGGCGTCGCGCCTGGAGAGATAGAGGAGCAGGTAGGTCGGGATGCTCACCAACTCCAGCCCGACGAAGAGGAACACCAGCTCGTTGGCGGCGGCCACGAGCAGGGAGCCGGCGTTCACAATCAATAGCGCTCCGAAGAACTCCCCCGCTCGCTCGTCCGAGGGCTCGTCGTGCGCCAGCCCCATCACGACGAGGCCGGTCAGCAGCAGGACAAGCCGCGCCCAGAAGGACATCGCGTCGTTGAGCGCGACGGCGGCGTACATGTCGGTCTCATACCGGGAGACGAACAGAAGCGCCACCAGCGCGGCCAGAAGCGACCAGACCGCGGCGCGGCACCACCGACGCCGCGGCTGGACCAGGAATGCCGATGCGGTCATCATCCCGATGCCAGCCAGGAGCAGGATGATCTCGGGGAGGAGAATCAGCGTCGTTTGCCACGCCGATTCCAAAGCGTTGGAGCCCATCATTGGCCTTTCTTGGATGTCTCGCCGCTCGAGGATTCGTTGGCGCTCGGGGATGCCTTGCCCTTGGCGGATGCCTTGCCCTTGGCGGACGGGCCGCCCGGACTGCCCTTGGTCCTGGGACCCGGTGGGGCGATGCCGAGGGTTTGGGCGGTCTTCGCCGCCTCGCGTGCCCGCTCGCGCTGGTCTTGCACATTCTGGGTGATAAGCTGTACGGCCGGCTGGATCTGATCAAAGATGGGCCGGGGATAAACGCCGATGGCGACGATGAGGAACATCAGCGGCGCGAGACCGGCGATCTCGTGCCAGCCGACCGGACGGACGGCCTCATGGACTATCGAGTGCGGGTCTTCCGGTCCCACGGCATGACCGGACGCGGAGGAATGTGTCTCCGCGCCGTGGTCGTGCTCTTGCGGCTCGCGTAGCGGGCCGAATATGACGCGGCGGAGCATCCAGAGGAGGTAGTAGCCGCCGAGGATCATGCCGGTCGCGGCCAGCACGCCGGCGAGCGGGCTGGCCCCGAAGGCGCCGACCAGGATCGGGAACTCGCCGACGAACCCATTCAGGCCCGGCAGCGCGGCCGAGCCCATGGCCGCCAGGATGAAGAAGAAGGCCAGGAGCGGCAACCGGTTCCACAGGCCGCTCATCTCGTCCATCGAACGCGTATGGTATCGCTCGTAGATCACGCCGACGGATGCGAACAGGGCGCCGGTCGTCAATCCGTGATTCAGCATCTGGATCACAGAGCCGTCCATGCTGGTTGGGTTGAGTGCGAACAGGCCTAGCACGATGAAGCCCATGTGACTGACCGAGCTGTAGGCGACAAGCCGTTTGATGTCCGTCTGTGCCAGTGCGGTCAGTGCCCCGTAGATGATGCCGATCACGGCCATCGTGGCGAGCATCGGGAAGAGCCACTCGGCGGCCATTGGCGTCATCCCCAGGTTGAAGCGCAGGAGCCCGTAGCTGCCGACTTTCAGGAGCACGCCGGCCAGCAGGACCGATCCGGCCGTCGGGGCCTCGACGTGGGCCAGCGGCAGCCAGGTGTGGAACGGGAACATCGGCACCTTGATCGCGAACCCGGCCAGCAAGAGCAAGAAGATGATGACCTGGGGGCTCGTCCAGGAGTTGGCCGTGTACCAGCCATCCCATCTGAGGGCAGCCAGCCCCTGGGTCAGCGCGGGGATCGAGAAGGTCAGGACCTGGGGGTGCGAGAACTGGTAATGCACCACCACCAGTGCGATGACGCCCAGGAGCGTCAGCAGGCTGCCGGCGAGGGTGTACAGGAAGAACGTGATCGAGGCGCGTCGACGCTGCGGACCGCCCCAGAGGCCGATCAGGAAGAAGAGCGGGATCAGCGTGAACTCGAAGAAGATGTAGAACAAAATGATGTCCAGGCTGGCGAACAGCCCGAGCAACCCCGTTTGGAGCGCCAGGAGGAAGGCATAGTGGATGGGCACCCGCTCCTTGATCGATTCCCAGGACGAGCAGATCGCCGTGATCATCAGCAGCGAGGTGAGCACGAAGAGCCAGAGGCTGATGCCATCAAGGCCCAGGGCGAAGCGGATGTCGGGCCGGCTGGGGGCATCGGACGAGTTCTCGCCCCAGGAGAGCCCGAATCGCCCGTCCGCCCCGACGAACGCGAACTGAGGGCCCTTCACTTCGGAATGGAAGCCCGCCAGCAGGATCAGGCTGAGGGCCAGCGTGACCAGGGCAATCCCCATCGCGATCGATCGCGCCCGATGGTCGTCCGTCCGCGGCATCAGAACCAGGGCCAGGCTCCCCGCGAGCGGGAGGAAGACCGAGATCACTAGGAGTGTCGCCATTCATCGTTCCTCGTCGGAGTCACCGACCCGTTTCCGCATCCGATCAATACGAGCCGAGCAGCAGGAGAATCAAAAGCAGTGCCGCGACGCTCGCCGCCGACACGACCGCATAAAACTGGATCAGGCCATTCTGAAGGGGGGCCAACCTCGTCCGGCTGAACAGCCGGGGGAGAAGGGCCACCCCGATCACCAGGCGATCCACCACGTAGATGTCCAGGAACTCGCAGACGACGGCCAGGGCGCGAGTCGGTTTGACGACCAGCCACTGGTAGAACTCGTCGATGTAGAACTTGTTGAGTGAGGCTTCATACAATGGACGGAGCTGGGCCGCCCAACGACCCGGCAAGGTGCTGGCCTGGGCATACATGACGTAGCTCAGGCCGATCCCCAGCACGCCGACCAGTGTGCCGACGATCGCAGTTGCCCAGGAGAATGCATGCTCCTCGTGGCCCAGTGACTCGAAGGCCAGGGTCTTGTGCAGGTGGTGCGCGAACCACTCGGTCGCTCCGCCCAAGAATGGTCCCGCGACCAGGCAGATCAAGCCGATCAGCACCGTGCAGCCCGCGAGGGCGAGCAGCGGGAACGTCATCACCGGCGGGGATTCGTGGCCGATCTCGCCGTGGTGCTCGTGGGGCAGGCCGGTCACCCCTTCGCCGTGATGTTCGTGACCTTCGTCGTGCGCCCCGGCGAGTTCGTCGTGCACACCGACGGGCTTGGCCTGCGACGGTGCTTCTGGGTCCGTGGGACTGGGCAGTTTCTCCGGTCCGAAGAACGTCATGAAGAACGCCCGCCCGGTGTAGAACGCCGTCATGAACGCGGTGAGGATCGCCAGCCAGTAGATCAGCGCGTAAGGCCAGCCACCCCCCTCTTCATGGGCCACGTGGCTCGCGCTCGTGAGCGCCAGCAGGACCTCATCCTTACTGAAGAAGCCGGAGAGCGGGGGCAGCGCGACCAGGGCAAGTCCGCCGACGGCGAATGTCCAGCAGGTGATCGGCAACTTGTGGCGCAGGCCGCCGAACCGCCGCATGTCGATGACGTCGCCCATCGCGTGCATCACGCTGCCCGAGGCGAGGAACAGCAGGGCCTTGAAGAAGGCGTGGGTGAACAGGTGGAACATCGCCGCGACGATCGCGAGCTGGGCGACGCCCCCGACGCCCGCCCCCAGCGCCATGAACATGTAGCCAAGTTGGCTGACCGTCGAATAGGCCATGACGCGCTTGAGGTCGTTCTGGGTCACGGCGATCGCCGCCGCGAGCAGCGCGGTGGCGCATCCGATCGACGAGATCACGAGCTGGACGCCCGGAGCCAGGGCGATCATCGGCGTGGAGCGGGCGATCAGGTAGACGCCCGCCGTGACCATCGTCGCGGCGTGGATGAGGGCGGAGACCGGCGTGGGGCCCTCCATCGCATCGGGGAGCCAGACATATAGCGGGATCTGCGCGCTCTTGGCCGTCGCCGCCCAGAACAGCAGGAGCGAGATCCCCACGACCGATTCGTGGGGGATCATCTTGAGTGTATTGGGGTCGAAGATATGACCGTAGCTGAGATCGTGTCCCGGGACGATCGACCAGAGCCAGAAGATGGCGATCGCGAACCCGAAATCGCCGACCCGGTTAACCAGGAATGCCTTCATGGCCGCCGCGGCAGCCGAGGGCCGCGAGTGCCAGAATCCTATCAGGAGATAGCTGCACGCCCCTACGCCCTCCCAGAACACGTAGGTCAGGACGTAATTGTTGGAGAGGACCAGTCCCGTCATCGAGAAGACGAACAGGCCGATCAGGGCGAAGAACCGCGGGTATCCTTCGTCGCCGTGCATGTAGCCGATCGCGAAGACGGCGACCAGGCCTGAGACGAAGGTCACCATCGAGAGCATCATCGAGCTCAGGCCATCGACACGCAGCTCGATCGGGATCTGGAAATCGGTGGCCGTCAGCCAGCTCATCACCTCCCATTTCTGGTAGGACTCCGCCGAGCCGAGGGCGCCGAGCGAGACCAAGAACGCCAGGGCGATCCCCGCGACGACCGGGATATGGGCCTGGTTCTTCCATCGGCGCGCGCCCAGCACTGCCAGCATCGCGCCGAGCAGCGGAAACAGGGGGATCAACCAGGCGTATCGTACGAAGAAACCGGGGAGTTCCGGATCACTCATTGCTCACTCTTTCCATCGGGCTGTTCAAGTGCTCGGCTCGGGAGGCTCTTGGTAGGGTGCTTTGCGGGCACCGGAACGACGGGGGCCAGCCGATCGGTACTCTCGGAGCACCGCCCCACGAGGTCTCGGACTAGGACTAGCTTCGCCGGACGATCCAAGGTTGCACGGGATGGGCCGGCTCGACGCCGGCGGGGGTCAGGTGCGGATACGACTCGACGCCGGGCACGACCTCGATGGCCTCGGCCTCCTCGGCGACTTCCGACGCGGGCGTGGGTGCGGCGGTCTCGTCGCGGAGATCCTGCCAGAGCGTGACGTCCAGCGAGGATCGGCGATTGTAAAGGATCACGATCAGGGCCAGCCCAATCGACGCCTCGCAGGCCGCTACGGTGAGGATCAGGATGGTGAAGATCTGGCCCGTCCAGTTGCCATGGTAACGGCCGAACCCGATCAGGCTCAGCGCCGTGCCCTGGAGCATCATCTCGGCCGAGAGGAACATCACGATCAGGTTGCGGCGGCTCAAGAAGCCGAGCATGCCCAGGACGAACAGCACGGCCCCGACCAGGAGATAATCGCGGAGGACGTCGAGCGTGAACAGGTCGGGCAGAGGCGGCATGGTTCTCTCTTCTTCAATTGGCTAGTGACGAGTGTCTCGTAAGAATTCTTTTTTCAAGGCCTGTTGGTTCCGAGCGCCGCGGCCTGGGCCGGGTCGGGGCTCGAACCGGGGCGCGTGGGGCTGGTGATCGCCACGGCGCCGATCAGGGCGACGAACAAAAGCGCGCCGGACAGGCCGACGGTCACGAGGTAATCGGTATAGAGCGAGGCCCCCAATCCGGCGACGTTCGGCTTCGCCTCGTTGGGGCCGTCGAAGATCAGCGAGGTCGGGGGCGAGGCTCGATCGAGGACGGCGACGACCCCGCCGCTCGTCTCACCCCGCGCGATGATGAGATCCTGCGCACGCCGGAAATGTCGCTCGGGCTCGAATCGCCCGCGCTCCGTCTTCAGCAGTTGCTCCGCCTGACTGCGTCCGAATTCGGTGCTCTGGTCCCCTACGGGTGCGGGACGAACGGTCGAGATCGCGACAATGAGCGACCAGAATATCAGATAGCAGGTGAAGGTGGCGGCCTCGGGGGCCCGGGCCGCTCGGTCGTAGACCGCCTTGCCCTCCATCTGGGCGAGCATGATCACGAAGAGGAACGTGACGATGATCGCACCGGCGTAGACGATGATCGTGCCCGCCGCCAGGAACGGGGCTCCCGCGAGGAGAAAGAGGCCCGAGGTCGAGAGTACGACGGAGGCGAACCACAGCGCACTGTAAACCGGGTTGCGGCTGGTTACCGTGAGCAAGGCACCCAGGATCGCCGTGATGCCGAACGTATAGAGGAACACGGTTGGCAGGAAGGCCGCGGGCGGTGTCCATGAGGTCAGGAACACCAGCAAGGCCAGGCTCGCGGCGGCCAGCCCGGCGCCGAATTCGGGGCGCCGGCGGGCGATTCCGTGCCGGTGCGGCAGCATCAGGTAAGTCCCGACCGCGCCGAGCAGGACGACGACGAGGGCCAGGATCATGTCCGCGTTCGAGATCGACATCGTCGGGGAGCTTTCCTTGAGTCAGTGGCCAGGATGCCGGTCGGTTGATGAGGCGAGTCACCAGGGGTCTCATTGTCGGTCGGAACTTGCTCGGCCGAGTTGCCGGCACCACGCTATCAATGTTCCAGCGAGGGCAGGATCCGGGTCGCTTCCTCGTCCTGGGCCGGCGGTTTGCTGTACTTCATGGGCTCGGTGTTGGAGGTCGCGTCGAAGACCGAGAGGAGCTTCGCCTTGTCGAAGATCATCTGCTCGCGCGAGAGGCCGGTCAGGTCATACAATCCGGTCAGCTCGATGGCCTCGACCGGGCAGGCTTCCTCGCACATGCCGCAATAGATACAGCGCAGTTCGTCGATGACGAAACTCTCGGGGTATTTCTCTCGATCCGGCCAGGTGGGCGGGGCGGTCTTGCCGACGATATCGATGCAATGCGCCGGGCAGGCGGTCGCACAGAGCATGCAGGCCACGCACTTGACCCGGCCTTGCTCATCCTTGTTCAGTCGATGAACACCCCGGTAGTTCGGGCTGGGGATGTGCTGCTCTTCGGGATACTGAGTGGTGATCGCCTGGTTGAAGAACGCGACGCCGGCGATATGCCTGGCCGTCACGCCCAGCCCCTGGGCGATCGGCAGCAGGTAGAACTTCTCGTGCCAATTCAATTTCGGCGGATCAATTCGCTTCAACTTCGGGTCGTCGGCTCTCACGTCTTCGATCTCCCATCTTGTCTCAGAGGTTGTGAAACTTTAGTCATTTGCCCACCAGGTGCGTTCCGGGCTGGTGACGCAACTCATTATATGAAGAGCACTTCGGCGATCATGAGTCGGTTGCCGTCCAGTGGTTATGCGGTGGATC
>JBKQHM010000185.1:0-7342 GCA_052148775.1 Isosphaeraceae bacterium | reverse complement strand
AGTCGTGGCGGCCTACGACTACACGACCGGCGGAGAATTCAAGGCGCCGCCGGTCCCGTACGGGCACTACGCCAAGAATCATGTGTACGATCCCCGATATCTGGCGAGCTGCGCCAAGTGCCGGCTGCACTCCATGCTCGGGGGCATCGGCACGGGCTGCGGGTTGTGCGGAGGGAAGGGTTGCGGACACTGCTCGGGCGGTGGCCTGTTCCATCACGGCGACGGCGGCGACGGCACGGCGTGCTCCGGGCCCGGTTGCGGCAATGGTGGCGGACTTTTCCACCACAAGGCCGCGGGACGATTCGCGCCGCTCGACTGCGGCCCGGGTTGCCTCGGACACGGCTCCGCGGCGACGCCGGTTGTTTCGGCGACGAGCCAGGCCCCGGCGCCCGGTACGGCCGTCGTCCAGCCCTCGGCGCAGTACCCCTGCGGCCAGGCCGGTTGCGGCATCGCGACCAGTCATGCTCACGGAAAGGGGAAGCATAAGAGCCTCTGCGGGGGCTGCCGAGGCCGGGGCTGCGGCGCCTGCGGAGGCGCGGGGATGATCGGGGGCTGCGGCGATCCGGGTTGCGGGTTGTGCAAGGGCACGGGCTGTGGTTTCTGCGGCGGGAAGGGATGCTCCCAGTGCCTCTCCAAACTGCACGGGAAACTCGCCTCGCTGACCGGATGGCTCCATCATAAGAAGATCGACTACTTCATGGGTGCGGGCGGACCCGTCCCGATTACGCCGGGATACGTCCCGTACGTCAATGTGACGCGGTCCCCGCGCGACTTCTTCTCCTTCCCGCCCATGAATCCGTTCGATCCTTGATGTTGGCCCGGACCGAAGGCCCGCCCCCCGACGGCGGGCCGGCTGGCCGGGTCGACCCATCGACTGACCGACCGTCCCCATCGCCCGTCCTTCGAATCCGACGTTCGAGGGGCGGGCGGTCGGGATCGATCGAGGGTGAGATGCGAACCGTCTGACCAGCCCGGCTGGATTCGAGGGGCCTTCGAGGAGTTGGAACCGGTCCGTGCCTGTCGGCGAAGCCGGACGCGTATGGGATCAATATCTTTTCCCAGGAGGGGAAGGATGGCGACACTCGAGCGAGGAGTCGAGCTCATGGAACGACCAGGATCGAGAGGATCGATCGACGCCGCCCGACAACCGGGCGGCCACGTCAACTCAAGCCGATATGTCCGGACGCTGGCCACCATCGTCGCCCTCGGACTCTGGGGGATGTTATCCTCGACGGCGAAGGCCCAGCCGCCCGAGCCGCAGGTCGGCGACATCACCCAGCGGAGCGGCTTGCTCCAACGGTACTCCGCAACGCCCACCTATCTGCCACCCGACCCGCGACGCGACTATTTCTACAACACCCGATATGGCGATCGGGGGACGGTCAGTCATATCAACTGGTTTCGCTCGCAAGGTCTCTATGGCCTGGGCTGGAAGACGCCGGATTCCGAGAGCGTCTATCCCTACTGGTACGGTTCGCCCGGCAAGAGCACGATCGATTCTTCCAGCCACTCCTGGCCCCGCCCGCTCAAGTTCATTCAAGGTCTGGTCCACCCGTGGAAGCCGGTCGGAATGTACTACCAGATGGGTTCGTACGTCCCGATCTACGACCTCGACCCGATCGCGCCCGGACCCGGCCCCTATCCGTTCGGGATGTACTTCAACTTCGATCACGGTGGCTGATGCACTCATAGCGGGTGGTGGTGGGGGAACTGCGATGAGCATTCCCACCCCCCCACCACGCTCCACCTGTCACAGGATCAGTGGCGAGCGCTTCTCGGCGGCCTCGGCCATGAACGACTGGACGCGGGCGATCAGGTCCTCGGGGTCGGGTGTTACCCCCTCGAGGATCATCGCGTTTGACCAGAGCTGCAACGCGCACTGCTTGATGAATGCCTCGTGATCCGCGTTGGCGCTGAGGTTGCAGAGCCGGCGGATCAAGGGGGACGACGGGTTAACCTCGAGGATCCGGGCGGTCTCGGGGAATTCCTTGTTGGCCATCCTCAGCATGCGCTGCATCTGGGTGCTGAGGCCGCCCTCGGCGTTGACCAGGCAGCAGGGGCTATCGGTCAGCCGCTTCGATTCGCGGACCTCTTTGACGCGGGGCCCGAGCGCGGCGCGGAACAGGTCGAGGACGCGGGGGAATCCGCTCTCCTTGGCCTGGGACTCCTCGGCCTTCGTCTCGGCCTCGGGGGTCTCGGCCTTGGTTTCGGGCAGGTCGAGGTCTGCCGAGTCGATCGAGGTGAGTTCCTTGCCCTGGTAGATCCGTAGCGAGGTGAGGGCGAACTCGTCGATCGGGTCGGTCAGATAAAGGACTTCGATCCCGCGTCGACGGAAGATCTCGAGGTTGGGGCTCTTGGCGATCGAGGCGAAGTCGGGGCCGCCGAGGTAGTAGATCTTCTTCTGCCCCTCGGGCGTCCGCGCGATGTATTCATCGAACGAGATCATCGACGAGGGATCCTCGCTGCGCGAGGTGGCGAACCGGAGCAGCTTGGCGATCCGCTCGCGGTTCTCCTGGAAGTTGGCGATGTCGATCCCGCCGACGACCAGCCCCTCCTTGAGCATCGAGCCGAACTGGGTGTAGAAGGTCTTGAAAGCGTCGGGCTGTTCCTTGGAGAGGTTGTCCAGGCGGTCGAGGACGCTCTTGACGATCACGGTGCGGATACGACGGATGACGCTGTTATCCTGGAGCGTCTCGCGCGAGACGTTGAGCGGCAGGTCCTCGGAATCGACGAGTCCTTGGAGGAACCGCATGTACTCCGGCACCAGTTCGCGGCACTCGGACTGGACGAGGACGCGCTTGGCGCAGAGGTGCAGTCCGTGCTCGAGCCGGGTGTAACCCAGGCGCTCGGGGTTGGTCGGCGGGCAATAGACGATCGCGCGGAACTGGATCGGCGAATCGGCCGCCAGGTGGAGATGCCACAACGGCGTCTCCTCCGGGTGGTGGGACAGGTGTTGATAGAACCGCGTGTACTGTTCCTCGGTGACCTGGCTCTTGGGCTCGACCCAGATCGGCTTCTGGTCGTTGAGGACCTCACCCCCCTCCCCCAGCCGGATCGGGTGCGGGACGAAGCTGGAGAATCGCTTGACGATGTCCTTGATTCGCCAGGGGGACGTGAAGTCCCTGGCATCTTCCTTGAGGTGGAGGATCACCTCGGTCCCGCGCGGGAGCGTGCCTTCGACGGGCGAGACGGTGAAGCTGCCGGTCCCTTCCGACTCCCACTCCCAGCCCGACTCCTCCCGATAGCTCCGCGACCGGACCCGGACGCGGTCGGCGATCATGAACGCCGCATAGAATCCGACTCCGAACTGGCCGATCAGCGACACGTCCGACTTCGATTGCGACTGGGCATTGGCGGCCATGGCCTTGAGAAACTCGACCGACCCGCTGTGCGCGATCGTCCCCAGGTTCTTGACCAGCTCGTCGTGGGACATCCCGATGCCGGTGTCGCGGATGATCAGTTGATGGTCGGCCTCGCGGCCCTCGATGACGATCTCGAGCGGACCGGCGTCGCGTTGCGATTCGTCGGTCAACGTCACGTACCGCATCTTGTCGAGCGCGTCGGAAGCGTTCGAGATCAGTTCCCGGAGCGCGATCTCGCGGCTCTGATAGAGCGAGTGCGATAGCAGATGAAGGAGCTGCTTGATCTCGGCCTGAAAGGTGTATTCCTGGCGATCGATCACGGTAGTCATTCTTGAGCTTCCCCTAATCCCCTCGGTTCCAGCATTCCCTGGGTCCTCGTCGCTCCATCGCGGCGTCAGGATTTCCGGCCCCTCATCGGGTCTGGAAAAGCTGGTAGCAATTCGCGTGCCGGTTCGGATTAATTTTCTTAAAGCCTGATTTTGTAAGGTTTTGCGATCAAGGATTGTCCGCGAAACCGACTGTTCTGACTGCCAAATCGATAAGGAACTGACAATTCATACTTTCCCCGAGCGTTGCGCTGGTTTGCACTGTTATGCAACAATCGGACGGGTCGCCGTCTCCGATCTGCGTGGAAGCAAAGGAGTTGACGGCGAGGCTATGGACGGGTCGGACCGGTCTGATCTCGGGCGGCATGTCCATGGATACTGGCTCCTCTGGGAAGTCGTCGCGTATGCCTACTATTAGAATGCCGCCAGTTTGAGATTTCATGAACGCACCCGACGCGGAATCCGGCCGAAGGCGTATCTAAGTCGTTTTGGCAAAACAAGATATAATTTTCCAAAATTTTCGAGAGTTGCGCGCCGGATTACCGAGAGATGATGGAAGTTGAGTGGGGCGGAGGATGGCGAGGACGTATCGACGGATGTGCGGATGCCCCTGGTTTCGGTCGTGAGCCTCACGGAAACCCGTGGTGTCACCCCGGAGAGGCGAGCGCTTCTGTTCCGCTCGACGCGAGTCGGGCGTAGAATACCCGGGACGGTTTGCCAAGAATTGGGGGTTGGAACCATGCTCGAAGCGAAGATTATCGACCGGGGCCGAGGGCCGGAGCTCGCGGGGACGCGGATCACGGTCTACGACGTTCTCGATGATCACAAGACGGGATGGCACCGCGACATGATCGCGGACACTTTGAGTCTCAGTTCGCAACAGGTCGAGGTCGCGATCCAGTACATCGAGGACCATCGAGACGAAGTCATGGCGGATTACGAGGAGATGCTCGCGCGCGACGCGCGGGGGAATTCGCCTGAACTCCAGGCGAAGCTCGACGCCGGACACGAGCGATTCCTGGCCATGGTCCGGGAGCGTCGCGAAGCCCAGGACCGGGGGGCTCAGGATGCGGGGCATCCTGGCGGACATTAACGTGGTTGGGACGATCCCCGCCCTCACAACGGAATGCCGCACCCATTGTCCGCGGATATGTACTTACCCTCAGCGCGCACCAAGTGGGAGCCGCGATCCGATCCATCGAGGAATATCGGGACGGGGTGATTCGACTTTTTCGGGGCGACGGGGTCCGCGCCTATGGTTCCGCGAACGGATTGGTCGGGAACTGGAGGTCGAGGACGATGGCTTGGACGGCGGGCCCGAGCCAGGCCGGGGACTCGGGGACGACCACGCTGACCATCCAGGGCGCCGAGTTCACGGCCGGGACGACGGTCAGCCTGGTTCCCCATGGCGGCGGTTCATCGATCGCGGCGACGCAGGTGACGTTCCAGTCCAGCACGACGCTGTTCGCCCAGTTCGACCTGTCCGGCGCCGCGGCGGGTGGTTATGACGTTGTGGTTACGAGCGGCGGCCAGAAGGCGACGGATCCCTCGGCGTTCACCGTGACCAGCAACTCGACTCCGGGCAACATCACTTATAACCTGAGCGTGCCGTCGATCTCGCGGCCGGGGCGGATCGCGTACCTGACGCTCACCTATTCGAATACCGGCGGCTCGGATGCGCTGGCGCCGCTGTTCGTCGTCGCGGTCACCAGCAATAACGCCTACATCGGGCTGCCGGGCGAGACCAACTTCTCGGGGTCGAGCGTCCAGATCCTCGGCATCGAGGATTCCGGACCGGCCGGCACGCTGCCGCCCGGGTTCCAGGGCACCATCGAGATCCCCTACGAATCCACCACCCTCACCCAGGGCGCCTCGATCGATTTCAGCTTGCAGGTGCTCACGGGCGAGAGCACGCCGATGGACTGGTCGTCGCTGGAATCGAGCCTCCAGCCGTCTTACATCCCCGATTCCGCGTGGCCGGCCGTCTTCGCCAACCTGACCGCGGAATTCGGCTCGACGACGGCCAGCTACCTCGGCTATCTCAACACCGAGGCCACCTACCTGAGCCAGCTCGGCGAATACACCGACGACGTCCAGCGGCTGTTCGCCTTCGTGATCAACACGGCCAACGACGCCCTCACGACTGGTTCCCTCGACTCGGTCACCGACGCCTCATATCCCGTCCCCGGCGCGATCCCGCTCGATTTCGTCCGCCAGTTCAACGCCTCGATCTCGGGCCGGGACACGATGGGACCGTTCGGCCTGGGCTGGACCGACAACTGGCAGATCACCGCCGGCGCCGACAGCCAGGGGAACGTCACGATCAGCGACGACGGCTCGCTGCTCTACTTCGCCATCAATTCCGACGGCAGCTATACCCCCGCGCCGGGCGAGTACGGCACCCTGACGCTCACCGACGGCGCCTACCAGTATGTCCAAACCGACGGTACGATCATCGCCTTCAACACCAACGGTACGCTCGACTACGAGCAAGACACCAACGGCAATCGGATCACGGCCGGCTACAATGCCAGCGGCGAGCTGACCAGCCTGACCGCCTCCGACGGCTCGGCGATCGTGATCGCGTACAACACGCAGGGCCTCATCAGCTCGATCACCGAGCCCGGCGAGCAGACGACCACGTACACGTATGACGCCAGCGGCCAGCACCTGCTGACCTTCACCGACGAGTTCGGCACGACGACCTACACTTACGCGACCGGCCCGACCGCGGCCGACGCCAACGCCCTGACCTCGCTCACCTTCGCCGACGGCACTGGCATCGAGTGGTCCTACGACGCCCAGGGCCGGCTGGCGAGCACGGGCCGGCTCAATGGCACCGGGCCCGAGGCCGAGGTCGAGACCTACGCCTACCCCGCGCCGGGCGAGTACACCGTCACCAACGCCGACGACGACACGACGACCACCCTCGACGACGACCAGGGCAATCTCGGCGAGACGATCGATGCCCTGGGGAACATCACGCGCTATGCTTATGATTCCAATGATAACCTGGTCGAGGTCATCGCGGCCGACGGCACGACCACGACCTACCAGTACGATGACAATGGCAACATGATCAGCGAGACGGATCCGCTGGGCTACACGATCTCGTTCACGTACAACTCGCTCGCCGAGCCGCTGACCTTCGTCAACCAGGAGGGGTACACCACGACCTACCGGTACGACCCCGACGGCAACCTGACCGAGACGATCAACCCCGACGGCTCGACCCAGCAGTATGGCTATAACTCGCTCGGCGAAGTGACCTCATCGACAAATCCCAATGGTCAGACGATCACATGCGCCTACAACTCGAATGCCCAGCTCACGACCGAAAACCTGCCAGATGGCACGTCGGATACCTATACGTATGATAGTCACGCCAACATGAAGACGGCCGACGGCCCCGGCGGCGATTGGTCCTTCGCCTACAACGGCCAGAACCTGCCGACGACGATCGTCGAGCCCTACGGCACGCTCTCGGTCCAGTACAGCATCGACGGCGGCATCACCCAGATCGTGGATCGTAGGAGCTCACGGGTTGGTGTCGCTGGAATCAAGCGACTTTGATCGCCGGCTCCATCGCCCGCAGAAGCGAGGGGATCGATTGGCCGCGCCGATCGGCTTCAAAGCACGAGGTCAGGTACTCCA
>JBKQHM010000184.1:0-3301 GCA_052148775.1 Isosphaeraceae bacterium | reverse complement strand
AAGGAGTTGATCGCCCGCGCCATCCACGACCTCAGCCCGCGATCGACGGGCCCCTACATCCGGGTCAACTGCGGCGCCTTGACCGAGAGCCTGCTCGAGAGCGAGCTCTTCGGCCACGTCAAAGGTTCGTTCACCGGCGCCGTGGATAACCGCACCGGCCGGTTCGAGGCGGCCCACGCCGGCAGCATCTTCCTCGACGAGATCAACAGCACTTCGCCCAAGCTCCAGGTGAAGCTGCTCCGCGTCTTGCAGGAGGGGGAGTTCGAGCGGGTCGGCGACAATAACACCAAGAAGGTCGACACGCGGATCATCGCCGCGACGAACCGCGATCTGCTCGAAGAGATCGAGGTGGGCCGATTCCGGGAGGACCTGTACTACCGGCTCAACGTCGTGCCGATCTACCTGCCCCCGCTGCGCGAGCGCCGCGACGACATCGAGCCCCTGGTGCTCTACTTCCTCAACCGCTATGCGGAGCAGAATCGTCGCGAGATGCGCCGGGTCCACGCTGATGCGATGCGTCTGTTGCGCGAGCACGACTGGCCGGGGAACATCCGGGAGTTGCAGAACTACGTCGAGCGTGCGGTGATCCTCGGGACCGGCCCGGAGATGCTGGTCGAGCACCTGCCGCCGCAGTTGCGGGGCCAGACCGTGCCCCGGCCGATCCGGCAGCGGAGCGGCGGCACCGACCTGCCCGCCCTGTGCGCCGAGCTCGTCCGCGCGGGGGTCCGCGCCGCCGGGCCGTCGGCCAACGACCTGTATGACCGGATCGTCGGTCGGGTCGAGCGAGAGCTGATCCAGCAGGTCCTCCAGACTTGCGACCGCGTCCAGATCAAGGCCGCCGCCCGCCTGGGCATCAATCGCAACACCCTGCACAAGAAGCTCTCCGAGTTCCGTATGGGCGACGGCGGGGTCGGATCGTCCTCCGGCGATGCCGCCGACAACGGCGACGCCTTCGGCCCCGACAACGGCGACAACACGAATCCCGATCACAATCCCTCCCGCCACGGCGCCGGCTATCCGCCCCCGCCGCCTCCCATCGACGAGGATTGATCAGTTGGTCATTGGTCATTGGTCACTTGTCATTTGTTCGATGATGTGGCCTTCGATGCCTGGAGGGCTTCACGCATGGTTTGCGCATGGCTCGAGAGGGAGGACGCTCATACCAACCCGAAGCGTGAGCGAGGATTCGACGGCATTCGCCTCGCTGACGCTTCGGGTTGGTGTCAGGTGTGCTCAACACGAACGCGAAGGGCTTTAGTCCCGCGAAGCAGGGCGATCGAAGGCGAAGAGTTCAAGGGCAGAGGAATCGGCCATGCTCCCCATAGCGGACAACGGACACCTGACGACGGACACACTCTACGACGGCGACTGCCTGGAGCTGTTCCGGCGGGTGGGGGATGGCTCGGTCGACCTGGTTTTCGCCGATCCCCCGTTCAATATCGGCTATGATTACGATATCTACGACGACCGTCGAGACGCCCAGGTTTACCTCGATTGGACGCTGGCCTGGGGCCGAGAGGTCGTGCGAGTGCTCAAGCCCACCGGAACGTTCTGGCTGGCGATCGGCGACGAGTTCGCGGCGGAATTGAAGGTCCTATTCCACCGCGAGCTGGGCCTTTCGCTCCGGAACTGGGTGGTTTGGTACTATACGTTTGGGGTCCACTGCACGAAGAAGTTCACCCGTAGTCACGCCCACTTGTTTTACTTTGTGCGGGACCCCAAACGTTTCACATTCAACGACCAGTCGATCCGCGTGCCGTCGGCGCGGCAACTGGTCTACTTCGACGCGCGGGCCAATCCCGAGGGTCGCCTGCCGGACGACACCTGGATCCTCCGGCCGCAGGACGTCCCGAACGGCTTCGCGCCCGAGAGCGATACCTGGTCCATTTCCCGCGTTTGTGGGACATTCAAGGAGCGTGCCGGTTGGCACGGCTGCCAGATGCCCGAGCAGCTCCTGGGCCGGATCATCCGTGCCTGCTCGGATCCGGGCGAGCTGGTGCTCGACCCATTCGGCGGCAGCGGCACGACGCTGGCCGTGGCCAAGAAGCTGCACCGCCGGTTCCTCGGCTTCGAACTCTCGCCCGACTACGCCGCCGCGATCCGGAAACGCCTCGACGCCATCCGCCCCGGCCAGCCACTCGACGGCAGCCCCGAGCCCACGGTCGGGGGCAAGGGACGCGGGAGCAAGGCGAAGATTCGTTGATCACGCGGGGACGTCGACCTTCTCAGGTTTTTTCGCCGGCCTGGAGCGATTCACGCTTTCTTGGAGTACACGGCAGCCTGCACCGATCGCGGCCCTTCTCGCGACCTGAAGGGCCGCACACCACTGCCTTGGATCGCGTGGTCAATGCAAGTGTTATACAAGCTTGTGCGTGTCGAGCCAATGACCCAGGACGACGCCGAGCCGAGGTCGTCTACAGTCCTGGCGTCGACGAGCCCATGAAGGCGAGACGACCACGAATTCGACTTATCCCTTGAAATTCAGGGGACCATCCATTCCAATTCTCGATGGGTTACCGCTCCGTGATATGCCGATGAGCTCCGGGCATCCGGTGCGTGTTATGTCCCAAGCACCCGCGGTGGAGAGAGACACATGGGCTTCATGACCGCTGTTTTCGAGATCCTGGATTTCGACCCGTCGGTCCAGAAGGCGAGGAAGCTGGAGTGGAATGGAGACCTGGACGGGGCGATCCGCAGCCTGGAGGCGACGATCCAGTCCAAGGGTTCATCGCCGATGCGGCTCGACAAGCTGGGATGGCTGTACGTGCAGAAGGGCCTGCCGCAGGAAGCATTGACCTACTGCGACCAGGCCATCGCGGCCAGCAACGGGAAGGCCAAGTACCAGGCGACGCGCGCCCGGGCACTCCGCAGGCTTGGGCGGCTGGACGAGGCGCTGCCGTTGATGCAGGAGCAATTCCGGAAGAACAAGATGGATATCTTCAACTCGTCGGAACTGTGCCTGTTGCTGGCGGACATGGGCCGGACCGCCGAGGCCGTGCCGATCTTCCAGGACATGCACAACCGCTTCGGCGCCGAGGCCGGCTCGCCGATGGCCAGGGAGATCGGCATGACCGGCGCCTACGAGGCCGCCAGGGACCGGCTCCGCGAGGCGAACGTGATCTGACCACTTGCAGTGAACATCCTCGTGTCCGCGGCTCGACTGGGGGCAGCGCCGGCTTGACCCCAGCCACCCCGGGCTCCTGGCTGCCAAGCCCAGGGTGGCCGGGGTCGAGCCCGTAGGGCGAAGCCACCAGGGAATCCGCGGTCACCGGGCTGGCTACGGGGCGGGTTCCATGTGGAT
>JBKQHM010000183.1:0-16456 GCA_052148775.1 Isosphaeraceae bacterium | reverse complement strand
CCCCCGCCCCCCCCCTTCGTAAGGGGGGGACAAGGACGGACCCTCGCTACAAGTTGTCGCTCCGCGGCTTCAGGAACTCTGATCATCATCGCTGTCGCTCGCGCATGTGAAAGAACTTCTGGAGGCTGAGGGCGTACGGCTGATCGGTGCGGATCTCGAGGCGGTCGACGTTCGCCCGGCGGAGCCAGCCCGCCAGCCGTTGTTCGCGCTCGCGCGCGGCCTTGGCGAACAGGGCCCGCACCCGAGGGTGGCGCGTGTCGAGTTCCAGCAGCTCATCCGTCTCGGCATCGCGGAGCGTCAGGAAGCCGACGTCCGGGATGCTCGATTCGCGCGGGTCTTCCATCGTCACGGCGACGCAATCATGCCGCTGGTTGGCGATCGCCAGGGCACGCGAGCAATCCGGCCCCAGGAAATCGCTCATCACGAACACGACGCAACGACGCCGCTGGACGCGTCCCAGGAAGTCGAGGGCCTTTGAGATATCCGTCTGCGCCTTGACCGGCTCAGTCGACAGCAGCTCGCGGATCAGCCGTAGCACGTTCGCCCGTCCCTTGCGGGGCGGTATGTACTTGACCACGTCATCGGTGAAGAAGAGGAGGCCGACCTTGTCGTGGTTCCGCAGCGCCGTGAACATCAACACGGCGGCCACCTCCACCGCGGTTTCCATCTTGCTCAGGCGGAACGAGCCGAACGACCCGGACGCCGAGATATCCACGGCCAGGATCACCGTGAGCTCGCGCTCCTCGCAGAATGTCTTCACGAACGGCGTCCCCGTCCGGGCGGTGACGTTCCAGTCGATGCTGCGGATCTCGTCGCCGGGGACATATTCCCGGACGGCGTCGAACTCCATCCCGCGCCCCTTGAAGACGCTCAGATACTCCCCCGCCAGCAGGTCGTTGACCTGCCGTCGGGCGACGATCTGGATACGCCGGACTTCTTTCAGGACATCTTCGAGTTGTCGAGTCGCCATGGGAAATCGCTCAGCTCAGGGCACGGGGACCGATTCGAGAACCTTGCGGATGACATCGTCGGAGGTCGTCTCCTCGGCCTCGGCCTCGTAGGTCAGGAGCACGCGGTGCCGGAGGATGTCCGGCGCCACGTCCTTCACGTCCTGGGGCGTGACATAGGCGCGGCCGACGAGGAACGCATTGGCTCGCGCGGCCAGGCACAGGTTGATCGACGCCCTCGGCGAGGCGCCATACTCGATCAGCGGCTTGAGGTCGCCGAGCCGGTACTTCTCCGGATGCCGGGTCGCCGAGACGATGTCCAGCACGTAATCCTTCACCTTGTCGTCGAGGTAAATCGAGTCGGCCGTCTGCTTCATCTCGGCGAGCTGCGACGGCTCCAGGACCGGCTGGACCTCGCGCCGGAGGCCGTCCAGCGCGACATCGACGACCTTGCGCTCCTCGCTCGTGGTGGGATAGTCGACCACCACCTTGAGCATGAACCGGTCGACCTGGGCCTCGGGCAGCGGGTAGGTCCCCTCCTGCTCGATCGGGTTCTGCGTGGCCAGGACGAGGAACGGCTCCTCGAGCGCGAAGGATTCGTCGCCGATCGTGACCTGATGTTCCTGCATCGCCTCCAGCAGTGCCGACTGCACCTTGGACGGCGCCCGGTTGATCTCGTCGGCGAGGATCAGGTTGGCGAAGATCGGCCCTTTGCGGGTGCTGAACGCCCCTTCCCTCGGATTATAGATCAGCGTGCCGATCAGGTCGGCCGGGAGCAGGTCCGGCGTGAACTGGATGCGGTTGAACTTGCACCGGATTGCGGCCGCCAGCGCCTTGATGGCCGTGGTCTTCGCCAGCCCCGGGACGCCCTCGAGCAGGACGTGCCCCCCGGTCAGCAGCGCGATCAACAGTCGCGAAAGCATCACGTCCTGCCCGATCAGGACCTTGCGAACCTCCGTCTTGACGCGTTCGAGCTGGTCCGAGTACTGGAGGACCTGATCCTTGATCTTCTGGATGTCTACGCCCATATGCTCCGATCCAACCTCCCGAGCTCGTGCGTTGTCCGAACCAATCCGCCCCTGATATTCAGGTCAGCCATTCACGGGCTCCCTGGAGCCGAACCGACCGATGGCCCGCTCCGATGGAGCGCATCAATAAAACCAGTCGCTTTGTCGATACGCAAGTCGGAAGGCTGAGGTTCGCTGGCAAGATTCGTGATTGTCGTCATCCAAGTCGCCAATCGACGTAACCTCTTGACCTGAAAGACTCCCCGCCCGATGAACTCTGAGTCGAGTGCCGCGATTTCGTGAGCGGCAAGTGTAGACTATAATGAATGAGAGTTGCTTTGCGGAGGGTTTATTGATGACCACGATCATTCGAGCCGTCTATGAAGGCGGCGTTCTTCGCCCGACCCAACCACTTGCCCTATCCGAGGGCGAGTTGGTTGATGTCATCGTTACGCAGATGAAATCACCCCGCCTGCCGCTCCGAGAGCCGACCCTCGCAGAGGAAGACTATGCACGACGAATCCGTGCAGCAAGGTCCCTGGAAGAGATGTTTACGGTCATGGCTTCGGCCCCGTTAACGTCCGAAGATGAGTTTGACATTGTCGAAGAGATCAACCAGAGCCGACAACTCACCGGTTTTCGGATGCCAGATCCCGATCCGAATGAGGAGAATGCACGGTGAGTCCGGCCATAGTCCTCAACTCGACCCCGCTTGGTATCTTGTGCCATCCTCGCACCCCGCCTCATGTCTTGACCTGTCGGCAGTGGCTCGCCGGTCTCCTCGCCGCGGGCCGGCGCGTGATCATCCCGGAGATCACGGATTACGAGATCCGACGGGAACTGATTCGACTCGGCAGCCTCGTCGCTCTGGCAAACCTGGACGGCTACGGATTGCAACTCGAATACCTTCCCATCAGCACGGCCGCGATTCGATTGGCCGCCAACATCTGGGCACAAGCGCGAAATGCCGGTCAGCCCACTGCGCCCGACCCTGCGCTGGACGGCGACGTGATTCTCGCGGCGCAGGCACTCAGCTTGAAGACACCCGTCCTCGTCGCGACAGGTAATCCTCGCCGCTTGTCGCGGTTCGTGTCCGCTGAACTCTGGTCAAATATCGCTCCTTAAGACTCCGCGCCTTCCATCGGATTGTCACGATGCCGACGCGGCCAAAGGGCTCATCGGCATCCGCTCGCCGCAATCAACCGCCGGGCCCCTCGCCCATCCGGAGCCACGCCACTTTGAGGTAGGACCCTTCGGGCGTGTCGAGCGCGACGGGGTGATCGGCCGCGGCGCCGTTGAAGGCCAGGATCTGGGCCGGACGCTCGGCCTTCCGGGCCGCCGCGCGGAGCAGAGCCAGGAACTCCTCGGCCGGGAGCAGGCCCGAGCACGAGCAGGTGACCAGCACGCCCCCCGGCTCGACCAGCTTCATCGCCATCACGTTCAGATCGAAATACTTCCGCTTGCCCGGCGCGATCTCGTCGCGGTCGACGATCAGCTTGGGCGGGTCGAGCACGATGACGCCGTAGCTCTTGCCGTTGACGCCCATCTGGCGGAGATACCCGAAGGCGTCGGCATGGACCACCTCGAGCTTGACCTGGTTCGCATTGCCGTTCTCGCGCGCCAGGGCCACGGCCTTCTCGTCGAGGTCGACGCACGTGACTTCCCGGGCCTTTCCTCGCAGCAGGGCATTGAGCCCGAAGCCGCCGGTGTAGCAGCAGAGGTCCAGCACGGACCGCCCCTCGCAGAACCGTGCCAGTTCCCGTCGGTTATCCCGCTGGTCGCAGAAGAAGCCGGTCTTGTGCGACTCCTCGAAATGGATGCGGTAGCGGATCCCGTGCTCCTGGATCGTCACGCGGGGGGGCAGTTGCGCGCTGGCGAGCGGCCGGCCGGAGAAGTCCTCCTGGAGCGCGATCCGTTCGTCGACGCCCACGCGGAAGTGCTTCGTCCCCAGCCGTTCGGCGATGAGCGACACGATCGGTCCGATTCGCTGGTACATGCCCAGGCTGAAGATCTCGACCGAGAGGACGTCGGCGAACCGGTCGACGATCAGGCCGCTGAGCCCATCCCCCTCGGCGTGAACCACGCGATAGGCGTCAGTCTCGCGGTCCAGGCCCAGGAGCGAGGTCCGCAAGGCCACGGCCTCGTCGATGCGGCCGGCCCAGAATTCCGGACCCGGCGGCTCGGGGCGACGCGACAGGAACCTCAGGCTGATCTGCGACCGGCCGTTCCACAGGGCATGGCCGAGTTGCTGATTGTCGCGGTCGACGACGCGGACCAGGTCGCCGGGGTTGGGGGTGGCGGCGCCGACCGGCCCCTCGACCATCTTGCGATAGACGAACGTGTGGTGGCCCGCCGAGCGAATCGCCATGGTCGGCAAGGTCGGTTCGGGCGTCAGGCTGCGGTCGGGCACCCGCGCCGGGGATTCTTGCCCGATCCCGGCGGCCGCTCGGGGACGTTGCGGACGTGTGATCCGGTTCAATCCTCGAGCTCCTCTTCGTCGAATCGATCGTCATCGTCGTCGGAGAACGCCGACGGGTCGATCCCGCCGTGCCGTTGCAGCCGGCGCAGCCGGACCAGCAAGGCCGTCGCATACCGCTGGACCGCCAGTTGTTTGGTGAGCACGGCCTCGTCGGCCGCCTCCGGCGGTATCTCCGCCAGCAGCCGATGGGCATGGGCCAGGCTCGCCCATCCCGCCTCGAAGATGGAGGTCGTGTGCCCCTCCCGTTCCCTGTCCTGCTTCAAGAGCTGACGCGCCTTCTTCAGGCCGGCCTGGGCCTGCTGAAGCTGACGCAATGCCGTACCCGGGCTCATCCCCCGCATCTCGACCCTCCTATCGCCTCGCCGCTCGACCAATCGGTGCCAAACTCCCGGATTCGCTTTGTCATCCGGAAGATAACAGTATAAACTAAGGTCGACTGAATTCGCACATTCGCTTCGCGGGAGCCTTACGCAATGGCTGGCGAGCAACAATCGGCCAGTGCCGTCGTCGAAGTCGAACCGGAAGAGATCACCGCCCCGCCGCAAACGCGGCGCCTGCCCCCGTACAACGTCGTGATCCTCAACGACGAGGAGCACACGTTCCACTACGTCATCGAGCTGCTCATCAAGCTCTTCCGCCACGATCTCCCCAAGGCGAAGGAGCTGACCTGGCGGATCCACACCTCCGGGCGTGCCGTCGTCTACACGACCCACAAGGAGCTGGCGGAACTCAAGCGCGACCAGGTCCTCGCCTACGGTGCGGACCCGCGCATGGAGATATCCAAAGGCCCGCTCCGATGTTACGTCGAGCCAGCACCGACCGGGTGAGAGAATGGCTTCTCGGAATCAACTCCCATCCAACGCCGCGGGCAACCCGGTCGTGATGTCGGGATAGAGCAGCGTGATCCCGAGCCCGCGCTTCATACGATGGTTCGCGACCCGCTTGTTGGTCGCGTCGCGGGCCGCCTCGGGACTCCCGGGCAGGGGCGGTGCGAATCGAGGCTCCGGAGCCCCCAAAGCCCGCGCCGCCACGGTGTAATATTCGCGTCGCGTGACCGGGCGGTCATCCCCGACCGTATAGATCGGATCGGGCTCGACAGCGTCGAGGGCAGCGGCGGACACCCTGGCCGCGTCCTCAATGTGGATCATGTTGAGGAACTTGTCCGGATCGCCGGGGATCGGCTCGCCCCGCTCCAGGATCGCCCGGCGCACGATCCGACCCGGCCCATAAAGCCCCGCGAACCGCAGGACGACCGCGGAGGAGATGGAGCGAGCCTCGGACCAGGCACGGATCCGCCCCTCGGCCTCCAGGCAGACCTTGCCCGACTCGTGCATCGGATGAGTCGGCGAGCCCTCATCGACCCACTCGCCACCGGCCTGAGCGTAAACGCCGGTCGAGCTGGCGTAGACGATCCGCCCGACCGATGCCGGTAAATTGTCAAGGACGTTCTGCAACCCGTCCACGTAGACGGCGCGCATCGCAGCCCCCGCGGCGCGGTCGAACCCCACGCAATAGAACACACGATCGACCCGGGGCAGCTCGCGCAAGGAATCGGGCTGGAGCACGTCGACAATGACCGGCTCGATGCCCAGGCCGGCGATCTCCGCCGCGCGCCCCGCGGAACGGACCGTGCCGAAGACGCGCCCGCCGTCCCGGAGGAGCAAGGCGCCCAGACGCTGGCCCAGGTAGCCGCAGCCGATGATCATTCTGCTCACGTCGATGCTCGATCCAGGGCTTTTTGAATCCGTCTTGTCTCACCGAAAACCAGGACGAGGGATGGCAGATGGTTCGCTGCCTCGGGTTCGCGGCTCCGTTGTCTGAACCGATCGGCGAACTCCCGGGCGGCCGCCTCGAAATTCACTTCTCCGACTTGCATCTTGTAGTTGATTCCTTCGTGGACATCTTCTCCCTTCAAGAAGAGGAGCCAGGTTTCGATGTTCCATTTGGGAATCCAGATGGCGATTCTTTCCTGAACGGTCCGCTCAACGCATCCGGCATCTCGCAATGTGTCGGCCAGCCGCTGCGCTCGCTGTTGAACGGCCTGCTCGTCCGCATCCGTTCCGACGACCAGGGCAATGTTCTCGAAGGCTCTCCGCCGATAGGCCCGGACTTGAATGGGATACTCGCGGTCGATCCACTGCTTCCCGGATCCACGACCCGCCGGGAACGGAAGGACTCGGATCTCCTTCGGATAAGCTCCCAGCTCGAGGAGGCAGTGCCGTACGAACCGTTCCAGGGCTCGATCTTCGACCAGGATCGTGAATCGGACACCGCTTCCCTTCGGCATCGCTCAGCGATCCTCCCAGCCTCTGGCGACGACCTCGGCGGGTCGGATCACATCGTCCTCGTTCCATTCGAACGGTTGAACCCTCACGGGCCCGCCGTTCTCGCGGAAGAACCGTATGCCACAGTCCGCGGCGAGGTAATCGATTAGCTCGGGATGGTGCGAGATAAGCAGACATTGGCCGCCGGTGTCCTTCACTTTATCGGTCAGCGCGACGAGCCAGGGTTGGATTTCCCGGAGCGCGACGTAGTTGTCCGGCTCATCGATGCATAGTGTCACGTCGGGCCCGACTGCCCCGTGGAGCATCGTATACAACGAGACCAGAGTACGCTGGCCGGTGGAAAGCTGGTCGAGCCCAAGTATGAAGGTGTTTGATTCGCGACCCGAATTCGAATCCGGGGATCCGAATTCGAACTTCAATGTGTATGCCCCCTCGCCTTGGTGCGAGAACTTATAGCCGGAGCAGCCGGCAAGGCCGTCCTGACGTAACGACTCGTTCAACTGTCGGCAAGCCTCGGGTGATTCGAGCTGGAGGTGGCGGATCCAGGATGCCAACTGATGGAGCAAACGATCAGGACGGTGCTGCTCCCCTTCGCTGCGCGAGATCATTCGTAGCGGGTCGGGAGAGAGGACGAAGATGCGATTCAACCTCCAGCGAAACCAGCTCAATAGCGAATTGTCTTTGCGTGCCGGGATCGTGGCGATGGCAGACCGCGACCAATCGAGCGGGAAGACCGGACCCGCCGTCCCGTCATCGCGAAAAAGGTGAGCTTCTTCACCGTCGAATTGACACAACGGTCTCCGGTCAAACTGGAGTTCCTCGCTCAGGACTCGGTTTTGTTCCTCTCCCCGAGTGCGGTTTTTCCGTGCCGATCGGTTCTGGTCGATGACAAGCCGGTAGTAATACTCTCCTCCTTTACCCTTCAAGCTTAACTCGAACGTCTGCTCCGTTCGCCGATCCCAGGCCGTCAAGGTCTCGTGCGGGAAGGCGGAGGTACAACTCTTACCTGCGACGATGAACTTCCGAAGCACGTCCAGGACGTCGAAAATGGCGGTCTTCCCCGTGCCGTTGACACCCATGAGGAGCTGCAAAGGCCCCGGCTGGTATGCGAAGTTGGCGAAGCATTTATAATTGTCGATATAAATCTTGCTGATCACGCCCACCTCCTCGGCCTGCCAAACGCCATGAGACGGCCGGTCACTCGCGACGTCGTCGATGCTCGAGCCCAAAGTCTCCAGTCTCTTTGACTTCTTCTCTATCCATCGTATCACAAGGAGCGGCCGAGATGAGGCCGCCCAACCGCCGAGGAGCAGCCGAAAGCCCCAAAGCGATCAATCGACTTCGGAGCCGGCGTCATTGGCATCGGCCAGTGGAGTCGCCGGGGCCTCCGTCTCGGGGCATCCGGCGTCGAGATAGCCCTGGAGCATGATCTGGGCGGCGAGCTGGTCGCGCAGGGCTTTCCGTTTCTCGTATCCGTTCACAGGTCGGGATAACAAACGTACAGAGCGGCACCGAACGGTGAAGTTGGTTCCCGGCTACTTCGGTCGATCACACCGAAGCGCGCAACGTCGCTGGCTCCGGCCCCGACGATTGGAGCGTCCGCCGTGACGGAAATCGCCCCGACTCGGTCCCATTCGTCGCTTCGCTCGATATGAGATGACTATGGAATTCCAGGACCAGTTGATCGATTCTCGATCGAGGAGTCATCCCGATCAGCAGACGGTTTTCCCGACGCCCGATACGCTGGCCTCCGCAACGGAATAAAGCTCGGGGCCGATACCGGGCGGGCCGGCTCATCCGTCACTTGCGGACTTCGATCTTGGCGAGCGCTTCTTTCGCGGCTTCCACCGGCTTCGCTCGGTCCTTGGCGATCGCGCGGAGCCGGGGGAGTGCCTCAGTCAGGGCGCGCATCGCCTCCTCACTCGATGGGGTGCCCGGCGCGATCCGCACGAGCGCCCTGGCGGCGGTTGCCATCACCTGACGATCGCCGCCTCCCTCACCCGAGGACTCCTTGAGGACCTGAATCAGGTCGGGGACGGCCGACTCGGCGGCCGGGCCGAAGCCAGCCAGGGCATCGGCCGCCGCTATCTGAAAGTTCGCCTCTGCCGGGCGGATTCGCAGTAACCGGTCCAGGGCCGCGATCGCCTCACCGGCCGACTTCGTTCTCGGTGCGATCCGGCCCAACGCCACCGAAGCCCGCCACGTAACGTGGTCGTGTTTCTCGCGTGCGGCCTCCTCGATGGCGAGGATCAGGTCGGGGACGGCCGATTCGGCGGCCGGGCCGAAACCACCCAGGGCATCGGCTGCGTCCGGCTGGATTTCTGGCCTGCCGGTTCGCACGACGCCACCCAGGCCCGCGATGACCTTTCCGGCCGAATTCGGGCCTGCTGCGATCCGACGTAATGCCTCGATCACCGGACCACCTAGCGGCCGCTTCCACGACAGCGCACGGACCAACGCCGGGACCGCCGATTCGGCGGCCGGCCCGAGTTCACCCAGGGCCGCGACCGCCGCCTCGGAACAATTGGGGGACGTCTCTTGAATGAGCTCGGTCAAGACCGCGATGACCTGTCCGGCCGACTCGGTCTTGAGCGCAATCTTCGACATCGCCTGGATGGCCGATCGGTCCAGAGCCAGGATCTGGCGATCCACCACGGTAGAATCGCTCCACTCCTCCCGCGCGATCGCGATCAGGGCGGGGACCGCCGCGCGGGCCTCGGAACCGAACGTCATCAGGACACGACAGGCCATATCCCGGACCTGCCCATCCGGACTTCGAAGGGCTGCGATCAACGTGGGAATGACGGCAGCGGATACCGCCGGAGGATGGACACTCGCCGCGGTCCTCCTGAAAGCCTCGGGGATTGGGGGATCTTTGTCTTTCTCGATCATCTCAAGCAGCGAGGGGATCCAGGGGTCGAGACCGCGCCGGAAGTTGGCGAGAGCGACGACGGCAGACGCTCGCGTGCCGGCCGATTCGTCCTTCAAGACATCGGCCAACGCCCGGGGCGGGTCATTCCCCGACGCCGGTGCGACCAATGTCAGTGGCCCGAGGGCTGCGTAACGAACCCCGGCATCTCGATCGCTCAGGCTCTCCGTGAGGGTGATGAGCGCGGCCTTGGGGTCGATCAACCCGGCCGATTTCTCCGAGGAGATGATCGATGCCAACGCATTGGCCGCAGCGATCCGGACGCTGGGCTGCGGGTCCTTCAGCGAGCCAAGGAGCGACGTAATCGCGCCACGAACCATGTCGTCCAGGGAGCCAGACTCGAGCGCGTCGGTCCCGATCGACCCCAGGGCCCTGGCCGCCTTCGACCGGACCTGAGCATCCTCATCGCCGAGCGCGACGATCAAGGGGGGGATCGCCATCTGGCCATTTCCCAGGCCCGCGGTCTCGAGCTGCTCGATCCCGTTGACTCGCTCTGAGGCGTTCCAGGATTTCATGGCCCGGATCGCCTCGTTCGTCCCGTGCCTGTTCGATGACACCGTATGGACAATCCACCATAACACCCCGCAGCCGAGGGCCAACGCGAGGATCGGTTGCAGGCCGATTCGGGAACGGGATGGCGACGTTGTCCGGGACTTGGCCAGTGCCGGCCGTGATCCGGCGAGAGGGTCATCGGCATCTTCGGTGCTCATGGGGGAATCCTCCAGGTGGCTCTATCTTACTGTATCGACCTCTCCCAGGGGCCAGCCAGGTCCATTTCCTATACATCTTAATCGCAGGTGACCACGGGCACGATCCCCGGACGCCGGCAGCGAGCCCTCCGCGTCGCGCGTCAAGGCTCATAGGTCTACGGAAAACCGACCTGCGGCCCCGATCACCTCGTACTTGGCCATCCAAAAGCCCTTGGTCAGCGACACCTCAACCTGGTCCTCGTCCGGCTGCCGGTCCGGCTCGCTGGGCGGGCTCCCCATGAGGAACTGGTCCCCCGCACACCAGCAGAGCCGGATGCCGGCGACCTCGCGCCCGTCGCCGGCTTTGGAACCGACGAAGGAATTCGCCCCGGCCTCGGGGGCCCTGCCGCCCGATGGCAGGACAGACGTCGCGGCCTCCCGATGGCAGCCGATCAAGCCGGCCATCAGGAGGGGACAGGCCCAGCGACCATAACATGGTCGAGACATCGTGTCCTCTTGAGATGCTCTCGCAGCCGAGCTTGTCATTCTCTCACGAAAACACATTGATCACGACAGGCCAAATTCGGCCTATCAATCAGCGAACTTCCACATGAATCAATGGGTTAGGACGATTTCATCCCGGAACTGCATAAGCATTTGTTGCACAGCTCGCATCTCGACCGCTTAACCTTGCGACGGGAGTTTGAACAACTTCTTCATCAGGCTTGGCCTTGGAGCGGTCTTGCGCGCTTCGTCCGACGACACCGACGCACCCTCAGGGGATACCTCCCACCGTCTGGCGGTTGGATCAGCTCTAATGCTGTCGCACTCTTTCGCTTCGGAACAACGGTCTCCTTCGGCCCGTGAAGGCGTACGAGCAGTCAACCCAAGCCGATTGGTCGCCTTCGCTCCGGACGCACCACCTGGCTGCCTGTTTGCCGCCCCGAGGCATCGGCGATCTCATCCGGGTCAGCCGGAACAGCCGCGAGAGCGGCACCACTCTCGCCAGGGTACAGGTAAAGGCCGCGACCCAACCTCTGGATCGCCCCCACCCGGGCCAGACGTGAAAGGGCCGGCTCGTCTGCATCGCGGCTCCCAAGGTCGAGGAAGTCTTTCGCGATGAAGACGCTCCCGCGACCTCGTTCGCGATTCCTGGTCAGGATATGATTTTGAACATCACGCAGGCACCGTGCGAAGAACGTGCCGGCCCCGTCCACGGTACGCCTCCCCTTTTTTTCTATCCCAATCCCTGCGTGAGATCGTTCAAATCCTGAGGGATGATGCCGTGGCTCATCAGGATCCCTCTCTGACCTGCGTCCAACACGGGCGAGATGCCGACAAGCTGACTGGTCCAGGCCTGATACTTCGGCATGGTTTGAAGAAAGCGTGCGACGTGTTGCTTGAAGTTGTTCACGTCGGATATGAGCTTGTTCGGCGAACGCTTGCAGGAACCAAATCGAATGGTTTGGTTCGTCTCATTGACGGCCACCAGATCGATTTCGGTGTCCGCCTTGTCCCAGAAGCCTTGAACGCGATGGGTAATGGGGAAATCGCCAATACCCTTGCGGCTTCGCTCCTCATACAGGTGGCCTGTCAGCTTTTCCAGAGAAGCACCTTCGACATCCGCCAACCGCTGGTCGGCTTCCTCGATGAGTTCGTCGAGTGGTCGAAACGCGATTGCGGAAACCGGATTCGCCAAGGCAGCAAGCCAGGAACGCAGGAAATTGTCGGTGACGTAGTAACGGCTGCGCTTCGCCTCGGGTCTTGCGAACACGGGCAATTTGCGTTCAATCAGCCCGAATCGTTCGATGAGAACCTTCAGGTAGCCGCCCACCTGCGTATCGGGATTTCCGCTGGCCTGACGAATGGCTTGCACGAGCTCGTTGTGCATGCGCCCCGGATTTCGGGCCACGAACTTCAATACCACGTCATATCGCCCTCGCAGTTCACGCAGAAACCCATTCTCGGCTTCTGACCGGAGCGGCGAGGAACTCTCGAAGAAAATGCGACGGAGCAGCGTCTTGCGGTCAGCGGCCAGGACATTCTGCTCGTAGCAGTCGCGATAAAACTTCGGCACTCCCTCGAAGAGGTTCCAAAGAAACAACAGACGCTGCGGGGTCGGCTCGGCGTGGTCTTCAAGGATGGACAGGATCGAGCCGATGTCGAGATGCGTAAGGTTGATCGTGTCCGTGACCCGGTTGTAGAGGGGTGCCGTTCGATCTTCGAGCAGCGCCACCATCTCCGTATGGATCGATCCGAGGACGATCAGCCCGCCTCGTACCTGCGCGGCCTTCGCCGCTAACCGATCCACGCTGGCCTGCAAATACGAGCAGAATTGCTCATAACCCTTGCGATTGAAGTATTGGAACTCATCGAGAATCAGTATGAAGCCAGCTTCGGCCATCGACTCCAGCAGCTTGGCGAGTTGCAAAAGATCATTGGGCCGAGGATGCTGGTCGGCGGGAACGTGAAATGTCTCCAAGGCGTCATTCACCGCTGAAAGAACGCCCGTCGGCTCGGAGTCAGGGATCTGGACATAGAAGACCGGTTGCCTGCTGTTGAGTTCCTGCATGGCACGTTGGATCAGGGTCGTCTTGCCGATGCGACGACGCCCCGTGACTTTGGCAAAGAACCAGCGCTTCCGGTCGAGCATCCGCTCCAATTCCGCAAGCTGTTCTTTTCGCCCATAGAACTTCCAGTCGGCCATTCCGCTCTCGTGAGATAAAGTCGCGTTACCAAAATGAGGTAAAACCACTTTATCTTAACTGTTTTCGCATGGCAAGTCCTTTTTCCTGAGTGGTTTACGAAAGTCTGGCAAGCGAGAATTTGCCGCAGTCCGGCTTCGGCAGCCCCGGACGACGGCGATGTTCTGGTCCCACTCCGTGCGAACCAGATCTGTGATGACCACCATCACCCGGTCGGGATCGACCGCGCGGGTGGCGAGCAGCCGGCGGGCCGGCTCGTTGCACTTGACGCCCCTGGGAATGCCGGCGTCTCTCAATCGAGGCACTGGACGACTTCGAGGATGTCGCAGGTGTCCAGACAGATGACCGGCTTCGGGTCAGCCAAAAGCTGGGCAACGACTGTGGTGATCGGGGGCATTACTCGCGCCGGTCGTCGTCGTACGCACTGAGGAGACGGCGTCCGGAGTCGAATTCGCGGATCAACGTCTCACGCGGATTGGCTTCGTAGCCCTCATCCGCAAGCCATGCGTCCAACAGTTCCGGATCGACCACCGCGCCATCGAGGTGGGTCTGCCCGATGAAGCCGGCCCACCGCTGCAAGTCGAGTTCGTGAAGGACGTCCTTGTTGGCTGCGGCCGCGAAGGCGCGGAGCCGCGCCATGGCCTCCGTCGAAAGCACCTCCTCCAAAGACGGTTGGGCGCTCACGCTGCGATCGAGTACGCGGACGCCAAGATCTCGTGCCAGGGGATCGACGAACGTCGCCCGAAGGTCGGTGACGACTTGGTCGTGCTGGGCAAGAACCAGCGGCACCCGCCCCGTCAAAGGCACAATCCCGGATAGGTGCAGTTCCTCCAACATCCCTGGTCCGCGACCCTGCATCAGGACCGCCACTTGACGGTCGACGGCCGGGACCAGCTATGAGAAGCAGAAAGCGACCGTGCGCGGGGGCAGCGTGTGGCGAAAGCGATCCTCGGCCTCGGCGCGGCGTTCCCACCCCCCGTGTGACCCCCTTTCGAAACGCCCCTGCAACTCCCGCATCGCCGCCGCGTCACCACGGATGATCAGCTCTTTGCGGGTCGGAGCATTTTTGCGGGTTGGACCACGATGTCCCCCGCCCCTTCCTCCGCAGCTCGGTGGCTACACGGTCCAGAACACCCTGCACCCGCGTCACGTCCCCTTCCATGCCAAGGTCGATCACGGCGAGAGCCGGCGCGCCGTTCAGCAGGACCGCCTCTTGGTCAACCTGGAACCGGCCCCCCTCGGCGCGCAGCGCTTCGACAACGGGGCCGAGCTGTTCCGAGGTGACGACGATGTACGGTCCCGCCGTCCCATCGGTCGACACCGTCAGTGGGGCGTCGGCTGTCGTGGTTGCCATAACTCTTGCGCCTTCAAAAGCCTACCGCGTCCGGAAGTGGGCGGAAGCTTATACCGCAATTGGGTTTGGATGGCGTCTTCGCTCGGATCGATGCGCCTCGGCTCGCGAGAGCGATCGAGGAATCCCCTCGCCTCGCTTTCCGGTCTGGCGCCCGCCGCGATCCTTCCTTATGAAGAGGCCCGTTGCGGCATCGCCAAGCATCGGTGTATGATCGAGATCGTCCACACGGGACCGAAGGCTGAATCGCATTGATGGGCGATGATATCCGACCCTGCGCGCCGACGCAATGGGCCGACACCGGGCCGAGGGCGACAACCTCGCGCGACAGCCCTGCGAAACCTCCGGCTCGGCAGCAATTCCCGGTGTCGCAAACACGACTCAACCTATTTTTTCCATATTAACATCCATCCCACCGTTTGTCCCCTCGACGGAAGGTCGAGTTGCTCTGCGCGGTCTTTTTCGTCGCCCGATCGCGGTGGGCTGACCCACAGCGATGGGCCTTGTCGGACCCAATTCCGCCTGGACTACGCACCCCGAACCCGACGCGGCTTCAGCGCCTCGCCAAACCACGCGACCGTTGCCCGACAGCGACACCGGACTACGACGTGTTCTGCAACACCGGCTTCTGCGGCACGATCCCACACACCAAGGCCCTCAGCAACTCGGCCATCGAGTTAAACCGCAGCGTGCGAAAGTGGTGGCGAATCTCTTCCCAGAGATGGCACTTGGTCCTCATCTTCTGCCAAGCCGCTTGGAACAACGGACAACACAGCTGCTGGACTTGGTCCACCAGGAACGCCAGCATCATCAAAAGAGCCAGCACCACCGACAGGTTCTGCTCCCCGTGTCCGTAATTGTGTTCCAGGTGATACCCTTGGTTCTTCAAGGTGTTGAAGGTCTCATTCTCGATCTTCCAGCGGGCTCGGCCGCCCCGCATGATGTCCCAGACGTTCGCCGGGGTCAGGACAAAGTCGGTGATCCAACTGAAATGTTGCACCTTGCCGTCGGGATGGATCTCCCAGTATTCCAGCACGTTCACCAACTCATCGGCGTGCGACTCGTTGAGTGGCGCGGCATTGCAGAACCGAAAATGATGCAGGACACCCGTCGCCGGATCGACCCAGGTCCGGATCGTCATCTGACCCGCCTCGTCACGGGCCTGCAGGTGCTCAAACAGGAAGGCGTGGTCGCCCGGCTTGACGCCGATGATGAAATGCGCACGGGCCTGGCGCAGATCCTTCAGGTGAGGGGCATTGGCGGCCAGGGCGTCTTCGACAACGATGACCGGCAGATGGGGATGCTCGCGCCGGAACTGTTTGAGCCAGCGACGGGTGGCATTGCGCTCGCAGTCGTTCTTGGTCTGGCCGTCCTGCTGGATAATCGGCTCCGGAGCCAGCGGGATGACTTCCTTGAGGTCGGGATGGACCAAGGTGGCGCCCAAGAGTTGATGGGAATAGGTGACCCCGCCGCCGCGATGGTGCTGCTCCAGGCACGAGGGACAGTGGATCTTGGCGGAGGAGAAGTAGGTCGTGCCATCGAGCGAGAGGAGATAATGGCCATCGAGGTAGACGAATCGTTCGAGGACTTTGCCGCGCTGGAGGCGACGGAACACATCGGTGAAGCCGGGCCGCAGGTCGTTGGGATCCAGCGGATCGAGGATGTCCCGCATCTGTGAGTCGCAGGGGACGTTGAGGATGCCATAGAGGGAGCGGAAATTGTCGAGGGGGTCGCGACGGCGGTGGTCGAAGGCGAGCAGGGAGGGGTCTTTTAAGGAGAACATGGCGAAGGCCGACATGAGGGCGTCGCCGAGGGAGATTCGGATCTCGTCGCAGCGCGGACGTGGATCAGGGAGGGAGTCGAAGCCGGAGCGAAGCCGTGAGAAGAGGGAATCAGCGGAGAGATCCTTGTGAGCTTTGGCAAGGGCCGGTGCCATGGAGGCCACTCCGTAGCGTAAATGGCAAGATAGAGAATCCAGGGGAGCACTTCGCGAACGGGCTTTACGAAATGAGAATCCAAACGGAGCGACCTGTCAAAGAGAAAACCCTAGCCCGGGAATTGCTG
>JBKQHM010000182.1:0-23246 GCA_052148775.1 Isosphaeraceae bacterium | reverse complement strand
CTCGCGCGGCCCGCATCGGCAAAACCCGGTGGCGATCAGGGCGTCGCGATCGCCGGGCTGGACATCGTCTCCGGCGAGCTGGAGGATGAGGAATCGATCGTAGGGGACATCGGCGTTGAGCGCCTTGACGACCCAGTCGCGATATCGCCAGGCGTCGGGACGTTCGGCGTCGAGCTCGAAGCCGTTCGAGTCGGCGTAGTGGGCCAGGTCCAGCCAGTGCTGGCCCCATCGCTCGCCATACTGCGGGCTCGCCAGCAATCGATCGACGAGTCGCTCGTAGGCGTCCGGCCGGCGATCCTGTAGGAAGGTGGAGACCTCACCGGCCGTCGGCGGCAAGCCGGTCAAGTCGTACGTGATTCGCCGGATCAACGCCACCCGATCGGCCTCGGGCGCGGGGGACCAGCCGAGCTCCTCCAAGGAAGCGAGGAGGAACCGGTCGATGGGGTTGCGCACCCATCGGGATTCCTTCACCTTCGGAGGCTCGACGGGCTTGAGGGGCTGATAGGCCCAGTGGCTCCGCTTTTCGCCGCTGAACGACTCGGGCGGTGCGATGCCGTCGGCCTTCGGGGGCGTCTCCCCGGCCATCGTGACGGTCGTGACGATCAGGACGAGTGCCGCGAGCGGGATCCGGACAATCCTGCGAGGAGCCAAGGGCATGAGTGTGCTTTCCCTGGGGACCGGGTGCGGCCGATTCCCCGGCTGACAGCGCCGCACGCCTTGATCAGTGGCAAGTGATTTCGTCGCGAGTCGCAAGTGCGTGAACAATCCGGACCGCGCCTGCCCGTCCTGGTCTATTCCTACCACCTGGCACTTGCTACTTGATTCTACTCAATTGTGCAGGATCGGACAGCGATCGACAAGGGCAGCCTATGCACCCATTCACTGTCGGTCGTTCAATCGTAGCGAGCGGCCTCAGACCAGTTCCTGGATCACCCTTCCCTCATAATTGATCTGGATCGGTCGGCCGTCGGGGGTCTGGTGGGTCGTGTCGAGCGGGATACCCAGGCAATGATAGAGTGTTGCGGCGACATCCTCCGTGTAATAGGGGGCTTCCGTCGGCTGCTCGCCCAGGGCATTGGTGCGCCCGACGGCGAGCCCCGGGCGGACGCCTCCGCCGGCGAGGAGGGCGATGCCGGCCGTCGACCAGTGGTCGCGCCCGGCCGAGGGGTTGACCTTGGGCGTGCGGCCGAAATCGCTGAGCACGAGGACCAGGGTCGAGTCGAGCCGGCCCCGCGCCGACAGGTCGTGGAGCAGGCCGGAGATCGCCGCGTCGAGGCGCGGGAGCAGGCGAGTCTTCATCGAGGTGAAGTTATTCTGGTGCGTGTCCCAACCGCCGTCGGTGACGGTCACGAACCGGACGCCGCCCTCGATCAGGCGACGGGCCAGCAGGCAGCCCTGTCCGAGCGAATTCCGCCCATATCGGTCGCGGATCCTCGGTTCCTCGGAGTGGATGTCGAATGCCTTCTTCGCGTGCGGGGCGGTGACGAGGTTGTAGGCTTTCTGGTAGAAGGTATCGGCCGCCTGGAGCGGGGTGGGTCCTGAGTCGTCCTCCATCCGCCGCTGCCAGGTATCGACCTCGTGAAGAACCTTCATCCGGCGCTGGAAGCGTCCTCGGTCGACGCCCCCGGGGAGCACGACGTCGCGCACGGCGAAATTCGAACGAGAGGCGTCTCCCGGCAGAACGAACGGGTTGTACTGGTCGCCGAGGAACCCGGCCACGCCCCCGCCGAATCGCTGATCGATGTTGGCACCGAGTTGGACGTACGGGGGCATCGCGTTGCGGTCGCCTTGTTCCTTGGCGACCACCGCCCCGTATGACGGATAGACCACCGACTGGTTGAACGGATGGCCCGACAACATATAGGCGTCGGCCACGCCGTGCGACCCGTTCCGGGGGTTGAGCGAACGGAGGATCGAATACTGATCCTGCTGCTGGGCGAGCTGGGGCAGATGTTCGCAGACCCGGATTCCCGGGACGTTGGTCCCGATCACGCCGAATTCGCCGCGAATCTCCTCCGGAGCCTCCGGCTTGGGGTCGAAGCTGTCAATGTGGCTGATTCCACCCTGGAGCCAGACCAGGATGCATGAGACCTCGCGATCACTCCGGGCACCCGAACCATGTGCCTGGAGCTCGAAAAATCTCGGCAGGCTCAATCCCAGGACGGATAACGTGCCGACGCGCAGTACGTCGCGTCGCGTCACGCCGTCACAAGTCCGCTTCAAACCCAGCTTCAGCTCGAACATCGGACCATTTCCCCTTTCGACCAGGACGGCAACGGGGACTCCGACTCGCGATGGCCAGGACGACCGGAACGTCGAATCCTCGCGGAGTATTCGACGAAAGTTTAACATTCGATTGAGGCGGCGGGCAAGACGGTACAGTTTCTTCATCATGAGTGAGGAGCTTCCGGACCAATCCGCCGAGAGGTTCTCGCGGCTGGACCGTGGGTGATTTACCCTGGAGACGTTCGAGAGCGGGGCAGGGGATCGACAAGCGCGGTGCGCTGAATCTGAGCTGAGAGGTGATTCCTTGGCGGGGATCGAGCTGCGGCAATTATCGAAGGGATTCTCCGGAGGGGGCCCGGCCCTGGACGCGATCGACCTGAACGTCCGATCGGGCGAGCTCCTGGTCGTCCTGGGTCCATCGGGATCGGGGAAGACCACCTTGCTGCGGCTCATCGCCGGGCTGGAGTCGCCGAGCCGCGGCGGGTTGTCGATCGACGGCTGCGACATGGCCGCGGTCCCGCCCCATCGTCGCGACGTGGCGATGGTCTTCCAGAACCCCGCGCTCTATCCGCACCTGACGGTCTTCGAAAACCTGGCATTCGGCCTGCGTGCACGGAGAGTTTCCCGGAATCAGGCGATGACGAAGGTGAACACGATGGCCGGGCTGCTGGGGCTCGACGGATTGCTGGCACGACGGCCGGCAGCCCTGTCGGGGGGCGAGCGGCAGAGAGTAGCGATCGGCCGCGCGCTGGCAAGACAGCCTCGTGTGCTGCTGTTCGACGAGCCGTTCTCGAGCCTCGACCCACCGCTTCGCGCGGCACTCCGCGGGGAAGTCGTCGACCTCCAACGCCGGTTCGGCACGACCTTGATCCTCGTCACGCACGACCAGGCCGACGCGCTGCTCATGGGCGATCGGATCGCGATCCTCGACCGGGGCCGACTCCTCCAATGCGATTTGCCCCGCACGATCTACCAGCGACCGGCCCACAGGTTCGTCGCCGGATTCGTCGGCAGTCCCCCGATGAACATCCTGCCCTGCGAGGTTCGGCGAGAAGGGGACGCCGTTCGCATCCATCCGATCGCATCGCCCGAGCACGCACTGAGCTGGCGGTTACCGGGCGACGGCCTCCCGGCTGGCTGGCCGTCGGGGATCGATCAGGTCGAGCTGGGCCTGAGACCCGAGGCCATCCGCGTCCTGGAGGCCGGCCAAACTGGCGAGGCTTCGACATCGTCGCCGACGCTACCCGCCCAGGTCCGTCGCCTGGAGTTCAACGGTGCCGAAGTCCTGGCGACGCTCACCCTCGGGCCACATCGACTGGTCGCGCGGCTCCCGGCCAGCCAAGACATCCATGACCGGCAACGCGTCCAGGTTGTCCTCGATCTGGGCCAGGCGGTCTGGTTCGACCCGGGTTCCGGGCGGGCGTTGTAACCCACACGAACGGCATTCGGAGAATCCATTCGATGATAGAGTGAACGTTCTCCGTAACGCTCGCGTTGTCGAACTACCTCGACCCCCGTAGGACGATGCGATAGACTCGTTTCATCGTCGAGAGCTTCTGCATCCCGGCATCGGAAACCCCCACCAATGCGCGACGTCCTGAGACAGCTCGTCAAGGCCCTGGAACAAAATCGTGAGCTGATGGTCTGTCAGGTCGTGGAGACCCGGGGATCGACGCCCCAGAAGGCGGGGGCTTTGATGATCGTCGACCCGCGGGGCGGCCAGATCGGGACCCTCGGCGGCGGTTGCGTCGAGAATGAAGTCAAGCAGAAGGCCCTGCGGCAACTCGGCGGGACGGACGCCGCCCTGCATTCGTTTCTCCTCGACCACGATTACGGATGGGCGGATGGCCTGATCTGCGGGGGACGGATGGCGATCGTCACTCGGCCGGCGCGCGGATCGGAGCCGATAGCCTACTTCCGCGCGATGCTTCAGGCCCTGGAGGAAGGCGAAGGCTTTACCGAGGCGGTCGTCGTCAATCCCGAGTCGGTCGAGGGTGTGGATCTGGGGAGCCGGTTCCTGTTCGACGGTCAGGGCCGCTTGCTGGCGAGCTGGCCGACAGCCCCGGCGCCCGGCCCGATCGCGTCGCGGATCCTGCCGGTCGACGATCGGCCCAGGCCGAGGGTCGAGGGCGGGGTGGCCTACCTGCCAGGCTGTCCGCGGATCCGGCTGGTCATCGTCGGCGCGGGACACGTCGGCGAGGCCGTGGCGAGCCTCGCATCCCGGGCGGACTTCGACGTCTGGGTCGTCGACGACCGCCAGCAGTATGCCAACTCCGAGCGGTTCCCCATGGCACAGCGGATCCTGGTCGGACCGATCGAGGACGTCCTCGCCTCGATGAAGGTCACGCCCCGCACCTACGCCCTGATCGTCACGCGGGGACATGGCCACGATCAGGAGGCGCTCTATCGCCTGGCACCGACCGCCGCGTCTTACGTGGGACTGATCGGCTCCCGCCGGAAGATCCGGCTGATTTTCGAGGGCCTGCGCGACCAGGGGATCGCCGAGGACGCCTTGTGCCGGGTGGCCGCGCCGGTCGGCCTGGATATCGGCTCGCAAACGGTCTTCGAGATCGGGATCAGCATCGTAGCCGAGCTGATCGCCCGGCGCAACCTCGGACCACAAGGTCTGGCCCCTCGCCCGCATCGCATTCTACCCGAAGCGGCGGACGACGAGGTCCGCTCGTGTGCCGGCACCGCGAGGACGCCATGATCGCCGCCGTGGTACCCGCCGCGGGCCTGAGCGCCCGGATGGGACAACCTAAACTGCTGATGGAATTCCAGGGGGAGACCCTCATCTATCGCGTCGTGGCCGCGCTCCGTCGGGGCGGGGCCGGGCGCGTCATCGTCGTGCCTCCCCCCGCCGATGCCGACGAAGGCCCCCCGATCGCCGACGAAGCCCGGCGCGCTGGGGCCGTGGTGATCGTGCCGGCGACGCGCCCGCCGGAAATGCGGCAGTCGGTCGAGCTAGGGCTGGCGCAACTCGAGAGCGGATCGACCCCGAGGCTCGTGTTCTTGACACCGGGAGACGTCCCGGGGATCGCGCCCGATCTCGTCGCTCGCCTGCGCGATGTGGCCTTCGATCGGCCGGGCAGCATCGTCGTGCCGTCCTACGATGGCCGTCGCGGCCATCCGCTCGTGTTACCGTGGAGCGTCGCCCTGGAAATCCCCACGCTCCCGGCCGGCGAGGGCGTCAATGCGCTGGTCGCGCGTTACAAAGCTCATCTCATCGAAGTGCCGGTGCCGACTCCCGATATGCTCATGGACCTCGACACGCCCGAAGATCTTCATCAATGGACGATTCGCCGGAGCGAAGGCGATCCGATGGTCGAGCCATCCGGTACAATGTCGATAAGGGTCCGCCTGTTCGCCTTGGCCAAGGAGCGGGTCGGTCGACCGGAGATTCGGATCGAGCTATCGTCCGAGGCGACGGTCGCCGACCTCCGTGCCGCGCTCCGGGCCCACTCGCCCGAACTCGGGCCGTTATGGTCGGGCGCTCTCATCGCCGTCGACGAGGAATATGCCTCCGATGACGTGCCTATCACGCCCGACTCGCAGCTCTCCGTGATCCCTCCGGTGAGCGGCGGTACCGGAAACCGGACCGGGGGCCGCCGCGACCGAGGACTATCTGGGTATAATGACTGATGATCGAAATCACTGACGGGGCGATCGACCACGCGGCAGTTACCGAACGCGTCCGCGCGAACGGCGCGGGGGCGGTCTGCACTTTCCTGGGGACGGTCCGCGAGATAACGGGCTCGCGCCGGACGATGTCCTTGACCTATGAAGCCTATCCCGAGATGGCCCTTAAGAAGCTCGCCGAGCTCGAGGAGGAGGCGCGCCGGCGCTGGCCGATCATCGAGCTGGCGATGGTCCACCGTGTCGGCCACCTGGAACTTGGCGCGGTGAGCGTGGTCGTTGCGGTGAGCTGTCCGCACCGTCAGGATGCGTTCGAGGCGTGCCGATGGCTGATCGATACGCTGAAAGAGGTCGTGCCGATCTGGAAGAAAGAAAGCTGGGCGGACGGGACCGAAGAATGGGTCCACCCCGGACTCGGCCCAAGCTGACGGCCGGTCGGCATCGAACGCGATCGGCGCGGGTCTCCGACCCCGCCGTCCGCCCGACCGAAGGTCTCCCGACTCCGAGCAATAGGGCCAGGAACTGGCCGGCGACTCACGGCGGAATCCATGAACTCCCCAATCGATCGACTCGTTGATTCGTTCGGACGCCCGCACAACAACCTGCGGATCAGCGTGACGGACCGCTGCAACATCCGATGCGTCTATTGCATGCCGGAGGTGGTGGAGTTCTTGCCTCGCGCCCAGCTCCTGAGCTTCGAGGAGATCGAGCGATTCGTCCGGATCGCGGTGACGCTGGGCATCGACAAGATCCGGCTCACCGGCGGAGAGCCGCTGGTCCGCCGCGACATCCCCTTTCTGATCGAGAAGCTGGTCGCGATCCCTGGGGTCAGGGACGTCGGCCTCACCACCAACGGCATCCTGCTCGCGCCGGTCGCCCGGACCCTGAGGGATGCCGGCCTGAAGCGGATCAACGTCAGCCTCGACACGATGGATCCGGCAAGGTTCCTTCAGTTGACCAGGCGCACCGGACTTGAGCAGGTCCTCGAGGGGATCCTGGCCGCCAAGGAGGCCGGCTTCGACCCGGTGAAGGTCAACGCCATCGCGATGCGCGGGGTGACCGAGGATGACGTGGTCCCGCTGGCCCGGTTCTCGCGCGAGCATGGCCTCGAGCTGCGTTTTATCGAGTACATGCCTCTGGATGGCGGGCATCTCTGGGAGCGGGAAAAAGTCCTCTTCGCCGCCGACATCATCGACCTGCTCGAGCGCGGGATCGGCCCGTTGCGTCCCGTTGTCGATCAGGACCCCCGCGCACCGGCCCTGGATTACGACTGGGTCGACGCCGGTGGACGCATTGGCTTCATTGCCTCGGTGAGCCGTCCATTTTGCATGAGCTGCAACCGCATCCGGCTCACCTCCGACGGCAAGCTGCGGAACTGCCTGTTCTCCCTCGAAGAGACCGACATCCGCGCCTTGCTGCGTGGCGGTGCCGCTGACAGTATCATCGCCGGCGCGATCCGCGACAGCGTCGCTGCGAAGTGGGAGGGGCACGAGATCAACACCGCCCGGTTCATCCAGCCCGAGCGGATGATGCACTCGATCGGCGGGTGAATCCCGGGTGGCCTCCGGATCAGTCGAAGGCCGATTCCGGTCGAGGCTTTGTCCGAGTGACCTCGGAACGCGCGAGCCAAGAGTCGAGATGCGACAGCATGCAGGCCCGTCATCCAACGGTCCGTCTCGCGAACTCTTCCTGACGGACCTGATAACGACGCACCTTGGCCGGATCGACGAGGACCCCCAGGCCCGGACGGGTCGGGACGCCGATGATGCCCGGGGTGGAGAAGTCGATCATCGGGACCGTGTAGTCGTCGACGAACCATCGGGTGCTCGGCTCGATATCGCTCGGATACTTGCAGTTGGCCAGCGTCGCCAGGTGGAGTCCATGGGCCTGGCCGATCCCCAGCTCGGGCATCGAGCCGACCCAGCAGGCCACGCCGTGCTGGTGGCAGAGGTTGTGGATCGCCAGCGCGGGACCGAGCCCGCCGACGCGCTGGATCTTCAGGTTGACGATCCGGCAGGCACCGCGCTCGATCGCCAGGGCGGTCCGCTCGAGGGTCTCGGCCGTCTCGTCCAGGCAGACCGGCGTCGTCACCGCGCGCTGCAACGCGGCGAGGCCGTCGATATCGTCCGGGGCCATGGGCTGCTCGAACATCAGCAGGTCGTACTGGTCGAGCTCGCGAAAGAGGTCGATGTCCGCGGTGGTATAGGCGGCGTTGGCGTCGACCATCAGCTCGACGTCGCCGAGATGCTGCCGGACGGCGCGGACCAGCTCCAGGTCCTCGCCCGGACGGATCTTGATCTTGACCCGGCGATAGCCGGCCTCGAGATGGGCTTCGATGGTCCTGATGAGCTCGACGATGCTGGGGTATAACCCGACCGCGAGGCCCGATTCGATCCCGATGTCGATCCTCAGATCGGGAGCACCCAGGAGCTCGGCGATCGTCGCGTGACGCGCCTGCCCGAGCAGGTCCCAGAGCGCCGTCTCCGGGCCCGCCGCCGCGAACTTGCCCGATACCCACGAGGATGCGATCGCCCCGATATCCTCGATGGATTGCACGCTACGGCCCAGGAGTCCGGGGGCGATCGCGTTGGTCAGCGCATCCCAGCAGCTCTCCGGCGTATCGCCGGGATACCCGAAACTCGCGGCCATCGGCGAGCTCTCCCCGAGGCCGATCGCCGAGCGGGTCTCGAGCGCGACCAGGATGGCGTCTTTGATCGCCACCTCACCCCCGGAGATCCGAAACGGTTCCTTCAGCGGGATTTGCAGGTGCGTCAGGACGACCTTCTCGATAGGATCCGTGATCGTCATCGGGACCTCCTCTCTCCGTTGTGGATGGGAACGGACCGGCGGTCAATCGGGACGGATTGGGCTCCGGCCCGTCGGGGGCGACCGGGCTGGAGCCCGAGGATCTCGAGTTGATCACACAAATCCTGTCCCCTCAGAAGCTTGAAACGCGGAAGGTTGCCACCGCACGCTCGTTCCGTTAGAGTGAGTGGACTCCCGGTTCTTCACTCGATTCCTGGGCTCATCGGGTCTCCCTATGAGTGTATCGAAACGCGATTCGCCGTGGTATCGTGCCGGACTGGCGTTCACCTGCACCCGATGCGGCCAGTGCTGCACCGGTGCACCCGGATATGTCTGGGTCACACCCGAGGAGATCCAACAGCTCGCCGAATTCCGCGGCGAAACCGTCGAGGAATTCTCCATCCGGTTCGTCCGACGGGTGGGGGATCGCTACAGCCTGATCGAGAAGCCCGGCGGCGATTGCATCTTCTGGGACAAGCAGGCCGGGTGCACCGTCTATCAAGCGCGGCCTACCCAGTGCCGGACCTGGCCATTCTGGCCGGAGAATGTCGAGACGCCCGAGGATTGGGAGCACGTTGAAGCGATCTGTCCCGGCTCGGGTCATGGCCGGCTCTACTCCCTGACCGAGATCCAATCTTCCCTTGCCAAAAGTCCCCAATGAGCGTCGAAGACAGCTCGCACGTTTCCGGCGATCCTGGCGACGGGCCTCGGCACCGGCTCGAGCTCCGCGCGCTCTACGACCAGCTCGACACCGAGATCGCCCGCCTCGGCCCAATCTGTCAGCTCAGCGGACGGTGCTGCCGCTTTCGTGAGTATGGACATACTCTCTTCGTCTCCTCGATCGAGATCGACTTGCTTCTGAGCGAGGCACCCGAGCCTTCCCGGCCGCTCGACCGAGGCGAGACGTGCCCGTGGCAGGATGCCCTCGGACGATGTACGGCCAGGGGAGCACGTCCCCTGGGATGTCGCGTCTACTACTGCGATCCGAACTATGAGTCCGAGGCGCCCGAACTCTCGGAGCGCTTCATCGCGCGTCTCAAGCACCTGGCTGATCGCCACGGCCTGCCATGGAATTACGCTCCCCTGCATCGCCACCTCCATGAACGGCGCGACCGGGGCTTACTGGACATCGAGCTGGCGGCCTCCGAGCCGTCCTGATTGGTGGCGTCGCGCGAGGAGCTTGCCATTCGCGAAACTGAGAGATGGTTTTTTTCTTGACTCTACTCTAAGCTACCAATACACTTGAGCCATTTGCCGCCCACAACGGTCCGACCACGCCCCGCGGAGATCGCCACCGTGACCAAGAAAGAAATTGTCAAGAAGATTTCCGAGGATATCGGTCTGACTCAGCTCAAGACGAAGGACATCGTCCAGCGGACCCTCGACGCGATCATCCAGACATTAGTCTCGGAAGGCCGGATCGAGCTGCGGAATTTCGGGGTCTTCGAAGTCAAACAGCGTGCCCCGCGCAAGGCGCGGAATCCTCGGACGGGGGACAAGGTCTATGTCCCCTCCAAGAACGTCGTGACCTTCAAGCCGGGCAAGGAAATGGAGGAATTGGTTCGAAAGATGGATCCGTCAAAGCTTCCGATGGAGGAAGACGACTCCGATGCCGATGATGATAACAACGGATCTGTCGAACCGGTCACGGAACCTCAAGTCAGGTCGACGACCGAGTGAGCCGGGCCACCGGATTCCCGATGGTGATTGAATCGGGACGCGGGTAGACGCCCGGGACGGGGGTCTTCGGTGATCGGCATGCGCCGAACGGCGGCGAACGGAATCCGGCTCGGGGTCGCGTTCGAGGCCCCGGCCACGAGTCCCTCGATCAGTACCGCGCAAGGACGGCGCGGGTGGACTGATCCGAGGAGCCAGCAAGACGGGAGGAGCCCGAAATGCGGAAACTGTGCGCGGCCATGGCGATCCTGGTCGCATCTCTCGCCCTGTTCGAGGGATGCGCGCCGGTCCCCTTGCCGCACTATGCGGCCTACAAGCCCAGGCGCGTCGAGGAGTTGCTGGTGGATTCAGAAAACCTCCGCCAGGCCGGCGACGAGTGGGAGCGATTCTGGCTGCTCGACCAGCCTTCGCACCTGACTCCGTTCCGCACTCATGGCGGCGTCGGGCCCTGATCCACGCCGACCGTCGATTCCAGCGACAACCTGTCGGGATGTGGTCGTTTTCGCCCACATCCCAAGGGTCACTCGCCCCATCTTGTAGGGTGCTCCGCGAGCACCGGGTCTGGCTGCGCGATCTGAATCGGTTTTCGCGGAGCACCCTACAAAGACCTTCCGACACCCGCTCCCTCAGGGGCTGAGGTGATCGTCGAAGAACGTGCTCACGGTCCCGACATATTTCTCCGGATCGCTCTGATAGGCCTGGACGTGCTCGACGCCCGGCAAGGTCAGCGTCATGCACGAAGTGCCGAGGGTCCGCGCGAGCTCATAGGCTTGCCCGACCGGCACCGTCGTGTCCGATTCGCCGTGAATGAGCAGGAGCGGCCGCTGGCCCCAGGATTTAGCGGATCGGATCGGGATCAGGTCGTCAGTCCGTACGCCGTAGATGAATCGGGCTGCCAGCAGGATGCCCGGATTGAACCAACTTGGCAAACCGCTGTGCCGGCTGAGCTGCGTCTCCAGGAGCCTGGGGAGGTCGCCATAGGGGCTGTCGACGACGGCGACCTGGATCCGTGGGTTGCGCGCTGCCTCCATCAACAACGTCGAGCCCCCCATCGAATAGCCCAGCCAGCCGATCCGGTCATTCGAGAAGCCCTCGGATTCCGCCCAGTCCATCACGGCGCGGATGTCGCCACGCTCCCGACGGCCGAGATAAAGCCGGGATGGATCGCTCTGCCCATGCCCGCGCAAGTCGAAGAGCAGCACGTCGAACCCGCGACCGTGCAGGTCGCGCCCGAGCCCGGCCATCTCCAGCCAGGAGCTCCACATGCCGTGCACCAGCACGATGAGATGTCGCCGCTTCTCGGTCGGCAGGTACCAGCCGCGCAAGGTGAGGCCATCCGAGGTCTGGGTCGACCAAGCGCGAACGTCCTCGCTGATCTCGTGGGGATCGACCAATAACTCGTGATTGGTGGGATGGGTCAAGCGTTCGGCGGTGAACAGGGAGATTCCCACATACACCAAGCCGAGCAGTAAGACCGGGAGTCCGATGACCCAGGCCAGAATGCGCCGGATGCGTCGCTTGTTCGTGATCGGCTCCATCGTCACATCCTCCTTGGTGTGAAACCGGCCCGATGCTCTCTTAGGACTTTGCCCCCATCATTGTAGCGGCTACGACAAGGTTTACCGAGATCGTTTTCGGAGGGCAGGTCGACCGAACTCGTTCTGGACTCATAGCCTTGAACTCGATTGGCATCAGGATCAAGAGATCAATACCGACAAGACTCGGGTCTTGCCTGTTGGAGACGACTGCGGCACAATCGCGCCGTAGATCCGCCGCGGATGCCGGTCGTCTGTCAGCCATGCCGTACATGAACGACACAGATCGCATCAAGAATCAACGAATGCGTATACACCTGCCAGGCGTACACTCCAAGATCACCCTCGAGACGCATCGAACTCCCGGCAACCAGAAATATAAAAGCTGACAGCATAAGGACTTGATAATGGTCGGCATCGGCATTGTTGGCATCGGTTTCATGGGGATGATCCACTACCTCGCATCCCGTCGCGTGGAGGGTGCGCGGGTCGTCGCGCTGTGTAGCCGCGATCCGAAGAAGCTCGCAGGCGACTGGACCAGTATCCAGGGGAATTTCGGCCCCCGCGGCACGCAGATGGATCTGTCGGGATTGGCCCTGTACGACGACTATGCGGCCATGCTCGCGGACCCGAAGGTCGACCTCGTCGACCTGTGCGTCCCGAACGACCTTCACAGCCGGCTGGCCATCCAGGCCCTGCGCACCGGCAAACCCGTGCTGGTCGAGAAGCCGATCGCGCTGGCCGTCGAGGAGGCGGATGCCATGGTGGCCGCGGCGCATGACGCCGGGAAGCTATTGATGGTCGGCCAGGTGCTGCCGTTCTTGCCCGAATTCGCCTTCGCCCTGGAGACGGTCCAATCGGGTCGTTACGGGGCGTTGCGTGCGGCCCACTTCAATCGGGTGATTTCCAAGCCCGACTGGTCGAGCGAGATCGCCGACGCATCGCGGAGCGGCGGCCCGGCCATCGACCTGCATATCCACGATACCCATTTCGTCAGTTTACTTTGCGGCGTGCCGTCGGCCGTCCACTCGCGCGGGGTCGTCGAGAACGGCGCCGTGGTGCACCTGACGACCCAATACCTCTACGATACTCCCAATCTCGCGGTCTCCTGCGTCTCTGGGGCACTGAGCCAGGCCGGGCGTCCGTTCACCCACGGCTTCGAAATCTACCTGGATGAGGCCACCCTCGCGTTCGAGTTCGCCAACCTGGGGGGGCAGGGCCACGTGGCGATGCCGCTCTCGGTCATCCGACCGGATGGGACCGTCGAGCGTCCCGAACTGGGATCCGGCGATCCGGTCGACGGATTCGTCCGGGAACTGACCGACGCCGTCGAGGCCGTGTCCACCGGCCGTCCCGCGCCGCGACTTTCGGGAGACCTCGCGAGGCAGGCCCTTCGCCTCTGCCTGGCCGAGGTCGAGAGTGTCCGCACCGGAGGAGTCGTCAGGCTTTCGTGATGGCGACTCGCGCCGGCGCGTCTTCACGACGCCTCGCGATGCCTGTCATCCGGCGACGGCTCGATCGTCGGGGTGCCGCCTTCAGCCTGCGACACCCGGCTCGTCGCGGCCTTGGGTCTCGGACCGGGCGGCGCGAGGGTTCGAACTCCCGAGGCTCCCTGCCCCTCGAGAAGGACCTTCCGCAGTCGATCGAGTTCCTGGGCATCCAATTCGCCCTCCGAGTGCGCTTGCTCGAATGAATCCAGCAAGTCGGCCGGGGAATCAGGCTCCTCCACGTCGTGAAGCTCCTCCCAGACGCGGTAGGCCTTGACGAGGAGCGCGATCATGATGATGCTCAGCAGCACCAGCCCCACATAATAGGAAGCACCGAACGAGATCGCCGCCGTTAACTCCCCTAACCCAGACCAAGCGGCTTGTTGCACGAACGTCATGTTGAATTATCTCCGTCTGAGGATCGCCGTGTGTTATCCTGGACTGAGGGTGGCAGAGGTCCCGTGATCCGGCACGGATCGAGCCGAGGGGATCACTGAACCCCTTGTGATCCTCGCTCCTCACGGTCGACTTTTGAGCCTCCACAGAGTTGAATCAACCCGCCAGAAAACACGGTTTTTTGGGGTCCTGACTTGTGGAATGGCTTATCCTGATTATGATAGAGAGTTTAGCCGACGCCATGGGCCGAGGAAATCCCGATGAGATTCGTCTCGTACCGGATGACTCGTCGGCCCGAAGTCTGGTGAACGGGCTGCACCAGGTTTGACGGATGGTCCGGTCAGTCCGGCCCGCCGAGATGAATTTATCCTGAACAGCAAGGTCGCCCGTCTGAGCTCGACCCTTACGTCGAGAAAGGGTGATAAACATGGGACGGCAACTCGTTCTTGCAGCCGGTACGACCCTCGCGGTTGTTGTCTGTCTGTCGGTTTTCCCCGGCAGTGCGGAGGCACAGTCCGCCGCAACAGCCGGGTTGGGTACAGGTGGGATCCTCAACGATCCCTTTACCTTTTATTACGCGATCTACCTCCCTAACCAGCAACTCCAATCGATGCGACCGGGGCCGCTCGATTCCGTGAACAACGCCATGGTTGCCCGGCAATATTACGCACAACAGGATCGTCGGCCCCTCTATAACCCCGTCTCTCCCTACTCCGACAACTACGATCCACTCCACCCGTATTCCCAGCAGGGTCAGGAACGCGTCGCCCGTGCGTCCCGTTTCGCACATGACCCCTCGAATACCGATGGAGCGGGTCCCTCACTTTACTACAATCGCGCCGCCCAGTATTTCCCCGACCTGGCGTCGCGTCAGGTGCGGAAACAAAACGCAAATACTGCGGGACGACGGGGTGGAGGACCCCGCACGGGACGAGCCGGTGGCATGGGCGGTGGCATGGGCGGTGGCATGGGCGGTGGCATGGGCGGTGGCATGGGCGGTGGCATGGGCGGTGGCATGTTCTAGACCGATCGTCCAGAGCCTATGGTGATCCATCCATCATGCACTTGAGTGCGACGGCGGATCGTCTCGCGCTCTCGCTCTCCAGTGTCTTGGGTTGGAGCATCGGCTTTTTGTCGATCAAGACCCGGGACCGCCACGGGCTTCCGGGAGTGCCCCCGAGGGATGACTTGTAGGAGGCCAAGTGAGCCATGTCGAGGGGGCCTGAACAGCTCAGGTTGACTCCGGACGAACGTGCCGATCTGGTTGCCTATATTGACGGTGAATTGCCGGAGGGCATCTCCCGCTCACTCGCGACCAAATTAACCCACAGCGCGACGGGTCGGCGTGAAGTGGAGATGCTGAAGAAGACCTGGGAGCTGCTGGGTCACCTGCCGTTGCCCGAGCTCGACCCGCAGTTCACCGAGCGGACTCTCACCGAGATCCGTCGGCAGGAGACGAAGAACCCTACGTGGGATCCTCGTCTCAAGGCATGGACCGCGATGACCGCCCACGTTGTCGCGTATCTCATGCTGGCGGCCGCGAGTCTGGGACTGGGCTATGCGGGCACCCGGTGGATCTGGCCCGATCCCTCGGCGCGCCTGGCCCGCGATCTCTCGATGATCGAACACATGGACGAATATCTGGAGGTCGGCTCGTTCGAATTCCTGAGCCAACTGGCAGATTCCTCCGAATTCGGACCCAATCCCCGTTGAGTATTCGTGTCGGAACAGGCCCGGGACGATCGCCCGGGGAACCCTCCCCCGCCGCCCGATTCAACACCATGATTCTCGATAAGAAGACCCGGTGGATACGAAGATTCGGGATGGTTGGGGTTTCGGCCCTCGCCGTAGTCCTGGTGGCAGCCGTGGCCGATCCCGACCCAAACTCGTTGCGGATCAGAGCGATGCCGGCGGAGCATCGCTCCAGGCTCCTCCAGACCTTGCAGAAATTCGACCTGGAATTGACACCCGAGAAACAGCAGGCCGTCCGCGACCTCGACCGGCAGATCACGCAACTCGTCCCCCAGCAACGCGCCCAGTACTTCTGGGTCCTTCGGCGATACCACAACTGGCTCGATAGCCTGCCCGAGAATCGTCGAGAGGAGATCCTGGCCCAGCCGGCCGACGATCGCCTGGCGACGATCCGCAAGCTGGCCGCCCAGCATCCCGTACCCTCGTCCGAGACGCCCGAGTTCCTCCGGATCGCCGAGGTCGGCGAGATGTCTCCGTTCGAGCTGGCCTCCGCCTACAGAATCTGGAAGGAGTCGGATGCGACTCAACATGAGCGCATCGAACGGATCGCCCAGGGGAAAGGCCGGCGTAAGTCGCTGTTCCTGTTGGGAAACTCGCTGAAGCCCGCCCTCCCGCAGGAGACCAAGCCGGCGGACTTCGACGAAGAGTACTGGATTCGCGAGGTCGAGGATTACTGGCGCAAGGTCAGGCCGGTGATGTTGCTCGAGGAGGGGGCGCGCAACAAGGGGGGGGAAGATCCCGCGAAGGAGGCCGCGCGGAAGAAACAGGACGCTATTCGTCAGGCCATACACCGGCGGCAGGCGGTCAATCTTTACACGGCGAGGACGAAGGTCAAATCGGTCGAACCGGATAAACTGACAGAGTTTGTGACGGGCCTTCCCCCCTGGCTCCAGCATGTGGTCGACCAGTATCCGCCCGACGAGGCCCGCCATCGGCTGACCTGGGCCTACCGGATGGTTTTCCCCTACCCCGACGAGATCGGGGCGTCCCACCATCCGTCGGCCTCTGCGGCCAAGAAGGCCCCGCGACCGACCCCGAAGAAACCCGGCACGACCCCGGCCAAGCGCAAGCCGGCGCCGACCTCGCCGTCGGACGCACCTTTCTGAGAGGCCGCTGACGAATCGATTCCCCATGTCGGATTCCGAATGGCGAGTCGAGAAAAACCTTCATGCGGCAAGGGTTTATCATTCCTGAATCCGGAACCTGGAATCCGCAACCCAGTCTTTCACGGACCCTGAGCCGACGGAGCCCCGGGAGCCCATGAGCGTGTCCTTCGAGGACGTAGATTGGATGCGCCTTGCCCTGGCCGAGGCCCGGAAAGGGCTCGGTGCGGTCGAGCCGAACCCGATGGTGGGCGCGGTCGTCGTCCGCGAGGGACGCATGGTTGGCTTCGGCCATCACGAACAGTTCGGCGGGCCGCACGCGGAGGTGATCGCCCTCAGGCAGGCTGGGGAATCGGCTGGGGGGGCGACGCTCTACGTCACGCTCGAACCTTGCTGTCATTTCGGCAAGACCCCGCCCTGCACGGATGCCATCCTGGCCGCCGGCATCGCAAGGGTCGTGGTCGCGGTCGGCGACCCATTCCCGGCCGTCAACGGCGGCGGTCTGGCGATCCTCGAACGGGCGGGCGTGGCGATCGAGGTCGGCTGCGAGGCCGAGGCCGCTCGATCGCTCAATGCCCCCTACTGGAAGCGGCTGACGACCGGCTTGCCCTACGTCCTCGCCAAGTGGGCGATGACCCTCGACGGCAAGACGGCCGTGGCATCCGGCGACAGCCGATGGATCTCGTCGAAGTCTTCACGCCGCCTCGTCCACGAAATTCGCGGGCGTATGGATGCGATCGTTGTGGGGATCGGAACCGTCGAGGCCGACGACCCGCTCTTGACGGCCCGGCCCCCGGGCCCCCGGACTCCGGCCCGGGTCGTGATCGACAGCACGGCACGCCTCTCGGCCGGGAGTCGGCTCGCGCGGACCGCAGGGGAGTTTCCGGTCATCGTCGCCGTCACGGATCGGGCGCCGACGGGCCGTCGGCAGGAGCTCGAACGGATGGGATGCGACATCCTCGCGTTCGGCGGCTCCGGCACGGTCCCGATCGCGCGGCTCATGGAGGAACTGGGCCGGCGCGGGATGACCAACGTCCTGGTCGAGGGGGGCGGCCGGATCCTGGGCTCGTTCCTCGACGAGGGTCTCGTCGATGCCGTCGAAGTCTTCATCGCGACGATCATCGAGGGGGGGGATCATCCCCGGACCGCCGCACGCGGCGCGGGGCGCAACCTCATGAATGAGGCCATCCGGCTCCTCGATCCGGAAGTCGACCGGATCGGCGGGGACATCCATATCCGCGGGCGTCTGCCCCGGCCCTGGCGGATCGCGGCGGGCTTTCCCGAAGAATGAGCATAGCCAGTATTGACCACTCCGGCGGTCCAGCGTTACAGTCGCAATCGGTGATGGCATGGATTTTGCCGTCGATACACATCCGGTGCTACAGCGGCACCCTTGTCCGCCGCGGAGACTCGCTGGTGGCTGACCGAGAACGCGAGCCCTCGGGAGCGAAGATCGCGCCCAAAGCGGTCGTCGGCCGGGTCAGTCTCTATCTGAGGCAACTCGAGGCCTATCAGCGGCAAGGCCGCACGACGATCTCCAGTAGCCAGCTCGGTGAGCCGCTCTCCATCAAGAACGCTCAGGTCCGGAAGGATCTCGCATTCTTCGGCCAGTTCGGCCATCCGGGGATCGGATACAGGATCGACGAGCTAATCGACGCACTGAGACATATCCTCGGTATCGACCATGACTGGCCGCTGGCACTCATTGGCCTGGGGAATCTCGGCCGGGCGCTGTTGAAGTATCGAGGGTTTCGCACCCGCGGTTTCCATGTGGTCGCGCTCTTCGACAACGACCCCGGCAAGATCGGGCAGGATCACGACGGTTTGATCGTGGAGCCCATCGAATCCTTGCGGAAGGTGGTCGCCCTGCGAAAAATCGACCTGGCCATCTTGTGCGTGCCGGCGGAGGTCGCCCAGCGCGTGGCCGATCTGCTGGTCGCCAGCGGGATCCGTGGGATCCTGAATTTCGCACCGGTCCCGCTGGTCGTGCCGCCCTCCGTCAACCTCGTGGCGGTCGACCTCAGCATCCAGCTCGAAAACCTGGCCTACAAGGTCCAGAAGAGTCAGGGCGAGGTTTCCTGCGCGGGCTAGCCTTCCCCCCTGTCCCCACAATCGATAAAATGATTGCTCCACTACCCGGTGGTGAAACGGTATCACAACAGGTTTTGGTCCTGTTTTTCCAGGTTCGAATCCTGGCCGGGTAGCTCCACTCCTTCCTCGCCGATCGAGGATGCGGAACCGATCGAATCGACAGGGTTTCGGCGAATCACGAAGACCGGAGAATCGGCAAGACCTCAGTTTGAAGGCCGCCGGTGACGTGCACGGTCCCGCCGCTGTCGACGAAGACATTGACCTCGCTGCGTACGCCGAACTCCTCGAAATAGATCCCCGGCTCGACGGAGAAGCAGGTCCGTCGTAAGACGAGGCGTTCCTCGTGGGTCTCGAGGTTGTCCATGTGCGCGCCGTTGCCGTGGACTTCCTGGCCGATGTTATGCCCGGTGCGGTGGATGAAATATTTGCCGAATCCGGCATCATCGATCACCTTGCGACACGCCGCGTCGACCTCCCAGCCCTGGAGGGGCCTATTGGATGCGTACGCATCGCGGACGCAGGCAATCGCCGCATCGCGGGCGCGGGCCACGATCGCGAAGATATCCTCATAACGCTGCGGTACCGTCTCGCCGACGAAGCCGACGCGCGTCAGGTCGCTGTAGACCGAACGGGGACGGTCGAGCTTCGCCCAGAGGTCGATCAGGACGAAATCGTCCTTGGCGATCACACCATCCTTGCCGACGATCGGCTCGTAATGCGGGTCGCCGCTGTGGGGACCTACGCCGATGATCGGTGGGCTGTAGGTCGTCAGTCCGTTGCGATGGAAATGGTCCATGATGGTCGACTGGACCTCGGTCTCGCGGATGGTCCCCCCACCTCGGACGCGTTCGGCGATCAGTCCGAACGCGAGGTCGAATGCCGAGCAGGTCACTTTCTCGGCGTCCCGATGCATCTGCCACTGCTCGTCATCCCAGGTCGACTCGAACTGCTGGATCAGGTCGCCCGAGGAGACGACCTCGACGCCGAGGTCGCGGACCAGCTCGATCACCCCGGCGTCCACGCGCGACACGTACGGGTTGGAGACGCGCGGCGAATACTCCATCGCGACGCGACGGCAGCCCTTGACCATGGCCGCCACGCCGGCCTCCAGCTCCTGCCACGGTAGGTAAATCGTCTTGCCCCCGGGCAGCTCGTCGAGCGCGCCGGTCTCGATGCGGTGGACCAGCTTCTGCGGTCCTCCTTGCACGGGAATGAAATAGAAGATCCGTCGCGAGCCAGGCTTCTGATCCAGGCCGAGGACCCGACGGGCCAGGACGTTGCTGCCCCGGAAATCGTAGAGCAGCCAGCCGTCCAGACCGAACTCGGAAAGGCTCTTTTGAACCGCACTGAGATCGAACATCTTCGGTCACTCCGTGGGCAACGCGACGCAACTCGTCCGGGAAGGCCGGCCTGTTTTTCCATGCACGCCCGGCGGACAGTCCGACCGAGTTTCTTGCCGGCGTCATATCTTCTCCCGGAACCGTCGGGACTCGCAAGATCCCCACGGGTTTTCTCGCCGCGCCTCGGCTACGGACCGAACCCGGGAGCCCCGGGATGAGGCGACCCTGTCCTTCGAACTTCGGCCTCGATCGCCTTGTGCTGATGAATTCGGGGAGGATTTCCGATATCCTGATCTGGTCCACGAGGGATCACCCGTCGTTCATTGGCGTCGCCGCCGGTCCGGCTCCGATTCTCGCGCGGGATTGGCACGAGATCGGGCCCATTCGCCATCTTCCTCGTAGTCGCATCGATGTCGTTCGGACTTGAATCAACCGTCGGTCCAAGCGAGCCCGACCGCATCCGAGGCCCCTGGGCGAGGAAACCATGAATTCGAAAGCCTGGGAACGACTCTTCGACATTCGCCAGGCCATGTACGAGCCGGCCGTCTTGTGGATCCTCGGTGCATTGATCCTGCTCCTGGCCGTATCACCCCCGATCATCCTCTTGCTGGGTCGCCTGCTCGGCCTCGACCCGGCCCTGCGTCACGACCTCTGGCGGCGCTACGTCTCCTGGCTGATCATGGTGCCGATCGTGCTGCTCCCGGTCCTGCTGGGGGCAGCCTGGACGATCCTGGCTGTCGCCGCTCTCAGCCTGCTCTGCTTCGCCGAGTTCGCCGCGGCGACCGGCCTGTTCCGCGACAAGCTGATGTGCCTCCTGGTGGCGATCGGCATCCTGGCGCTCGCGTTCGCCGTGGCCGACCGCTGGTATCGCCTGTTCGTGGCGCTGACGCCCATGAGCATCGTCGTGATCGCGGCCGTGGCCACGTCGCTCGACCGGCCCAAGGGATACATCCAGCGCGTGGCCCTGGCGATCTTCGGGTTCATCCTCTTCGGGACGTGCCTGGGCCACCTGAGTTTCATGACCAACGACACACGTTACCGCTCGCTGATCCTCCTCCTGGTGTTCTCCGTGCAGATGAACGACGTGTTCGCATACGTCGTGGGCAGATCGCTGGGCGGGCCGAAGCTGGCGCCGCGGACGAACCCGGACAAGACCGTCTCCGGCGCGCTGGGTGCGATCGCGCTCACGTCGATGCTGGTCTTCTGGCTGAGCGGGATCGTCTTCCCCGAGGGCGAGCTCTCGGGGTTTGTCCAGCGGCTGGTGCTGGGACTGGTCATCAGCATCGGCGGCCAGCTCGGCGACCTCACCGTCGCCGCGATCAAGCAAGACGCGGGGATCTCGAAGACATGGGCGATGATCCCCGGCCATGGCGGCGTGCTCGATCGTGCCAACAGCCTGCTCCTTTCCACGCCGGCCATGTTCCATCTGGTCAATCATTTCACGCACTTCACCGGTGGGGGGTGAGCCATGGAGCCCTGGAACTATGAACCCGCTCGCGATCTGGATCTCCCGCCCATCGAGCGGGCGAAGAGCCTGCGGCGCGAGCCGGGCCTGTTCGAGACGGCGGGCCACCTGGCCTGGCGACTGACCACCAAGGCGTTCTTCACGACCTATCATCGGCTGTCCGTCGCGGCGGAGAGCCCGTTTCCTGAAGAGCCGCCGTTCGTGATGATCGCCAACCATACCAGCCATCTCGACGCGCTGGTGCTAGCCTCGGTCCTGCCTTGCCGGCTCTGCGATCGCGTGTTCCCGGTCGCGGCGGGCGACGTCTTCTTCAACACGTCCGCCACGTCGCTCTTCTCGGCCACGCTGCTCAACGCGCTGCCGATGTGGCGGAAGAATTGCGGCTCGCACGCCTTGAAGGACTTGCGGAAGCGGCTCGTCAATGAGCCCTGCGGACTGATCCTGTTTCCCGAGGGGACGCGGAGCCGGGACGGATCGCTCCAGGCGTTCAAGGTGGGGCTGGGCATGCTCATCGCCGGCACGACGGTCCCGGTGATCCCCTGCCACCTCGACGGCGCCTTCCAGGCGTTCCCGCCCGAGACCCGATGGCCGCGCCCGCGGAAGATCCGGCTCAAGATCGGGGCGCCGCTGGTCTTCGAGTCGGTCGCGAACGGCCGCGACGGCTGGGAGCACGTCACCAGCCAGGCCCATGCGGCCGTGCGACAGCTCGCGGGCCTCGGCCCGACATGAACGAATCCGGCATTCCTCCTGGCACGTCGCGACGTGCGATTCCCATTGGTAGAGAGAGGAATCACGAGTCTGCCATCAAACTCATCGCGACGGGAGCCGGTTCATGTCACCGCGACATCGCATACCGATGGCCTTGAAGATCGCCTACACCGCGTTCGTGGCCGTCCTGGTGCCCTACTACTGGGTCACGTACTCCCCCTGGAACTTCCTGTTTTTCTGCGACGTGGCCCTGCTGATCACCCTGGTCGCGTTATGGACCGAGAATCCCCTGGTGATGAGCCTGCCGGCGGTGGGCATCGCCTTGCCGCAAATGCTCTGGGTCTGCGATTTCCTCACCGGCGCGCGGATCACGGGGATGACCGGCTACATGTTCGACCCGAAGCTGCCCCTCTTCGTCCGGGGGCTCTCCGGGTTTCACGGCTGGCTGCCATTCGTGCTGATCTGGGGCGTCTGCCGATTGGGCTACGATCGTCGGGCGCTCGCCGGGTGGACGGCGATCGGCACCGCGATCTTGCTGGCCTCCTTCTTCCTGGCCCCCGCGCCGCCGGCCCCGACGGACAACCCGAATCTCGCCGTGAACCTGAACTACGTCCATGGGCTGAGTGACAGGACACCCCAGACCTGGATACCGGCCTGGCTCTGGTTGTCGATTTTTCTCGTGGGCTTCCCGGTTGTCTTCTACATCCCCTCGCACGTCATCTTTCGGAAGTGGTTTCCCCAGGCGGAACCGGGCGCCAGGAATCAGGTCGAGCCGGTCCTTCAGACGCTGGGCTGATCCGAAGTCCGAGTTGAATCCGATACGAGTGATTTGGTCTCCCGTCTCCGATACCTCAGCGCGTCGAAGAGACGAAGCTCGCAGGATGGCCTACCCCGAGGGTGGGCTGATGAAAATCAAGCTGGCGACAGCAATGGAGTTCCCTCCAGTTTTGTTTCGCTTTTCGATTCGTTCGTATCCTTGTTCGATGCATCAACAGACTCATACACCAGGCGGCGTTTGGATCTGA
>JBKQHM010000181.1:0-3002 GCA_052148775.1 Isosphaeraceae bacterium | reverse complement strand
GCGCTGAAGCTGGTCGGCCAACGCCCGCCGGCGCCGTCGGAGGGGGAGAATACGGTGATGTAGTGACTAATGGAAAATCCGACCCTTGCGCCGCAAGGACTTACGATGCGCCACCCCAAACATGGGCTACCACCGGCAGCGGCGTGCTCGACTTGGTCGTCACCAACAAGCTGTCCAGCGAGGTGAGCGTCCTCCGCAACCTCGGCGGTGGGGCTTTCGCGCCCGTCGTGCCCTATCACGCCGGGACCGGGTTCTCTGTAGTCAATCCCGGCAGTACCCCCGAGATCACCGGCTTCGACGCGACGGCGGGCGTGGCCGCCGGGCCGCTCACGCCCGGCGCTCCCACCGATCTCGTGACCATCAACCCCGGATCGCACACGCTGGATGTACTCGCGGGGCTAGGCGGCGGCCGATTCGCCAATCCCGTCTCGATCCCGACCCCGGGCGCGGCCACGGTCGTCCGAGAGGCCGACTTCGCAGGCAACGGCATCAATGACCTGGCGGTCCTCACCACCAGTGGGGTGAGCATCTACATGGGCGATGGCAAAGGTGGCTTCTCGTCTCCGGTGACTTACGACGCCGGCGTCGATCCCACCGGCTTGACCGTGAGCGACCTGCTGGGCAACGGCAAGCTCGACCTCGTGATCGGCAACGTTTATGGCGACGTGCTGATCCTCGTCGGCAACGGCGACGGCACCTTCCGCCCCTTCGAGCCGGTGAAGCAGGAAATCACCCTGGCCGTGGCCGACCTCACCGGCAATGGCGTCCCCGACTTCATCTTCGCCGACCAGTCGCTCAACCAGGTCTCGGTCGTCTACGGCACCACCGGCCAGAACACCAGCAGCCCCGCGGTCATCGGCAGCCAGTCCAGCGACGTGCTGGCGCCGGGTGCCGTCAAGCTGGCCGATCTCAACGGCGACGGCATCCCCGACCTGATCGTCGCCAACAGCGGCGGCAACAACGTGCTGGTCTACCCCGGCCTGGGCAATGGCCAGTTCGGCTCGCCCATCAACGGCACGGCCGGTTTCCCCGTCGGCACCGACCCCACCGGACTGACGGTCGCCGACCTCAACGGCCAGCCCGACCTCCTGGTCGCCGACACCGGCTCCAACGACGTCTCGGTCTTGCTGGGTGAGGGCAAAGGGTCGAGCTGGACGATGATCAGCGGGCCGCGGGTCCAGACCGACGCCGGACCGGTCGCGATGGCCGTGGGCAACCTGCTGGGGGACACTCAGACCGACCTCGCCGTGGCCAACAGTGGGTCCAACAACGTCCAGGTCTTCCCCGGCGTCGGCGGCGCGTTCTTCAACGACCAGCCGTCGGCGATCACGACCATTCCTGTCGGCCAGGCCCCGTCCTCGCTGTTCCTGGGCGATTTCAACGGTCTCGGCCAGGGATTGGCCACGCTCAATGCCGGCTCGAACAATGGGACACTGATCTCCGGGATCGGCTCGGCCAGCCCGCAGGCGCAGAGCTTCCCCACCGGCGGCGATTCGCCCACTACGGGGTTCGCATTCACCAACAATGGATTCACCGACCTGGTGGTCGGCAACAACGCCGACGGCCAACTGGCCCTGCTGGCGGGCGGACCCAGCGGCCTGACCCTGTCTCAGACCGTCTCGAGCGCCGAGGTGCCCAACCCCACCGGCTTGAGCTTCGGCGGGATCTCCGACGGCCTGCTGAATTTCTACGTGAGCACGGCTGGCCACGAGGCGGCGACCGACCTGGCCTTCGACCTCAGCGCCGGCCCCGGCGGCCTGGAAGGGCCCGGGGCGGAGGGCGGCCTGAGCGGCGGGGGCGTCACGCCCACCGAGGGCTCGGCGGCGGGGGTGCTGTCGCAGGCGACCAGCGGCTCGGTGGCGCAGGTGGCCCAGCTCTTGAGCCTCTCGGGTACGACGCTGGACCTGGCGGCCACGCTGCTGACGGTCTCGGTGGTCGAGATCGAGTCCGGCGGCGGTTCGTCGTCGTCGGGCGGCAGCTCCGGCGGGCCGGGCCAGGGGTCGAGACTGGCCAACGCCGACCCTAGTGATTCGGCAGACGAGCCGATCGAGGAGGACGAGCAGGCATCGGCGGCGATCGTCGAGTGGGCGCCGGCCTGGGAGCGGCTGGCCATCGGACTGGAGCGGTCCTGGGAACGGGCGCGCACTGCGATCCTGGAGCTGGAGGGCCGATCGCCCAGGGCGGAGGACATGAATGCGGCGGCTCCGCCGGTGGATGGCCAAAAGGCCGCGGCTCCCGCCCCCACGCCGGCCCGCCCTGAGAGCGGAGATCGCACCGATGCCCGGTCCAGACCCGGCCCGACGTCCGGGGCCGCGACAGCCGATCCCGCCGTGCCGGTGGGTGGAGGGTCCATCCATAGCCGAGAGGACACCGCGCGGGCCGTCGATGCCGCGCTGGGGGACCTGGGAGCGGATCGTCAAGCCGATGGGTCGGGAGACAGATCCTGGCACGAGTTGGCCGGGGATCCGTTTCCCGACCGGACCAGAACGCTGGTTGCTGCGGTCGCGGCGGCGGCCGTGATGGGTACAGGATGGACTCTGGGTGCGAGATCGATCCGACGAAGACGCTCGGTCTCAATCAGGAAATCGTAGCCTGGGACTCGGATTCAGAGCGCGCACCATGGTCTGCTGCGCGCAAATTATATTTTTTTTCGGATTTTCTATCTTCTTTCGTGGTCGAGGGTTCGGGAGACCAGCGGCCCGAATCCGCGATAGGTGCATTCATGAAATTGCAAAATGACGGCATTCTAACAGTATACGGTGAATGCACGATCGATTCCCGACGAGGTGGGGACCATGACAGGCTGTTCGTCCGGATACCAATTGGGCGAGTCGGGTCATCAACGGCCGCGAGCGACGACGAGACGGGTCTTGCCGCCCGCGACCAGCCTCGTCCGGACCGTTCGTGGCGCGACGCCAACTCCCTGTCGTCCCCGGAGATCGGGAAGGGCGACCCGTCGAAATGTTGCACAGGAGTGCAAACCAGCGCAATGCCCGTGGTGC
>JBKQHM010000180.1:0-2756 GCA_052148775.1 Isosphaeraceae bacterium | reverse complement strand
GTAGATCCTGGGGCTGCCCTACAGCAGCCTGGAACCGACCTTTATCCACCGGCGGGCCGTGGCCGCCGTCTTCCGCCGGGTCCGGCCCCGGCTGCTCTTCGCCCCCTACTGGGAGGACGCGCATCCGGACCATACCGCGGCCACGAAGCTGGTCGAGGACGCGCGGTTCTGGAGCAAGCTGAGCAAGTCCGACATCCCCGGCGAACCCTTCCACCCGGCGCGGATCTTGTACTATTTTAGCGTCCACCTGAAGATCGTCGAGCGGCCGAGCCTGGCGATCGACATTTCCGATCAGCTCGACGCCAAGGTGGCGGCGCTGCGATGCTACCGGTCGCAACTGGTGGACAACCAGCCGGAAGGCCGGCCGGGGGTCATCGATTCGGTCTGCGACCGGACCCGGTACTGGGGGCATTTCATCGGGGTGGGCCACGCCGAGCCGTTCGCCAGCCGGGAGCCGGTCGGGCTGCGCGGGCTCGGGGACGTGTTGCTGTGAGGGAGCCTCACCGGGGCGCGATGCGGACGCGACGGCCTTCGATCCTGAGCCGGCCCTGCGAATACATCGTGATGGCTTCCGGAAGCGCCTTGCATTCTTCCTCGAAGATGCGGGCGGCCAGGCTTTCGGGCGTGTCGTCCTCCCGCACGGGTACGGGACACTGCTGGATGATCGGCCCGGAGTCGTAATTGTCGTCGGCGAAGTGGATCGAGCAGCCGCTGACCCTCACGCCCGAATCGATCACGGCCTTGTGGACCTTCGAACCGTAATAGCCCTCGCCGCAGAAAGCGGGGATGAGCGAGGGATGCACGTTGATGACGCGGCCCTTGTAGTCGGGCGGAATGTACAGCAACGAGAGGAAGCCGCCCAGGATGACCAGGTCGGCCTTGCTATGGCGGATCGGCTCGAAGATCGAGGCGCTGAAGTCGGTCCGCCCGCGGGCGTTGCGGTTGGCCAGTGCCAGGGGGATGCGAGCGGCCTCGGCCCGGGCGATCGCACCGATCCGCGGCCGGCTGGCGACGACCTGCACGATCTCCGCTTTGAGCTTGCGGGACTTGATCCGGTCGATCAGGTTCTGGAGCGTCGTCCCCTCGCCCGAGACGCAGACCGCCAGTCGGATCGGCGGAGTCACGATCGGCGGATTGCGCGGCACTTCACCCATGATGCAAGATCTCCCGGATAGGATCGGCTCTTGTTCAATTATGGAGCCTGGCCGGGAGTTTTCAAATTGCGGGGAGCAAACGGACTCGATGGGCGGGCTCAAGCCTCTTCGTCGGCAACCGGTCCGATCGATTCGAACAGGCGAGCCAGCGGCAGACGGAATTCGGGTAGGACATCGCTTGCGTCGAGTGTGTCGGACTCGGTCACGACCCGGATTCGATTCCATGCTTCGAACACGTGGATGCAGCGCTGGCTGGGGTATACGAGCCATGCCAATCGAACGCCAGCCTGGAAGTACTCGCGAACTTTTTCGAGGAGACCTTCGGCAGAATCGGTCGGGCTGACGACTTCAACGACCAGATCCGGCACAACCTCCCAGGCATCGTCGGTCCGAGAGGTGGGACGGTCCAGGGGCCAGCGTTCGGAGGAGACAAAGGCGATGTCCGGACGACGCTTCCGGCTGGCATCCTTCCTCAGGGGAATTCGAAAGAGCGCTTCAATCGCGATGTGGCCCGGGCGCGGAGTTTGCTGGCGAACATGGACGATCAGGTCGCCGCCAAGTTCCGTCCCGACGAGTGCGGCATGATAGCTCATGGCTGGAGTCTCGATTCGCCGGCCATCGACGAATTCATAAAGTTGCTCATCATCCGGAAGTTCGATCTCGGTTAGGGCCGAGACGTCCGTGGGTTCCAGCAAGACTGTGGCCGCCATGATCGACGCTCCTCGACAACAAACACGACCAACGATGATTAACCCTTGTTCCCCATACCAATTCTATCTTCGGGTTCTTGCGGAACCAAGCTGAGCGTTCAATGTCGAGATGGCGTTCATGGAGCGCATGCGGAGAGTGAGCTGATGACCTCCTTGCTCGCTTCGCCTGGATCGAGGCCCTTCATCGGCTATACTTGTAGTCGGGTCCCTGGGCGTTGCCTGGGACCAACCGACCGATGGCCAGCATGGCATGATCCAGAGCAGGAGGATTTAATCGATGGATATTGGCCCCGAGTCCGTCTCACCGTATCGCTCGGTCGATATCCACGGCCGGGCGCTCCCCATGACGGAAGAGGAGATCCTCCAGCGGAATGCCGAAGCGATCCGGGCGCTCGATGAGGTCGCCGAGATGGGCGATGAAGAGGAGCAACGCGCCACCCTCGAGGCGCTGATGACCGCCATCAACGAGGAACCACTTTCCGCGCGGAGGCGGTTCCGCTGATGCGGCTGGTCTTCCTCGACACCGGAACACTGGGCATGGTCGCCAACCCGCGTGGCACTCCCCGGGCCGTCCAGTGCCAGCAGTGGGCCAGGGACCTGCTGGCGGCCGGTGTGCGCGTTTTCGTCCCGGAGATCTGCGATTATGAGGAACGGCGTAAGCTGATCCACGCCGGCTCGACGTCGGGCCTCGCGCGGCTCGATCGGCTCAAGATCGGATTCGATTATGCCCCGATTACAACGGACGTGATGCTCAAGGCGGCCGAGCTATCCTATGTTTGGGGTGAAGAAGCCGGGGCCGGCTGGTCCTGCGCGCAAAAACCTCTATTTTTCCAGGCTTTTCGCTTGGAGCGAGGTCTCGCCAACCCCAAAAGCGTAGTGACAACTCTAGTCG
>JBKQHM010000179.1:0-6068 GCA_052148775.1 Isosphaeraceae bacterium | reverse complement strand
GACTCTCATAATCGGCGATTCGGGCGTACACCTGGGGGTGCAGCTCGACCCGTCCAAACACGAGATCGTGGCGTCCCTAGGTCGATGCACCTACCGATTCTGAGAGTCAAAACTCATCAGAATCCGTACAAATGGTTGCGGCCGTATGGCTCGCCAGGTTATCCCCGTCCTGCTCCTCAGGCGCGATCCGGATCGGTGGCCGATTTGAATTGGGGGATGAACTGTCGGCCTTCGATCGCCCAACGGCCGGGTAATGGATTACCGTTGACGGTCAGGCGCCAGAGCGCCACGCCGTTCTCGGTCCATCCGGCCTCGGTCGCCGTGCCGACGGGCGGCGCAGTCTCGGGCGACTCCATCACGCCGGTTGTGGGCGGGGTGTCGCGATACAATGCGGGTCCTCGGGTCGGACCGATGCTGGCGAAATACACCAAGGTCTCCTCCTCCTGCCCGGCGCGAGGCAGCGTCCTGGGCTCATGTTTTGCGGCGTTTGCGTCGCGACGCCCGCGACAAACCATCGACCAGGAGCCGACCCAACGGCCTTGCGGCGTCTACACACAGGCCCTTCGTCAATCCAGGCAACTCACACTGACCAAGACGGATCCACTCTTGATGAATGATTGTAGCATCCGCGATGTGCGGGCACATCAGGGTTGTGGAATCACGCTCGCTCGTGGCGAGAGCGGAACTCCCGGAATCCTCCCTCGACCCGCCCTTCGTTCGCACCGTCGATTCCTCGGGAAAGCCCCCATCGAGCCTCGTTCGGCATCGGGAATCAGACATCCTTTGAATCAGGGATCTTCTAGTATGAAATCCGGAATCCCGTTTCTCGGCCGCCGTCGAAGGACACTCCACGATCCCACGCCGATCGCCCGTTCGTAAAATGGCCGGATGTCACTATCCCTCGCGGGCGGAGGATGCTTATAATCGTCCTGTCGGAATCCGAAGGAGCCCGCGACGTCAATCCGCAGGGATTCTGTCCTCGCCTGCCCCTCTCGCCTTCCCTCCGGATGGGCCGCCCGAGTCGGCCCGATTCGTTCCGACCCGGGAGATCATCAACGGGTCTCTAATTTGTTCCTGGAGATTGACGTGGGCAGGAAATTGTATGTCGGGAACTTGGCCTATCAGGTCGGCGACGCTGACCTGGAGCAATTGTTCGCCGGATTCGGGATCGTGGAGAGCGCGCAAGTCATCCAGGATCGCGACACGGGTCGGAGCAAGGGCTTTGGCTTCGTCGAGATGAGCAGCGAGGCCGAGGCCCAGGCGGCCATCCAGGGTCTTCACGACCAGGAAGTCAACGGCCGGCGCCTCACGGTCAATGAGGCCAAGCCGCGCGAGCCGCGTAGCGGCGGCGGCGGCGGCTACGGTGGTGGTGGCGGCGGCGGTCGCGGCGGCTACGGTGGCGGCGGCGGCGGCGGTCGCGGCCGTTATTGATCCGCGACGCCGAAGGCCCCTCGAGTCGATGTGGGGAGCGGGTTTTGCGACCCGGCCCCACATGGAAAGCAACACAAGAATCATTCAAGGTGGGTCAGACCGATCATCGATCCGTCTGATCCGCTATTCTACAGCCCGAACATGTCATCATCGTCGACTGACGCGCGGGAGCAGATCCGGACCCGACCCCTCGTATTCCCACATCCGCAGATCGTAATCATCCCTGGCCATCGCGGCGATCCAACGGCCATCGGGAGCGATCGCGACGCTACAGAGGAATCCGGCATCGCCGTCGTGGGCCGCCTTCTGCTGGCCGGTCGAGAGCGTCCAGAGCCGGACCATGCCGTCGTTTCCGGCCGTGACCAGGGTGCTCCCGTCCGGCGCGAACGCGCATGACGTCGTACCCCAGCAATGTCCGTCGAGTTGCCGCTTCAATGTTGCCGACCGGACATCCCAGAGTCGAACGGAACGCTCGTGTCCGCTTGCCGTGGCGATCAGGCTTCCGTCTCGCGAAATGGCGAGGGCCATGATGACACCGGCCTTCCCAACCACGCGGGGCCGTCCCGTCTCGAGATCCCAGAGGATGATCGACGAATCGGCCGCGATTCCTCCCGTAGCCAGGTCGTGTCCGTCGGGTGAGAAGGCCGCGCTCACGACACGGCAGGGGACGTTCAAGGACCGCGTCACCCGCTCCTCGGCCACATTCCAGAGGACGATCCGCCGATCTCGATCCGAAATTGCCGCGATGGTCCGACCGTGGGGCGAGAATGCGACAAGATAGACGCGATCCAGGGGAAGCGCCACACGCCGCATCTCACCCCGGGAGTTCAGGTCGTAGATCGTTACGCCCGATCCGTCCGCGGCACAAACCAGGAATCGGCCATCCGGCGAGAGCGATAAGGACCGGACGTAACCCGGCACGTTCGGAAATCGCTCGAACGCCCACCCGCTCCGTGCATCCCGCAGCGCCACCGATCCGTCGAAATCCGTCGTCGCGATCTTCGTCCCATCCGCCGAGATTACCCCCGATCGGGTGTGAAGGCCGGCCTCTCCAGGGACCATCCTCAGGCGCGCATCCTCCTTGATCGGTCCGATGTCCGCGAGCCCGATCAGAGCGGTCAATGCCACCAACCAGAGCCAGAACCCTCTACGAAAGAAGAGGGGGATTCCCGTCGATCCGATGCCGACCCTCCGAGGGCCGACGTCCTCGTCATCGCAGGCCATCCGCGAACGATTCGATTCTCGAGACATTGCGTCGCCTCCTCAGGGCTGGAATCATCCCAGGATCTGTTGAATGTCGCCGCCCACACGACCGAGGATGTCCTGCCCAGCCGGACCCGGAGGGGCCACTTCGAAGCGCGATGTGATATCCCGAGACATCGCACTCCGATCGATCCTCATGTCGTCGCCCCGCATCGGGATTTCTCACACCGGCGATCGATCGTCTGCGAGCACGTCGGCGCGCAGGGCGATCGCCCGCCGTGGAGATGGGCTCCCGGGCACGATCAAGCTAAACCCTTTCAGAAAGGGAGAATGAGGCTCGGGCGGCTTCGTAATGCCGTCGAGCATTCTTTCGACTGTCTTTGCAGTCGGCTCATAGTGAGTTCCACCGCGATGGCTCGACACAACCGCGCCATCGCGATGATCTCCCCCTCAATCAGGCGGGAAATGCGGCGGGCTTGTCACGCCGGCCGCGCCGAATTGGTCGGGCACACACCGAGCGACCGGCGACGTGTCATGCGATAGCCCCGGAGAATGGCGGCGGGCCACGAGCGTTCGTGTCCACGGCGGCTTCAGTCTTCCCAGTAGTCGCAGATGACGCGTTCGACCCGGCCGTTCTTCATCAGAATCCATCGCCTCTGGTAATCACTGGTAGATGTATATTGGGTGCTGTACATCCAATTCTCATTGCCATCCTCCGACGACGAGATTTTGTGAAGAGGAGACCCCAATGCCGATTCGACCTGCTTGGATGTCATCCCCTCGCGGATCGCACGGAACTTGCGCTCGTCGTATCCTGGTGCATAGATGGTCTGAGGCACCATCATTCGGTGGATGCAGGCGAGTCCGAGGCCGATGCAAGCGACCGCGACCATCAGATCCCGCGTCGTCCTCGGGAGCAATCGCACCGGAGGCCCCACTGCGCAGCGGAATGAACCATGGGCGGAGGGGGCGACACGGATGCCCGACCCGACGAGCAGTCCCAGGCCCGAGGGGACTAACATCCCCAGGGTCATTTCGGCGTTTCGGTAGTCGGACTCGACGTAGGGCGGCTCGCGACCGCAGGCAATGGCGGCGACATGGATGACGTACAAGCTGACACCGAGTATCGGCCAGCAGGGCGACGCCCTCCCCGCATGACGTAGGCCGAGCACGACTCCGCCAACGAAATAACCGAGCAGGATGAGTCCCGTTCCGTCCTTGAGATGGATCTCCACGAGTCCCAGGAGCAGGCCGACTGCCATCGCGTCCCATACGGCCCGAAGCCGTTGTTCGGGCTGGGATGGCGGCTGCCCCGAGATCTCCGCGGGCAACCCGCCGGAATTGTCCGGGAGATTGGCCGTCATCGGTTCTCCCTCTGTCTCGGTCCTTGGGTCATTGCCGATTGAACCACGGATCAGAGCTCCGGTAATTCCTGCTTGATCGATCCCCCTTGGATCTCCATTCCCTCACTCCTCGCCTCCTCCCCGAGGGCGGCCAATCCTCCCGGATCCACAGAAGGTGCGACGAAGCCGTACCCCAGGCAAACACCTGTGCCGGTCGCCACTCAGATCGCCGCCGCGATCGCCCGGCCGACCTCCTCGGTCGACGCGGTGCCGCCCATGTCCCGTGTCCGCGGCCCCTGATCGCAGACGTGTTCAATCGCGCGGAGGATGGCATCATGGGCGTCCTTGTAACGCGCGGTCTCCGCGCCGGGGGCCTGGCCGAGGAAGTCGAGCATCATCGCCGCGGACCAGATCTGGCCGATCGGATTGGCGATGCCCCGGCCGGCGATATCGGGGGCGCTGCCGTGGACCGGTTCGAAGAGCGACGGGAACCGGCGCGTCGGGTTGAGGTTCGCCGAGGGCGCGATGCCGATCGTCCCGGTGCAGGCGGGGCCCAGGTCCGACAGGATGTCCCCAAACAGGTTGCTCGCGACGACCACATCGAACCAATGTGGGTTGCGGACGAAGTGCGCGGTCAGGATGTCGACGTGGTAGCGATCGACTCGCACATTGGGGTACTCCGGCATCATCGCCTCGACCCGTTCGTCCCAGAACGGCATCGAGATCGAGATGCCGTTGCTCTTGGTGCAACTGGTCAGGTGCTTCTTCGGGCGCGACTGCGCCAGCTCGAAGGCGAATCGCAAGATGCGATCGACTCCGGTGCGCGTGAAGATCGCTTCTTGCACGACGAATTCGCGCTCGGTGCCCGCGAACATCCGGCCGCCGACGGCGGAGTATTCGCCCTCGGTGTTCTCTCGGACCACGTAGAAGTCGATGTCGCCGGGCCTGCGATCGGCCAGCGGGCATGGGACACCGGGCATCAGGCGCACCGGGCGGAGGTTGACGTATTGATCGAACTCCCGGCGGAACTGGATCAAGGAGCCCCAGAGCGAGATGTGATCGGGCACCTTCGCCGGCCAACCGACGGCGCCGTAGAAGATCGCGTCGTGCCCGCCGATGAGACCCTTCCAGTCGTCGGGGAGCATCGCGCCGTGCTCCAGGTAATAGTCGCAGCTCGCGAACGCGAAGTGATTGAACGCGAGGGCGAGATGGAACCGGTCGGCGGCCTTCTCGAGGACGCGCAATCCCTCGGGGACGACTTCCTTGCCGATGCCGTCACCTGGAATCACCGCGATCCGAAATGATCTCATGGATAGTCCTCCGGGGATGGCGTTGCCGCGAGCGGAGCCGTCGTGCGGCATCCCGACGCCTGGTGCAACCACTGCTCATTCCAGGAGGGGGAGTAAAGGCCCTGATCGATAGGCAACACCTACCCGGAAGCAGCCGGTGACTTCCGCTCTCCAAGCCACGCTCAGCAACCAGGGTAATGCGAGGGGCCGGATGGGGCCAGGCCTCAATCATCGGACTCGACCCGATCCCAGATCGTGGCGAGCGAAGCCCGGCCGGGATAGGTAGCGGCTGCGTCGCCCCTGACGGCCACCTCGGCTCCGGTTGCCCCACGTACGAGTCTGGATGTTATATTCGATTGGCCCGACCGGTCGTGCCGGTTCGTCATCCGGGTGCCCGATCGATCCCGATTCTCCGTCGCGAGTCCCGTTACACATCCGGGGGTCTGCCGGCATGCACAGCGAACGATTGACGATCGATACCCGCGGGCGTGGAACGCACGAGATCACGCGCCAGATCCAGCAGGCCGTGGAACGTTCGGGCGTGACGGATGGCTTGTGCCATGTCTTCATCCATCACACGAGCGCCTCGTTGATCGTCTGCGAGAACGCGGACCCGACCGTGCGCCGCGACCTGGAAACCTACGCGGCCAGGCTGGCACCCGACGGCGACCCGTCCTATCCTATGTTTGGGGTGAAGAAGCCGGGGCCGGCTGGTCCTGCGCGCAAAAACCTCTATTTTTCCAGGCTTTTCGCTTGGAGCGAGGTCTCGCCAACCCCAAAAGCGTAGTGACAACTCTAGTCG